>NZ_QGGF01000250.1 GCF_003857015.1 Micromonospora globispora | reverse complement strand
GGCCCTGCCCGCTGTGCCCGGTGCCGTACCCGATCAGCACGTTGCCGGAGCCGGCCCGCTCCTCCTCGCGGTAGGTGGCGTGCCCGGCGGGCTCGTCGCCGGTTTCCCCGTCGCCGTCGAGCGGGGCGATGGTGATCAGCGGCTGGCCGACCGGGCGTACCTCACCCGGCGCGCCGTGCAGCGCGACGACCCGACCGGCGTACGGGCAGGGCACGTCCACGACCGCCTTGGCGGTCTCCACCTCGACCACCGACTGGTCCACGGTGACCACGTCGCCGATCGCCACCCGCCACTCGACGATCTCCGCCTCGCTCAGCCCCTCCCCCAGGTCGGGCAGGAGGAAGTCGCGGGTCCCGGTCACGGTGCTCATGCCGCCACCCACCGGGCGTCCGGCTGGTCGTCCCACTGGAGCCGGGCGACGGTGTCGAGCACCCGGTCGACCGAGGGCAGGTGGGTGTGCTCCAGCATCGGCGCCGGGTACGGGATGTCCAGGCCGGACACCCGCAGCACCGGGGCGTGCAGCGCGTGGAAGCAGCGCTCCTGCACCCGGGCGGCGATCTCCGCGCCGACGCCGGCGAAGCCCTGCGCCTCCTGGATCACCACGCACCGGCCGGTCCTGCGGACCGAGGCGGTGACGGTGGCGTCGTCGAACGGCACGATGCTGCGCACGTCCACCACCTCGAGGTCCCAGCCCTCCTCGCGGGCGGCCTCGGCGGCCTCCAGCGCGACCGGCACCGCCGGGCCGTACGCGACCAGGGTGGCGTCGGCGCCGGCCCGGCGGACCACGGCCGTGCCGAACGGCGCGGTACGCGCCGGCAGCTCCGCCTCGGCGCTGGAGAAGTAGAGCTTCTTCGGCTCCATGAAGACGACCGGGTCGGGGTCGGCGATCGCCTCGCGCAGCAGCGAGTACGCGTCCTCGACGGTGGCCGGGGTGACCACCTTCAGACCCGGGGTGTGCGCGTAGTACGCCTCGGACGAGTCGCAGTGGTGCTCGACGCCGCCGATCCCGCCGGCGTACGGCACTCGGATGACGATCGGCACGCTGAGCGCGCCCCGGGTGCGGTTGCGCAGCTTCGCCACGTGCGAGGCGATCTGCTCGAACGCCGGGTAGGAGAACGCGTCGAACTGCATCTCGACCACCGGGCGCAGGCCGGACATCGCCAGGCCGACCGCGAAGCCGACGATGCCGGCCTCGGCGAGCGGGGTGTCGAAGCAGCGCTTGTCACCGAAGCGGGCCTGCAGCCCGTCGGTGATCCGGAAGACGCCGCCGAGCTGGCCGACGTCCTCGCCGAAGACGACCACCCGCTCGTCGTCGAGCATCGCGTCGGCGAGCGCGGCGTTGAGCGCCTTCGCCATGGTCATGGTGGCCATCAGGCGTCCCCCTCCTCGTCGCGGGCGGCGGCCAGCTCGGCGCGGACCTGCTCGCGCTGCTCGACCAGCTGCGGGGTCGGCTCCGCGTAGACGTGCTCGAAGAGGCTGAGCGGGTCGACTGTGGGCTGGGCGTTCATCCGGTCGCGCAGCTCCGCGGCGTACGCCTCGGCCTCGTCGGCGATCGCCGCGACGGCGGCGTCGTCGAGCACGCCGCGGGCGCGCAGGTACGTCTCCAGCCGGGCGACCGGATCCCGGTCGCGCCACGCCTCGACCTCCTCGGCGTCCCGGTAGCGGGTGGCGTCGTCGGCGTTGGTGTGCGGCTCCATCCGGTAGGTGTGCGCCTCGACCAGGAACGGACCCTTGCCGGAACGGGCGTGCTCGACGGCCCGGTTCAGCACGGCGAGCACGGCCACCGGGTCGTTGCCGTCGACCTGCTCGCTGGGCACGCCGTAGCCGACGCCCTTGTACGCGAGGCTCGGCGCGGCGGTCTGCCGGGACAGCGGGACGCTGATCGCGTACTTGTTGTTCTGCACGAAGTAGACGACCGGGGCCTTGAACACGGCGGCGAAGTTGACCCCCTCGTGGAAGTCGCCCTCGCTGGTGGCGCCGTCGCCGATGAAAGCCAGCGCCACGGTGTCCCGACCCTGGTACGACTCGCCGTAGGCCAGCCCGGCGGCGTGCACGCACTGGGTGGCGAGCGGGGTGCACTGCGGGGCGGTGTGCCGCTGCGCGGGGTCGTATCCGCAGTGCCAGTCGCCGCGCAGCAGGGTGAGCACCTCGACCGGGTCGATGCCGCGGGCGGTCAGCGCCATCGACTCCCGGTAGGTGGGGAAGACCCAGTCGGTGTCGCGCAGCGCCAGGACGGCGCCGACCTGGCAGGCCTCCTGACCCCGGGAGGACGGGTAGACGGCGAGCCGGCCCTGCTTGGTCAGCGCGGTGGCCTGGATGTCGAAGCGGCGGCCGACCACCATCCGGCGGTACATCTCGCGCAGCGCCTCGACAGGCGGCTCGGGGTAGTCGTCGCGGGGCGGCAGCGGGGTGCCGTCCGGGTCGAGCAGTCGGACCGGCTCGGTACGCGGCAGCAGGCCGTCCGACGGATCGGGTACGGCCGGGGTGGCCGGCCGGCGGGTGCGCGGGGATGCCCTGCGGACCGCCTGGGGTGTGGTCGTCACGGCGGGGACCTCCTGGACGTGTGGTGGCCCTATGCTCCTGCTGTTGGATGATTGACTCAAGATCCACGATGAACGTGGGACGAATGGCATCCAGGGGAGGCGTCCATGAGCCAGGAGACCGGGCCCACACCGGGCACGGCGGGTGAGACGGGACGTTCGGCCGGGCCGCTGGACGAGGTGGACCGGCGGATCCTGCACGAACTGGTCCGCGACGGCCGCCTCTCCATCCGTACGCTGGCCGAACGGGTGCACGTCTCCCGGACCAACGCGTACGCCCGGGTGGAGCGGCTGCTGCGGGACGGGGTGATCACCGGTTTCCGGGCTCAGGTGGCGCCGGAGCAGGCCGGGCTGGGAACGTCGGCGTACATCGCGCTGACCATCCAGCAGAACACCTGGCGGGAGGTCTCGGCGGAGCTGGCCCGGGTGCGCTACATCGAGCATGTCGCGCTGCTCAGCGGTGAGCACGACGTGCTGGCCCTGGTCCGGGCGCCGGACAACGCCACCCTGCGGGACGTGGTGCTGGACCGGGTACAGGGCATCGCCGGGGTGCTCTCCACCCGCAGCTGGCTGGTCTTCGAGGAGTTCGACGGCGGGCAGAACCCGTGGCAGTGAGGATCAGCGCTCCGGCGGGGCCTCCAGCCCCTCCCGGTCGGCGAGCTCCAGCAGCGGTTCCAGGGAGAACGGGCGGTCGTCCAGGCCGGCGTGCGGGTCGCCGCGCTCGGCGAACCGGGCCGGCATGGTGACCACGTCGAAGTCCTCCGGCCGCACGTCGTCCAGCTCCGACCAGTCCAGCGGCGCGGAGACCAGCGCCCGGGGCGTCGGCCGGATCGAGTACGCCGAGGTCACGGTGTGGTCCCGGGCCATCTGGTTGTAGTCCACGAAGACCGGCCGGTCCCGCTGCTCCCGCCACCAGGTGGTGGTGACCAGCTCCGGCAGCCGGCGCTGCATCTCCCGGCCCAGGGCCAGCACCGCCCGCCGGCACTCGCCGAAGCTCCACCGCGGCTCGATGGACAGGTAGATGTGGAGGCCCCGCCCGCCGGTGGTCTTCGGGTAGCCCACCAGCCCCAGCTCGTCGAGGAACGCCCGGACCTCGTGGGCGACCGGAACGACCTGGGCGAAGTCGACCCCGGGCATCGGGTCCAGGTCGATGCGGAGCTGGTCCGGGTGCTCCACGTCGGCGGCCGAGACGGGCCACGGGTGGAAGCGCAGGGTGCCCAGGTTGACCGCCCAGATCACCGCGGCCAGCTCGCTCGGGGCCATCTCGTCGGCGGTGCGCCCGCTCGGGAACGTGATGTGTGCGGTGCGCACCCAGTCGGGCGCCCCGGCGGGCAGCCGCTTCTGGTAGAACGCGTCGCCGCGGTTGTCCGCCCGGGTGGCCACCTTCGCACCCTCGAAGACGCCGCGCGGCCAGCGCTCCAACATCGTCGGGCGGTCCCGCAACGCGCGCAGGATGCCGTCGCCGACGGCGAGGAAGTAGCGGACGACGTCCAACTTGGTCAGTCCGCGCTCCGGGAAGTACGGCTTGTCGGGGTTGGAGACGCGGACCAGCCGCTCCCCCACCCGGATCTCCTCCGCCGCCGTGGTCGCCACGCCTGACACCGTACGACGTCGGTGGCCGGGTCGCGGGGTAGTTAACTGTTGCCGGTCGAGTAGGCGCTGGTAAGCGGTGGTGCCTCTGGGTGAGTGGCCCTGCGTTGTGGGTGCGTTGTGGCGGGGTGTGGGTCGGGTGTCTGGCGCCGCAGCGGCGGGGGCGGGTGCGGCTGGCTGGGGTGTATGTCGTACCGGGTGGTTAGGGTGCCGGGCGTGGGGCACCGGGAGAGGCTGAGCGTCGTCCAGGCGTATCGGTTCGCCCTTGACCTGTCCCCTGCGCAGCAGCGGGCGTTGGCAGCTCATGCGGGCGCCGCCCGCATGGCGTACAACTGGGGACTCGAGCGGGTCAAGGCGGTGCTGGATCAGCGGGCCGCCGAACGCAGTTACGGCGTCTGTGAGGAGGAACTCACCCCTGCGATCGGCTGGTCTCTGCCGGCGCTGCGTCGGTCGTGGAACGCGGCGAAGGATGAGGTAGCGCCGTGGTGGCGGGATTACTCGAAGGAGGCGTACAACACCGGCCTGGACGCTCTCGCCCGGGCGTTGACGAACTGGGCCGCCTCCCGCTCTGGTAAGCGCTGCGGACGCCGGGTCGGATTCCCGAGGTTCAAGTCGCGCCGCCGGTCGACCCCATCGGTGCGGTTCACCACCGGGGCCATTCGAGTGGAGCCGGATCGTCAGCATGTGGTGCTGCCCCGGCTGGGCCGGTTGAAGCTGCACGAGTCAGCCCGCAAACTCGCCCGCCGGCTGGAGGCCGGCACCGCCCGGATCCTGTCCGCCACGGTGCGCCGCGACGGTCACCGCTGGTACGTGTCGTTCACCTGCGAGGTTGAGCGTGCGCAACGCACCCCCGCCCGTCCCTGCGCGACGGTCGGCGTGGACCTTGGGGTGAGGCACTTGGCGGTGCTGTCCACCGGCGAACCGGTGCCGAACCCACGGCAGCTTGAAGCCGCCCTGCGGAAGCTACGCCGGATCAGCCGTGGGCTATCCCGCAAGGTGGCGCCGGACCGGCGCACCCGCCGAGATGCATCGAAACGGTGGGAGCGGGTGCGCGGCCAACTCAGCCGAGTGCACCTCCGGGTGGCGAACCTGCGCTGTGACGGCCTGCACAAGCTCACCACCCGCCTCGCCGCCACCTACGGCACGATCGTGATCGAAGACCTCAACGTCGCCGGCATGCTGCGTAACCGCAGGCTGGCGCGGCGGATCGCCGACGCCGGCTTCGCCGAGATCCGCCGACATCTGGCCTACAAGACACAGTGGTACGGCAGCCGCCTGATGGTGGCCGACCGCTGGTATCCCTCCTCCAAGACGTGCTCGGGCTGCGGCGCGGTGAGAACCAAACTAGCCCTGTCCGAACGCACCTTCACCTGCACACCATGCGGCCTGGTCCTGGACCGGGACGTCAACGCCGCACGCAATTTGGCCGCTCTGGCGGCCACCGTCGCCGGGAGTGGCCCGGAGACGCTAAACGGACGTGGAGCCGACCGTAAGACCCCGCTCGCGGTGCCGGTGGCTGTGAAACGTCAACCCGGCACCGCCACCGCGGGCAAGACCGGGACCGTCCCACCGCAAGGTAGGACATCCAATCATGCGCTTACTCCTGCGTCATGAGAGGAAACGGATTGTCAGGCGACGAGCAGGACGCCGACCGCGATCAGCGGCACCGCGACGAACAGGAAGATGCCGACGCCGGTGAGCACCCGTCCTCCACCCGCGCCCTCCCGCTCGGGTGCCAGCCCGAACACGGAACGCGCCGGCATCGTCTCGATCCGACTCAGCGTCAGATCCCCGGTCATCCCGATCAGCGCGCCGACCACCATGAAGGCGATGCCGAGCCGGTGGGTGAAGTCGCCCCCGCTCACCCCGACCCAGATCCCCACGGCGACCGCGATCACCACCACCGCGATGAGGAAGAGCAAGAGCGCTTCCCGCAGACCCCTGATGACCGTCATCCGTACGCCGTCCTCCCTGGACCGGACTTCCGTCGCCGCCCGTGGGACGGCGATGAACATTCTGCCCGGTCGATGCCACGGCGCGCCGCCCCGTCCAGCGTGCCGGCCTGAGGACACGCGGCGACCGGACGGGCGCATCGCCCGTCCGGTCATCGCGTACGGATCAGCCGTTCTCCCGCTGCATCCGTTCCATGAGCATCTTCTTGCCCTGCTCGCCGGCCTTGCGGTTGTTCTCCTGGATCTTGCGGAACCAGGTGGCCAGCTCGGTGTCGCCCCGCTGTTCCGCGTCGGCGATGTACGTCTCCATCTGCCAGATGTGCTTCAGTGACATCTGCACCGCGTGGATCAGGTCGTAGTTCTTGTCCTTGACCGGGCTGGCCGGCTCTTTGACCATGGTCGCCACGGCACACCTCCCCAATGCGTCGGCTTCTCGGTGGAGCCAGCGCTTACCCGCCCCCGCCTGGTTCACGCCCCCGTAACCGGCACCCGCCCGGGCCGTATCGGCCATGGGCCGACCCGCCGACCGGCACGGTTACCCGGTGCGGGGCCCGGGTACCGCAAGCCGCATGGCGGAACTGGGAGCGCTCTGGATCGTGCGGCACGGCGAGAGCACGGCGAACGTCGCGGCGACCGCGGCGGAGGCGTCCGGGGCCGAGCTGATCGAGCTGACCCATCGGGACGCCGACGTGCCGCTCTCTCCGACCGGCGAGGACCAGGCCCGGGCCACCGGCCGCTGGCTGGCCGGCCTGCCGGAGGCGCGTCGGCCGGACGTGGCGGTGGTGTCGCCGTACCTGCGGGCCGTGCAGACCGCCGAGCTGGCCCTGGCGGGCACCGGCATCCCGGTCAGCCGGGACGAGCGGCTGCGCGATCGCGAGCTGGGCATCCTCGACGGGCTCACCGGACACGGGGTGCGGCGGCGGTACCCGACAGAGGCGGAACGCCGGTCCCGGCTGGGCAAGTTCTACTACCGGCCCCCGGGCGGCGAGTCCTGGACGGACGTGGCGCTGCGACTGCGCGCCCTCCTCGGCGACCTGCGCCGCGACCACGAGGGCCGCCGGGTGCTGCTCTTCGGCCACGACGCCCTGGTCTTCCTGCTCCGGTACCTGGTGGAGGGCCTCACCGAGCCGGAGCTGATGGCGCTCACCCGGGAGTACGTCATCGCCAACTGCTCGGTCACCGGCTGGTCGGCGGACGCCGACGGGCGGCTGACCCCGGACGTGTTCAACGACGTCGCCCACCTGCGCCAGCAGGGCGCGCGTCCCACCAGGGAGGACGAGGTCCATGCCGAGCCGGTCTGAGGTCCGGGTGATCACGCCCGCGCTGCTGCGGGAGTGGGCCCTGCCCGTCCCCACCGGCGGCAAGGAGGCCCGCGGCACGGTACTGGTGGTCGGCGGGTCCCGGTTCACCCCCGGGGCGGTGCTGCTCGCCGGAGTGGCCGCGCTGCGGGCCGGCGCCGGGGTGCTGCAGTTGGCCGCCGCCGAGTCCACCGCCACCGCGCTCAGCATCCAGGTGCCCGAGGCGCTGGTGGTCGGCCTGCCGGAGACCCGCGACGGTGCGGTCGAGGGCGGCCCGGGCGAGCTGCTCGGCGAGCTGGTGACCGAGGCGGACGTGGTGGCCCTGGGTCCCGGGCTCAAGGACATCGACGCCACCCGCGGACTGCTGCACCTGGTGCTCGACGCGGCCTCGCCGGACACGTCGCTGGTGCTGGACGCGTACGCCCTCGGCGCGCTGAGCCACGAACCCGACCTGCTGGTCGGCTCCGGCCGGCCGGTGGTGCTCACGCCCAACCTCACCGAGGCCCGGCACCTGCTGGGCCGGGAGCCGGGCGACGACCTGGACGCGGAGGCGGCCGAGCTCGCCCGCCGGTACGACGCGGTGGTCTCGCTCTACGGCCACATTGCCAGCCCGGACGGCGAGGGGTGGCGGGAGGAGAGCGGCGACGCCGGTCTCGGCACGTCGGGCAGTGGTGACGTCCGGGCCGGTCTGCTGGCCGGCCTGCTGTCCCGGGGCGTCGAGCCGGCGCAGGCCGCCTGCTGGGCCGCCTTCGCGCACGCGGTGAGCGGCCAGCGCCTGGTGCCGCGGTACGGCCGGATCGGCTTTCTCGCCCGTGAGCTGCTCGACGAGATTCCCTACACGCTTGCCACCGTCTGACAGTTTTTGTCTGACCGAACGGATGTGTGTAACGTCACAATCGACTCCCTACGCTCTTTCATCGAAGGTGGGCAACCCGCCCGTCTTCCGCCGGCCCGCTGCCCGCCAGGTGGTGGGGCTCGGCTGGAACGGCACCCTGGGAGTCTGTGTGAAGAACCTCCGTCGCAAGACACTGGCCGCCGCGTCCGCCGTGACGCTCGGCGTCGGTCTCGCCCTCACCAGCGGGCTGGCACCGGCGGCGGCCACCGGACCGGACACCTCCTACCTGGTCCTCGCCCCGCAGGGCGCCAACACCGACCAGGCCGCCGCCCGGGTGGCGGCCGCCAACGGCACCGTGGTCGCCGCCTACAAGCAGATCGGCGTGCTCGTCGTCCGGTCGACCAACCCGGACTTCGCCACCCGGGTGGCGGGCACGGGCGTCGAGTCGGTCGCGGCCACCACCGGCCTGGGCACCGCCCTCGACGAGGGCGAGACCGTCGAGGTCTCCGCGGCCGACGTCGCCAGCGCCACCGGCGGCCCGACCAACGAGCCCCTCTACGGGCAGCAGTGGGACATGGACATGATCCACGTCCCGCAGGCGCAGGCGGTGAACGCCGGCAGCTCGAACGTCGTCGTCGGCGTGCTGGACAGCGGCATCTCCAGCACCCACCCCGACCTGGCGACCCAGATCGCCAAGGACAAGAGCACGTCCTGCCTCGGCGGCGTCGCCGACACCTCCGAGGCGGCGTGGAACCCGACCACCAGCGACCACGGCACCCACGTGGCCGGCACCATCGCCGCCGCCGTCAACGGCGTCGGCGTGACCGGCATCGCACCGGGCGTCAAGGTCGCCTCCGTCAAGGTGGTCAACGACGACGGCTACATCTACCCGGAGGCCGCGGTCTGCGGGTTCATGTGGGCCGCCACGCACGGCATGCGGGTCACCAACAACAGCTACTACATCGACCCGTGGGAGCTGAACTGCCGCTACGACGCCCGCCAGCGTCCGGTGTGGCAGGCCGTGCAGCGCGCCATTCGTTACTCGAACAGCCAGGGCGTGCTCAACGTTGCGTCCGCCGGCAACTCGAACTACGACCTGGCGCACAAGCTCTCCGACTACGGCAGCCCGGACGACGGGACGCCGGAGGCGCGGGAGAACCTCACCAGCGCCTGCATGGACCTCCCCGCGGAGGCTCCGGGCGTGGTGACCGTCTCGGCGGTCGGCCCGACCGGTGCGAAGAGCTACTACTCCTCGTACGGGCTGGGCGTGGTGGACGTGACGGCCCCGGGTGGTGACACCCGGTTCCGTACGCAGGGCGTGAAGTCGACCCTGACCGACGGCATCCTGTCGACGACCTTCAACACCACCACCCGCACCAACGGGTGGGGGTACAAGCAGGGCACCTCGATGTCCGGCCCGCACGCCACCGGTGTCGCGGCGCTGGCGCTGTCGGCGCACCCCGGCCTGACCGCGGGTGACCTGGCGGCGTTCCTGGGGGACACCTCGGTGTCCCTGTCCTGCCCGGAGGGCGTCTACAACCCGGTGCCGCTGATTCCGGCGGGCCCGACGGCCTACAACGCGACCTGCTCCGGCGGGGAGCGCACCTCGTTCTACGGCGCCGGCATGGTCGACGCGTACAACGTGGTGAAGTAGCAGTACGGCACGACCCGTGGTGGGGCCCGGCGGAACGTCGCCGGGCCCCACTCGTTTTCGCAGCTCATCCCGCGGGTACGGGAAGCACCGTCAGTCCAGACCCGAGGAGGTACCGGTGTCGTCCACCGATGCGATCGTGCTGCTCAAAGAGGACCACAAGGAGGTCCGCCGCCTGTTCAAGGCCTTCCAGGACGCCGAGGAGGGGCCGGCGAGCGAGCGGCAGAAGCTGGTCAAGCAGATCCTCGAGGCGCTGACGGTGCACACCTACCTCGAGAACGAGGTCATGTATCCCGAGGTCCGCCGGCTGGTGCCGGACATCGAGGACGACATCCTGGAGTCGTACGAGGAGCACCACGTCGCGGACGTGCTCTGCTTCGAGCTCTTCACCATGGACCCGGACGACGAGCGGTACAACGCCAAGACGACGGTGCTGATCGAGAGCGTGCTGCACCACGTCGAGGAGGAGGAGCAGGAGTGGTTCCCGAAGGTCCGCGAGGCGCTCGGGCGTAACCAGCTCCAGGAGATCGGCGAGCGCATGATCGAGCTGCGCAAGAAGGCGCCGAAGACCCCGGCCGCGCCGAAGGCGCTCAAGAAGTCGCTGGACGCGATGAGGGCCTGACCGACGCGCGAGACGACACGGGACCCGGCCACCGGTCGGGTCCCGTCGTCACGTCCGGGCGGGAAGGATCCGTCGAGGGGTGTCGAGGTGCGTGGAGCGCCGCCGCCACTCGCGCGGGTAGCCCACCGACACCTCCTCGAACCGGACCCCGTCGTGCCAGCTGGTGCGCGGGATGTGCAGGTGGCCGTAGACCACTGCGGTGGCGTCGAAGCGCCGGTGCCAGTCGGCGGTCGCCTGGGTGCCGCACCACTGCGCGAAGATCGGAAAGTGCAGGATCCGGGTCGGCTCCCGGACCAGCGGGAAGTGGTTGACCAGCACCGTCGGCAGCGCCGGGTCGCGGTCGGCCAGCCGGGCCGCCGTCCCGGCCACCCGCTGCGCGCATCACGCCGCCCGGCTCGGGTACGGGTCGGGATGCAGCAGGAACTCGTCGGTGCAGACCACCCCGGTCCGGTATGCCTCGGCGAGTGCCGCCTCCGGCGTGTCCAGCCCGTCGGGGCGCCAGCTGTGGTCGTAGAGCAGGAACAGCGGCGCCACCAGCGCGGGGCCGCCGGGGCCCCGCCACACCGGGTACGGGTCCTCCGGGCTCAGCACGCCGAGGCGGCGGCAGAGCGCGACGAGGTGCTGGTAGCGCGCCTCCCCGCGGAGCTGGACCGGGTCGGCCGGCAGGGTCCAGAGCTCGTGGTTGCCGGGCGCCCAGACGACCCGGCGCGGCAGTCGCGGCGGGGGCGGCTGGTGCCCACCCGGGGCTCAGCTGCCCGGAGCCCGGTTCGGCCATCTTGCGGTGCTGCTCCGCCTTGAGCTTGTCCGGGACGATCTTGCCCGCGGCGGTCTGCACCTTGTTCATGAACGACCCGGCGGAGACCTTCTGGTCCCCCTTCATCAGCGCCTCGAAGGCGTCCTCGGCCACCGTACGCGGGTCGTCCTTCTTCCCCTGGCCGACCCGGGTGTCCTCCATGTGCGCCCGCTCGAAGAAGTTCGTGTCCGTCGGGCCCGGCATCAGCGACGTCACCGTCACCCCGGTGTCCTTGAGCTCGTTGCGCAGCGCTTCCGCGAACGACTGGTTGAACGACTTCGACGCGTTGTAGACGGCCTGGAACGGGCCGGGCATCGTCGAGGCGATCGACGACGTGATGAGCACCCGACCCTGCCCGCGCTCCACCATGCCGGGCAGCAGCCGCTTCGCCAGGTGCACCGTCGAGCGCACGTTCAGGTCGACGATGTTCAGCTCGTCGCGCAGGTCGGTCCCCCCGACGAAGTCACCGCCGGCACCCCGGCCCGCGTTGAGCGCCAGCGCGTCGACCGGCCGGTCCAACTCCAGCACCGCCGCGGCCAGCTCCTCGACCCCCTCGTAGGTGGCCAGGTCCGCCCGGACGGGTCGCACGTCCGGGCCGCGGTCGCGATGCAGATTTCTGGCCGCCGTCGCGATGGCCGGGTCCTCGGCGGCCACGACCACGTCGTACCCGTGCTCGACGAACTGCGCGGCCAGCTCGTACCCGATCCCGCTGGACGCGCCGGTCACCACGGCGAGCGGACGCTCGCTGGTCGGTGTGCTCATCGTCGTCTCTCCTCTCCCCGGGGCCGGCGAGCGCGCCGTTGCGGATGCGTGGGACCGGCCGCTGCGAATGGTTTGCCCAGCGCCGGGCGGCCCAACCACGGCGGCGCGACCCGCCCGGGTGCCGGAGGTGCACCCGGCGGGCCCCGGCGGACCCGGTAGGATCGGCGCGGGCCGTGACTGGCGCGTGGGGATGGAGCACCATCGGGAAGCGGTCCCGTCGCAAGGACGCACGCCGAGCGCCTGGGCCTTCCGCACATCAGTAGGAGGTCGCATGTCGCTGAACGCCGAATCCACCGCCTTCCGCAGCGCGCTCGAGGTGATCCGCGCCGTCGAGCCGCGGGTGGCCGACGCCATCGGGGCGGAGCTGGCCGACCAGCGCGAGTCCCTCAAGCTCATCGCCAGCGAGAACTACGCCTCCCCGGCCACCCTGCTGGCCATGGGGAACTGGTTCAGCGACAAGTACGCCGAGGGCACCGTCGGCCGCCGCTTCTACGCCGGCTGCCAGAACGTGGACACCGTCGAGGCACTCGCCGCCGAGCACGCCCGGGAGCTGTTCGGCGCCGCGCACGCGTACGTGCAGCCGCACTCCGGCATCGACGCCAACCTGGTCGCGTTCTGGGCGATCCTGGCCGACCGCGTCGAGTCCCCCGCCCTGAAGAAGGCCCAGGTACGCCAGGTCAACGACCTCACCGAGGCGGACTGGTTCGCGCTGCGCCGGGAGCTGGGCAACCAGCGGATGCTCGGCATGTCGCTGGACGCCGGCGGCCACCTCACCCACGGCTTCCGGCCGAACATCTCCGGCAAGATGTTCGACCAGCGCAGCTACGGCACCGACCCGGCGACCGGCCTGGTCGACTACGACAAGGTGGCCGAGGCGGCCCGCGAGTTCAAGCCGCTGATCCTGGTCGCCGGCTACTCGGCGTACCCGCGGAAGGTCAACTTCCGGATCATGCGGGAGATCGCCGACTCGGTCGGCGCCACCTTCATGGTCGACATGGCGCACTTCGCCGGCCTGGTCGCGGGCAAGGTCTTCACCGGCGACTTCGACCCGGTGCCGCACGCGCACATCGTCACCACCACCACCCACAAGTCGCTGCGGGGCCCGCGCGGCGGCATGGTGCTCTGCGGGCCGGAGCTGGCCGGCCAGGTCGACCGGGGCTGCCCGATGGTGCTCGGCGGCCCGCTGCCGCACGTGATGGCCGCCAAGGCCGTCGCGCTGGCCGAGGCCCGCCGCCCCGACTTCGCCAACTACGCCCAGCGCATCGTGGACAACGCCCAGGCGCTCGCCGAGGGGCTGCTGCGCCGCGGCGCGAAGCTGGTCACCGGCGGCACCGACAACCACCTGGTGCTGATCGACGTCTCCGGCTACGACCTGACCGGCCGGCAGGCCGAGCAGGCGCTGCTCGACTCGGGCATCGTGACCAACCGCAACGCGGTCCCGCAGGACCCGAACGGCGCCTGGTACACGTCGGGCATCCGGATCGGCACGCCGGCGTTGACCACGCGGGGCCTCGGCACCGCCGAGATGGACCAGACGGCCGAGCTGATCCACACCGTGCTCAGCCAGACCAAGCCGGGCGAGTCCAAGGCGAAGTACGTCCTGGACCCGGCCCTGGCCGACAAGGTGAGCAAGCAGGCCAGCGAGCTGCTGACCGGCTTCCCCCTCTACCCCGCCGTCGACCTGGGCTGACC
>NZ_QGGF01000054.1 GCF_003857015.1 Micromonospora globispora | reverse complement strand
GCACGCCCACGCTCGACGCGGCGACCACCGGCGTGACGCCGCGGGCCACCGCCGCCCGCCCGCCCGCGTCGAGCAGGTCGTTGAGCTCCCCGCCCGGCCGAGGGCGCACCCGCAGCGCCACCTGGTAGCCGGCGGCCACCGGCAGGCTGACCATCCGGTCGATCCGGTTGCCGTCCTCGGAGTCCCGGGCCAGCCCGCCGTCGCAGATCGGCCGCCCCTCGTCGAACACGCAGGCCGAGGCGCCCGGGGCGGCGGTCAGCACCACCGCTGCGGGGCTGCCGGTGGCCGGTGGCACCGGCACGTCCAGTGTGCGCTCCGCCTTGACGCCGGGAATGGCCAGCTCGGCGATGCCGACGCCGCCGAAGCCGGCCCGGATGTCGAAGACCTGGTCGATGGAGACCCGTACCCGGCGGGTGGGGTAGCCCTCGGGGAGCGTGACCACCGTGCTCTGGCCCGGGTTGTCGACCACGGTCTGCTGCCGCCCGGCGGTCACGGTGATCTTCGTGGGCAGCGAGTCGGCGCCGGTGTCGAAGGTGATCCCGACCTTGCGGACCACCTGCGTCTCGGTCAGTTCCACCTCGAACCACTGCTGGGTGGCCACCGTCCCGGGGGCCGACCGCCAGGACGTCCCCGGGTCACCGTCCAGCGCCGCGTACGGCTGGTGCGCGGGCCGGCCCCCGAGCAGAGGCTGCGCGTCGGACCACGAACTCGACGCGCTGACGCCCTCGATGCCCAGGTACCGGACCGTGGTCGCCTGCGCATCGCCCCAGTCCGGCAGGTAATCCCGGGCGGGCGCGCCGAGCTGCCCCTGCTCGGTGGCGGTCATGGTGGCGGAGACGTTGTCGTGCGGCTGGCCGAAGGCCACCTCCCGGCGGCGCATCCCGTCGGTCAGCAGCACCGGTCCGCCGGTCAGCTCCTTCGGTCGGTCGCCGGCGAGCACCGCCGGGGCGGCCGTGAGCTGACCCGCGGCAGCCGCCGAGAGCAGCGACTCCGGTCCGCCGACGACCGTGGTCAGCCCGGCCGCGTCGTACGCGGCGACGGGGCTGACCGACCCGGTCACCTCGTACACCTCCAGGGCCGGCACCTTGACGTCCAGCCCGTGGTCCACGAAGTTGCCGGGAAGCTCACCGCCACCCACCTCCGGCCCGAACGCGCGCACCGCCCGGATGCCGGGCGACCGCTGGAGCGCCTGCCGGACCACCACCGGCTGGATGGCACCGGAGTGCCCGTAGTCCAGGTCGGAGCGGAGCAGCAGGTAGCGGACGCCGGAGCGGGCCAGCAGCGCGGCCAGGCCGGCTGACCCCTCCCCGTTCGCGAGCGCCGACTCGACCGCGTCCAGCAGCCGGATGGTGCCCGGCGGGGTGAGCGGCACCGAACTGCGCACCCCCCAGCGGCTCTCCAGCAACGGCTGGGTGATCTCGTCACTCGGGCTGCCCCACAGGTAGCGGGGGAACCGGGCGGCCGGCACCACCAGCACCCGGTCCTCCCCGAGGTTCTTGTCCAGCCAGGATGTGGCCTGCCGCCAGTAGCCGGGGACGTCCCGGAAGCTGCCCTGCGCGGCGAGCCCACCGGCGAGCGCCGGGCTGGCCACCGCGGCCACCGCGAGCAGCGCGGTGCCGGTGACCAGGCCGGCCCGCAGCCGGACCGGCTGGAGCATCCGGGGCAGCCCCGGGTTCAGCTCCGGCCGGTCCGCGACCCGGGCGGCCCGCAGCACGAGACCGACCAGGTGGGCCAGGCCGAGGATCAGCGGCAGCCGCAGCACCACGTCGAACTTGTGCACGTTGCGCAGCGGCGCGCCGGCCGCGTCGAGGAACGCCCGCTGCGTCTGCGCGCCGAAGCCGTCGACCGTGGCGACGTGGCCGAGACCGACCAGGGCCAGCCCGACCAGCAGGCCGGTGACCAGGAACCGCCGGTGCGGCATGCCCCGGCGGGCCAAGCCGGCGATGCCCAGACCGGCCACCACCAGGGTGGCGACGACCAGTGGCCGCTCGGTGGCCAACCGCCAGCCGGCCGTCCACGGGGGCCCGTACGCCCCGTTGAGGTACGCGTGCCAGTGCGAGGCGCCACGCAGCACGGTGACCATGTCGGTGGGTCCGGTGGTGACGGGTCCGGTCTCGATGTAGTCCAGGAACGGCGGGCTGTACCGGCCGAGCAGCAGCAGCGGTACCAGCCACCAGGCGGTCGCGGCGGCCACCGCGAGCCCCCAGGCCAGCAGCGCCTTGATCCGCAGCCGGGCCGGCTGCAGACCGAGCAACCACAGCCCGGCCAACGGCACCACGGCCAGTACGGCGGTCGCGTTGACCCCACCGGCGCACGCCACCACCAGGGCGGAGCGTGTCACGGCGCGGCGCACCGGCGCCCCCTCGGCGAGCCCGACCAGCGGGATCAGCACCCAGGGCGCGAGCGCGGTCGGCCACGCCTCCACCGAGATCGGGCCGATCTCGGTGATCAGCCGCGGTGACAGCGCGAACGCGACGCCGGCCAGCAGCCGGGCCCACGGCGTGCCGATGTGCAGCCGCCCGGCCAGCCGGACCACGCCGGCGAAGGCCACGATCAGCAGCAGCGCCCACCAGAGCCGCTGCACCACCCAGGCCGGTACGGCGAGCAGCTTGCCGACGAGGAAGAACGGCCCCATCGGCCAGAGATAGCCGTACGCCTGATTCTGGAGCTGCCCGAAGGTCCCATCCGGGTCCCAGACGTGCAGGGCGCGGCTCAGCCATCCGGCCGGATCGATCGCCAGGTCGACCTTGGTGTCGATGACGGTCATGCCGGGGTCCTGGAGGAAGGCCAGGGCGGTCAAACCGAGACAGACCGCAATCAAGCGGAGCCGCCAGACGGCTTTCGATGTCCCCTGCACCCCTTCGACCGGCTCCCGACGGCCCGGCGCCTGCAGCATCTCGCCTCCGATCGGGCATTGCGGGTTCCGTGACGCAGCCCATAGTGTGACGCGACCGCGAAGACTACTCGGCAGTAGGAGTGGACGTTGGAAGCACCGGCTGCCGCCACCCGGCACGTACTGTTCCTCAACTGGCGTGACACCCGAAACCCGGAGGGCGGCGGCTCCGAGGTCTACGTCGAGCGGATCGCCGGGGAACTCGTCCGGCGCGGCCACCAGGCCACCCTGCTCTGCGCCCGTCACTCCGCCGGCCCCGCCGAGGAGGTCACCGCCGCCGGCGTACGGGTGCTGCGGCGCGGCGGCCGGCACACGGTCTACCTGCGGGCGGCGCTGGTCTACCTGGCGGGCGCCCTCGGCTTCGGCCCGCTGTCCCGGCGCGGCGGCGGCCGGCCCGACCTGATCGTGGACGTCGGCAACGGCCTGCCCTTCCTCTCCGCCCTCTACGCCCGCCGACCGGTGATCGCGCTCGTGCACCACGTGCACCGCGAGCAGTGGCCGGTGGTGCTGGGCCGCGGGCTGGCCACCTTCGGCTGGTGGGTGGAGTCCTGGCTCGCCCCGCGGGTCTACCGCCGCTGCCAGTACATCACCGTCTCGGCGGCCACCCGGCGGGAGCTGGCCACCCTGGGCATCGACCCGGCCCGGGTCGCGATCGTGCACAACGGCACCCCGGACATGACGGTCGGCCCGGTGCCGCGTACCCCGCACCCCTCGCTGGTGGTGCTGGGCCGGCTGGTCCCGCACAAGCAGGTCGAGGTGGCCCTGCAGACGGTCGCCGCGCTCGCCACCGAACTGTCCGAACTCACCCTCGTGGTGGCCGGCCAGGGCTGGTGGGAGCCGCAGCTGCGGCAGTTGGCCGCCGACCTCGGCGTCACCGACCGGGTGCGGTTCACCGGCTTCATCAGCGACGAGGAGAAGCGGACGCTGCTGGCCGGCGCCTGGGTCGCGCTCACCCCGTCACTGAAGGAGGGCTGGGGGCTGACCATCGTGGAGGCCGGTGCGGTCGGTACGCCGACGGTGGCCTTCCGCGGCGCGGGTGGGGTCGAGGAGGCGTTGGTCGACACGGAGACCGGCCTGCTCGCCGACGACGTCGACGACTTCGTGGCGAAGGTGCGGCGGCTGCTGGTGGACGACGCGTACCGGGCGGCGATGGGTGCCGGGGCGCGGGCCCACGCGGCGCGGTTCACCTGGCCGGTGTCGGGAGAAAAGTTCGCGGCCCTCGTGGCGAGGGCCGCGAACGTGCCGGCGCTGGCGCCGGTGAAGCAGATGGAGCCGGTGGAGCCGTCCTACCTGGTGCCGTAGACCAGCGGGGTGTTGCCGCTGGCGTTGCCGCTGCCGGAGCCGGTACGCGCCGCCTGCTCAGCCTTCGCCGCCTCGGACGAGGGCGTACCGTGCAGCTGGCTGGCCAGCGCCACCGTGCCGAAGACGCCGAGAGCGAGTGCGATCACTCCGGCCAGGACCAACGAGAGAGCACTGCGCATGGTTGCTGTATTCCTCCTCGTGAGCTGCGTGGCTCGGGACGTTACCACCAAGTAGGCAGCGAAAGGAGGGCCGCGAGGGCGATCAATCCCGCCGGCACGGCCAGGGTTCTACCGCTGCCGGGCCGCCGGGTTCTCGTACAGGGTCAGGTCGTCGCCCGCGTACACCTCGCGCAGTCCCGCCAGCATCGCCGGGTCCACCAGCGGGCCGCCGGCCAGCCGCTGCACCACCACCCAGCGCACTCCCGTCACGGCGGCCGGTGCGCCGCCCGCCAGGACCTGCCGGACCTCGGCGACCCGCCGATTCTCCCCGGCCACCTCCGTGTCACCCACCCAGAGCGTGTCGTCGACCAGCACGTCCGCGTCGACGTACCGGGGCAGCGGGTCGAGCACCGTCCGGGCACCGTTCCACGGGTACGCCCGGTAGGCGCCGAATGGCAGCGACAGCACCTCGCCCGGCCGACCGTCCAACCGGGCGGCGACCGCGTCCCAGTCCGCCGGGTACTCCACCGGACGCAGCCGGCCGGCGACCCCGAACGCCAGGTCGGGCAGCAGCGCCACCGGCAGCAGCAGCGCACCGGCCAGGACCGCCGCCGCACCCGACCGGCCCAGCCGGGCGGTGACCGCCTCGGCCAACCGTTCCGCGCCGAGGGCGAACCCCAGGGCGACCAGCAGGGCGTACGGGACCAGGAACTTCTGCCCGTCGCGAAGCACCCCCGCGCCGGGCACCGTGGCGACCAGCCACTCCAGTCCCGCGGCGACCCCGGGCAGCACGCCGAGCGCGGCGGTCACGAAGGAGGCGGCGGCCAGCCCGGCCAGCCGGTCGGCGAACCCGCCCGGCCAGCGCCGGCGCAGCAGCCGGTAGCCGAGGACGGCCAGCGCCAGCAGCAGCACAGTGCCGATCGGAGCCAGCGGCGACGATCGGCTGACCGGGGTGGTCTGCGCGTTCCAGATGCCCCCGGTGCCGGCCAGCGCGCCGAACGCGCCGCTCCAGTTCTCCGCCCGGGCGGAGAAGGCCGCCACGCCGTCCGGGTCGGTACGGGCATCCGCGCCGGTGAGCACCCCCGCAACCAGCCACGGCGCGTTGAGCAGCAGCACGCCGCCGACCGCCGCCGCGGTCACCCGGACCGCACCCCGCCTGACCAGCAGCACGGCCGTGGCCGCGAGCGCGATCAGCCCGCCGGTGGGGGTCACCGCGGCCGGCGCGGCGGCCAGCAGCAGCGCCGGCAGCGCCCGTCGGCGGCCCTCCCGTACGCCCAGCGCGGCGGCCACCAGCCAGGGCAGCGACCCGTACGCCAGCAGCAGCCCCCAGTGCCCGATCAGCAGTCGTTCCGCCAGGTACGGCGTCCAGGCGTAGCCGACCGCGGCGACCAGCCGGGTGACCGGGTGCCGGGCCGGCACCAGCCGACCGGCGCCGATCGCGGCGAGCAGCAGCACGGCGGCGACCACCACCCGTTGCAGCAACCATCCCGGCACGGCCTGGGTGGCCAGCGAGACCAGCGCGTCCAGCGGCACCGCCCGGGGCAGCGACGCCGACGGCGCGACGAGTTCGGCGCGGAGCGGCTGATGCGGCACGAACACCATGTCGTAGCTGAGCACGTAGCCGGGCGCCGCCAGCGGGGCCAGCACCACCAGCGTGACGACCAGACCGACCCCGGCGAGCATCGACCTTTCTCGCAGGGTTGACCTCCTCATTACGCTGGCCGGGCGAGGGCGCCGGGCGTGGCGACACTGTACGCGCGCCCGCTGGTGGCCGGCAGAGCCGGCGCGACACGGGGCGGTCATGGGGAGAGAGTCGGACGGACGGGGTGCCGGGCTGGGCGTCGCCGGTGTCGCGGTGACGCTGGCGGGCGTCTTCGTCAACGGGTTGGCGTACGTGGTGCCGGTGCTCGGCGCCCGGCACCTCGCCCCGGCGGAGCTGAGCGCGCTCGCCACCCTGCTCGCGCTCGGCTCGATCGGCGGGGTGGCGAGCACCGGCCTGCAGATCGCGGTGGCGGTGCACCGGGCCCGGCACGGGCGCGCCCCGACCGCTCGGCCGACCGTGATGACCGTCGGTGTCACCGCCGCGCTGCTCGCCGTGGGACTGCCGGTGGCCGCCGGGCAGCTCCGGCTGGCCGGCACCGCGGTCCTGCTGCTCGGCGTGCTGACCGTGGCGGTGGTGGCGGCCGGGCGGTGGCTCGGCGAGCTGCAGGGCGACCAGCGTTTCCTGCGCCTGGCCGGCGGCATGGCGCTGCTGGCCGCCGGCCGGTACGGCGGCATGGTCGCCGGGCTGGCGCTGGGCGGCGGGCTCACCGGTTCGCTGCTGGCCGGCGCGGTCACCTCGGTGCTGGTGCTGGCCCTGCTGGTCCGGCTCAACCGGGGCGCGGGCATCGACCCGACCGCCCCGACGCTGGCCACCCGCACCGTGCTGACCGCCGGCGCCGCGACGCTGGCGATGCTGGTGGTCTCGTACGCGGACCTGCTGCTGGCCCGCCGCTTCCTGCCGGCCGACGCCTCCGGAGCGTACGCGGTCGGCACGGTGCTGACCAAGGGCGCGCTCTGGGCCCCGCAGGTGGTGACGGTGATCGCGCTGCCCCGGCTGGCCCGCGGCGACCGGCGGACGCTGGTCACCGCGGTGGCCCTGGTCGCCGCGTCCGGGGCGGCACTGGTCCTGGCCGCCGCGCTCGCCGGCGGGCTGGCGTTCCGGCTGGCCGGTGGGCCGGGCTACGTCGACCAGGGCCGCCACGCGGTGCTCTTCGCCGGCGCCGGCGCGCTGTACGCGCTGGTCTTCGTGCTGATCAACGCCCGGGTCGCGGCCGCCGCCCGGTGGCCGTCGGCGCCACTGTGGGTCTCCACGGCGGCCTTCGTCCTCGCCGTCGTCACCGTCGTGCCGCACACCGTGCCCGGTATCGCCGGCGCCGCCCTGGCCACCGCCGCGGTCACCGCACTGGTCACCGGGATGCTCGCGTTCCTGCAGAAACCGTCCGCGCGGGCAACTTCCACCCGTCCGGCCGCTTCCGTGACGACCGGGGGGCATGACACGCTGCCGACCGAGTGACCAGTGGACGGGGGTTCTGGTGACCGGATCGGCCAACGGCGGCTGGCTGACGCGTGCCCGCCGGCACAGCCGATGGCTGCTGCTCGCCCTGCCCGCCGCCGTTCTGCTGGCGGTGGGCCTCGCCGTCGTTCCCGACCAACCGTCGGACGACCGCGGCGTCTCCGCCGCCCGCCTCACCGCCCTCTTCGACCGGTACGGCGACACCTCCGGCCGGTGGAACGGCGCGGACCGGACCGCCTCGGTCACGTTGCCCGACGGCCGGACGCTCTGGCTCTTCTCCGACACCTTCCTCGGCCCGATCCAGCCGGACGGCTCCCGGCCGCGTACCGCGCCGTTGATCAACAACTCGGCGGTGGTGCAGCAGGGCGACGAGCTGCGGGAGACCGTGCACGGCAGGTCGGCCGCGGACCCTGCTTCGCTGGTACCGCCGCCCGCGGCCGACCAGTTCTACTGGATCGGTGACGCCACGGTCGCCGGGCAGAGCCTCCAGGTGCTGGTGAACCGCTACCGGCGGACCGGCTCGGGGCCGTTGGACCACGCCCTGCTCGGCACCGCCCTGGCCACCTTCGCCCTGCCCGCGCTGACCCCGACCGGACTCCGGCCGCTGCCCCTCGGGTCCGGGATCTCGTGGGGCTCGGAGCTGCTCCACGACGGCGGCCACACCTACGTGTACGGCACGGAGACGGTCGGCCAGTCCCGGTTCGCGCACGTCGCCCGGGTCGACGGCGGCGACCTCGCCGGTCCGTGGGAGTTCTGGACCGGCTCGAACTGGTCCCCGTCGGAGGAGGCGTCGGCGCGGCTGCTCAGCGGCGTCGGCACCGCGTACGGGGTGCAGCGGGTGGCCGGCCGGTACGTCCTGGTGACCCAGGAGAGCAACGTCGTCTTCAGCCCCGACCTGGTGGCGTACACGGCGAACTCGCCGACCGGGCCGTTCGAGGGGCCGGACTACCTCTACCGCGCCCCGGAGAACGCCGAGGGGCACATCGTCTACGACGCCGACCTGCACCCCGATCTGGCCCGCCCCGGCCGGCTGCTGATCTCCTACAACGTCAACGACCTGGACGACGCCGTCACGTACGCCGACGCGGGTGTCTACCGTCCCCGCTTCGTCGAGGTGGCCTGGCCCCGCCGCCGGCCCGACCCGGCGGACCTGCCCCCGCCCCCCGCCGGCCTGACCGCCGTGGCCGACGGCGCGGGGCACGCCCGGCTGACCTGGCGGGCCCCCCGGGCCGACGACGAGCTGCGCTACCAGGTGCACCGGCGGGACGTCACCGCCGGCCAGACGCATTTCGTCCGGCTCGGTGAGCCGGTCACCGGCACCGGTCTGTCGGCCGACTTCCTGGTCAACGGGCACGAGTACGAGTTCCGGCTGACCGCGGTCAGCGGGCGGGGGGAGAGCCGGCCGTCGACGGTGGCCACGATGACGGCACAGGTTCCGCCGCCACCGCCGCCGGTCGGCGTACGGGCCGTGGCCGGGGTCGCCGGAGACGTCGCGCTGCACTGGGACCCGGTGCCGTTCGTGCAGCTGTTCCGGGTCCAGCAGCGCAACCTGACCACCGGTCAGCAGGACCGGACGCTGGTCGGTACGCACACCGGCACCACCGCCACCATCCGCTCGCTGCGGCACGCCCAGACGTACGAGTTCACCGTGATCGCGGTCGGCGGGGGCGGCGACAGCCAGCCGTCGGCCCCGGTGCGGGCAACCGCCTACGTCACCCCGCCGCCCGCACCGACCGGGGTCACCGCGACCCCGCAGCCCGACGGCACGATCGCCCTGACCTGGAACACCCTCGGTCCCGGCGTCTCCTACCGGGTGTACCGGCGGGACGTCACCGCCGGGGAGACCAGACTGATTCGGCCGTCGCTGGACACCCGGGCCGAGCACACGGCCGGCCAGCTCGCCCATGACCACGAGTACGAGTTCGCGGTGACCGCCGTCAACAGCGGCGGCGAGGGGCCGAAGTCGGCTCCGGTTCGGGCCCGGGCCCGCTACACGCCGCCGGGCACCGCCCCGACCCGGCTGCGCGCCGAGCCCGGCCGGGGCTCGGTCGAGCTGACCTGGCGGTCGGCGAACCCGAGCCGGTGGTACCGGGTCTACCGGCGGGACCTGACCGCCGAGGAGCGACAGTTCTCTGTCGAGGAGATCGCGGTCCTGGGCGAGCGGGCCACCATCAACGGGCTGCGCAACGGCCACGAGTACGAGTTCGCGGTGGCCGCCGTCAACCAGGCCGGGCCCGGACCGCTCAGCGAGCCGGTCCGGGTCACGCCGGAGCTGCCCACCCCGACCGCGCTGACCGCCACCGCGATGGGCAGCGGCGAGGTCCGGCTGAGCTGGCGGTCGGCCGGGCCGGGCATCTTCTACCGGGTGTACCTGCGGGACACGACCGCGGGTGAGGCGTGGCGACCGGACCCGTACCCGGTGCCCGGCACGAGTCACACCGCGGTGCTGCTGACCCGCGGCCACCGGTACGAGTTCCGGGTCGTCGCCGCCGACGGCACCGACGAGAGCCGGCCGACCGACCCAGTCGCGGTGGTGGTGCGGTGAGCGCCGGAATCAGTCCCCGGCGGTGAGCCAGGTGCCGAGCAGGTGACGGTCGATCGAGTCGATCCGGCCCAGCGGCCGCCCCGCCGCGGACCGGGCCCGCAACTCCTCCCGGGTGAACCAGCGCGCCTCGACCAGTTCCTCGCCGTCCACCCGCACCTCCTCGGCGGCCGCGGTGGCCCGGAACCCGACCATCAGCCCGGCCGGGAACGGCCACGCCTGTGAGCCCTGGTACGCCAGGTCGACCACGGTCACTCCGGCCTCCTCGGCCATCTCCCGGCGTACCGCGTCCTCGAGGCTCTCGCCGACCTCGACGAAGCCGGCCAACGTCGACCAGGAGCCCTCCGGCGCACCCCGGTGCCGGGCCAGCAGGCAGCGGTCCGGTGCACCGGGCGCCTCCACCAGGACGATGATCGCCGGCTCGATGCGGGGGAAGAACAGCCGCGCGCATCCGGCGTCGGCGCAGGAGCGGGTGTGGCCGCCGTCCCGGCCGACGGTCACCGCGCCGCAACTTCCGCAGTACCGCTGCCCCCGGTGCCAGTGCAGCAGCCCCCGGGCGTACGCCTGGACCGCCGCCTCGGCCGGCCCCAGCCCGCCCACCAGCGACCGGACGTTCACCGCCTCGGCCGCCCCGGCCAGCTCCAGCGCCTCCTGCTCGCTCCGGCCGGAGAGGTCGACCGCGAACACCGCCACGCCGCCGTCCAACCCGAGGAACACGGTCTCGTCCGCGGCGGCGAGCAACCCGGCGGCCTCGACGGCACCCCTGCGGACCGGGGTCCGCTCCGCCGAGACGAGGCAGTGATCCCGCCAGAGCGGCAGCAGCACGGTCTCCCGGTCGGCCAGCCGCGCCGCAATCCACCCCGGGTCGGTACGCCGGGCGCCCGCCCGGTCCAGCCACCCGCCGCCGTACGCCAAGATCCGCTCGTCGGTGTGCACCTGGACACCGTGCCACGACCTGGACCGCGCGTGGGGACCGGGCGGGGAGGGCGTCGGGTGACGATCGCGACAGCACCCGGTGACCGGCCGACACGCTGCGGTAAGGCTGCCGGGCCGGAGACTCCCGGCCGGCCCGACCGTTGGTTACCGTAGGTGTCTTCCGGGTGGGACAAGCGTTTCCCCACGTGGTACTTCCCGATCGAGGTTGCTGTGACGCTGTACGGCGAAAAACTGCCGCCCGCCGACGACCGGCCCACGGTGCAGGTCACCGCGGTGAGCTGGCCGGGCGACGAGCCGGATCCCACTGCGGGGGGCGGGCGGCCCACGGGCGGCCGGTCCCGTCGCGTGCGGCTCCTGCTCGCCGGCGGGGTGGTCGCGGCCGTGCTGGCCGCGGTGGGGGGTGCCGGCGCGTACGCGTACGCCGGGGACGTGCCGCGCGGCACCATGGTGCTCGGTGCCGAACTGGGCGGCCGCAGCCGGGCGGAGGCGGCCCGTGAGCTGCGGGCCGAGCTGGAGCGCCGGGCGGCGGCGCTGAGCGCCCCGGTGAGCGTCAAAGTGGGCGAGCAGACGACCCAGGTGAAGCCGGCCGACGTCGGCCTGGCGGTGGACGTTGACGCGACCGTCGCGGCGGCCGCCGCCGCGGAGGCCCACCCGGTGAGCCGCCTGCTCGGCTCGCGCACCGTCGACCCGGTGGTGACGGTGGACCCCGCTCGGCTCGACGCCGCGCTCGGCAGGGCGATGGGCGCCCAGGGCCGGGAAATGACCATGCCGGCGATCATCTTCACCGGCACCACACCGAAGCCCGTCTACCCGAAGCCCGCCCTGACCCTGGACCCGCCCGGCTCGGCGGACGCGGTGAAGAAGGGCTGGCTCAGCGGCCAGCCGGTGACCGTGCCGCTGGTGGAGAAGCACCCGGCGACCACCCGCGAGGAGGTCGACCGGCTGGTCACCGAGCTGGCGAAGCCGGCCGTGGCCGCGCCGGTGACGCTGGCCACCGACAAGGGCTCGGTCACCATCTCGCCGACCGCGATCGCGCGCAGCCTGCGCTTCTCCGCCGACGCGACAGGGAAACTGACCCCGCGGGTGGACGTGAAGCGGCTCCGCACCGCACTCGGGGACAAGCTGGCCACGATCGAGGTGGAACCGAAGGACGCCGGCCTGAGCATCGTCAGCGGCAAGCCGAAGGTCGTGCCGGGCAAGGCCGGCCAGCAGCTGGACTCGGACGCGTTGAGCCGCGATCTGCTCGCCGTCCTGCCGAAGGCGGACGGTCGGACGGTCACCGCCCAGCTCAAGCCGGCCGAGCCCGAGCTGACCGAGGCGAAGCTGGCCGAGTTGGGCATCAAGGAGCGGGTCTCCACCTTCACCACCCGGTTCCCCGGGGGCCTCTCCTCGCCGCGCAGCCAGAACATCGTCCAGGCCGCCAAGGACGTCGACGGCACGATCGTGAAGTCGGGCGAGACGTTCTCCCTGAACGGCCACACCGGCGAGCGCGGCTACGACCAGGGCTACCAGGACGCGCCGACGATCGTCGACGGCAAGCTCGTGCCCGGCGTCGGTGGTGGTGTCTCGCAGTTCACCACCACGCTGTTCAACGCGACCTACTACGCGGGGCTCGAGGACGTCGAGCACAAGCCGCACTCGTTCTACTTCAGCCGGTACCCGTCGGTCATCGAGTCGACGATCTACTACCCGGCCCTGGACTTCAGGTTCCGCAACAACACCCCGCACGGCGTCCTCATCGACACCTCCTACACCTCCAGCACGATCACCGTGTCGATCTGGAGCACCAAGATCTATGACAGCGTCAAGACCGAGTACAGCCCGCGCCGGAACATCACCCAGCCGAAGACGGTCTACCTGGAGCCGGGGCCCGATTGCATCGAGGCCGCGGGCAGCGAGGGTTTCACCCAGGACGCCTTCCGGGTCATCACCAAGGACGGCAGGGTGATCAAGCGGGAGAAGTTCAGCTGGACGTACCAGCCCGAGCCCCGCTTCATCTGCGGTCCCAAGCCCACCTCCTGAGCAAGGCACACGAAAGCCCCGCCGGCCGGTCGCCGGCGGGGCTTCCTGTGTCGTACGACGTCAGGGGCGCGCCTCGGCCAACCCCCGGCGTACGCCGTCCGCGTCGCGGTTGGTGCCGTAGACCGGGGTGTCGGGCTGCTGCCGCCAGCTCTCGTCCAGCGTGCCGGCGTCCACCGGGTCGAAGCCCAGCTCGTCCACCAGCCCCATGACGATCTGCTTGGCCTCGGCGTCGTCGGCGGCCACCGGCAGCGCGATCCGGCCGTCGGAGCCGGCCGGGCGTCCGCTGTCCATCAGGTCCGCCGCATGAATGCTGTTGAACGCCTTCACCACCCGGGCGCCCTTCAGGTGGCCCGCCGTCCAGCGGCTGGAGCTGAGGCTCCGGTCCAGCAGCTCGGGGATGTCACCGTCGCGCTGGGAGTAGTAGTTGTCGGCGTCGACGACAACCTTGCCTTGGAAGAGCTCCGCGGGCGCGAGCTGCGGCACGGCCTTGACGGGAACGGCGACGACGACCACTTCCGCACCCTGCACCGTCTCCTCGAGGGTGCCGGCCGTGGCGCCGGTCTCCTCGGCGAGGTCGGTGAGGCTCTGCGGGCCGCGCGAGTTGGTGACGGTGACGTCGTGACCCAGCGCGCTCAGTCGACGCGTGAGGGTGCCACCGATGTGCCCCGACCCGATGATTCCGATCTTCATGACCACTCCTGCCTCCGCCAGCGCCTGGCGGTCAGTTCCGGCCGAACCATCAGCAGGTACCCCGACAGCTCCGCCCGATAGCGGAAGAGGCGTATGCCACGTCCCGTTTGTGTGCCCCACCACCGCGGGGAACGCCGCCGCAGACGGGTTCCCGCACCGACGGTACCGACGGGGCCGGGCTCGGTCAGGGGGATCGAGAAATGCGTGGAAACGCAGTCAGGGCCACCCCGAAGGGTGGCCCTGACTGGAATGATTGTCCGGCGGTGTCCTACTCTCCCACACCCTCCCGAGTGCAGTACCATCGGCGCTGGAGGGCTTAGCTTCCGGGTTCGGAATGTTACCGGGCGTTTCCCCTCCGCCATGACCGCCGTAACTCTA
>NZ_QGGF01000280.1 GCF_003857015.1 Micromonospora globispora | reverse complement strand
GTGCTGGGGCGGCGCCGAAGCCGGCCGACCGCCCGGCTGCCGCGCCCGGACCCGGCGCGGCGCAAGCACGTGCTCGCGCCCACCACTCGGTTGCCCGGGGCGGCGCGGCGCAGGCAGCTCTCGTCTCCGTGGGCAGAGCCTCCTCGGGAGGCCGTCACCCGCGGCCGGAGCGTCCCTCCGGGGAGCGGCGGGGGGCCGGGATGGACCGGACCACGTACTCCTGCACTGCCGCGGCGTGGTCGTCCTCGTCGAGGCTCCAGTCGGCGGGGCCCGGGGTGTGCCGGCGGCTCAGCACCCCCTGCACGGTGTCCACGGTGGTCGCCAGCCCGGCGCTGGGCCGGGTGCGCCAGAGCCGTTCGCCGTCCGGGGTGATCCGGAACCAGCCGTCGGAGACGCTGACCAGCCCCGCGCCGACGAGCCGGCGGACCGCGCCCTCCACCTCGTGCCGTTCCGGAATGGAGCTGTTGAGGTGGTCGGCGGTGGAGAGGACGTCAGCCAGCCGGACACCCTCGGGCCGGCGGGTCGTGGCCGACCGGCGGTGCCGGCCGGCACCGCTCGCGATGACCAGTGAGACGAAGATCCAGGCGTCGGTCCAGCGCCATCCGTTCTCCCCCATACAGGAATGATGCCCGGCCCTGGCGGCGGAGAAAACACCTGGTTTCCCGATAGGACATACCCGCAGCTCAGCGCGGGGTCGCCGGGTCCGGACCGGTGGCTGTCAGTTGACCGGCCAATCACGCCCGGTGATGACCGCGTTCAGGCGGCCTCGCTCGCCGGTCGGGCGGTTCCGGTCGGGTGGACGACCGCCGGCCCGGCGGTCGCCGGGGACTCGGACGCGACGGGCTGGGGAGCCACCGCGAAGAGCGGGATGAAGAACTGGGCCAGCGGTCCGATGGCGAGCGCGTAGGCGACGGTGCCGGCACCGACCGTGCCGCCGAGCAGCCAGCCGAGCGCCAGCACGGTCACCTCGATGACCGTCCGGACGAGACGGATGGACCGGCCGGGCCGGCGGGCGACGTATCCGGTCATCAGGCCGTCGCGCGGGCCGGGGCCGAGGTGCGCACCGATGTACAGCCCGGTGGCGGCGCCGTTGGCGACGATCCCGACCACGAGCAGGGCGATCCGGAGCGGCAGCGGTCCACCGGCCGGCAGCAGCGCCAGGGTGGCGTCCACCACCAGGCCGATCACCACCACGTTGCTGATCGTGCCGAGGCCGGGACGCTGCCGCAGCGGGATCCAGAGCAGCAGGACGACGGCGCCGACCGCGATGGTTACCGTGCCGAAGGAGAGCCCGGTCTGGCGGGCGAGCCCCTGGTGGAAGACGTCCCAGGGGTCGAGGCCGAGCCCGGACCGGATCATCAGGGCCATGCTCACGCCGTAGAGCGCGAGCCCGACGTAGAGCTGGGTGAGCCGCCGGGCCGGCCGGTACCGGAGATTGCCAATCGCTGCCATGCATGCCACCCTAGGGGCCAATCTCGCCGAGAGAAGAGCCAATTAGGGAGGGGTGGCCATGACGAGTCAGGTGCGTGGTCCCCAATTGGCTCGACTCCTCGGTCAGTGGCACGCGCTGCCCGGCCGCCGGCGCAGCCCGGACTACGCCGCGCTGGCCGCCGCGGTCCGCGGCCTGCTTGCCGACGGCCGGCTGCCCCTCGGGGTACGCCTGCCGGCCGAGCGGGAGCTGGCGGAGGCGCTCCAGATCAGCCGGACCACGGTCACCGCCGCGTACCGGGAGCTGCGGGAGAGCGGCCACCTGGCCAGCCGGCGGGGGGCCGGCAGCTGGACCATGCTCCCCGGCACCCACCGGGTGGCCAGCACCGGGCTGTGGACCCCGCAGGACGACCGGGACATGATCGACCTCGGGGTGGCCGCGCTGGCCGCTCCGGCCCAGCTCGTCCCCGCCGCCCGGGCCGCCGCCGAGGACCTGCCGCGCTACCTGGGCGGCGCCGGCTACCACCCGACCGGGATCATCGAGCTGCGCGAGGCGGTCGCCCGGTCGTACACCGAGCGAGGCCTGCCCACCAGCCCCGAGCAGATCATGGTCACCAGCGGCACCCAGCACGCGCTGGACCTGGTGCTGCGGCTGGCCCTCTCGCCCGGCGGGGGAGTGCTGGTCGAATCCCCGACCTATCCGAACGCGCTGGCTGCGCTCTCCGCCCGGCGGGCCCGGATCACCACCCACGGCCTCGCCGCCGGCGGTGCCGGCTGGGACGCCGACCTGCTGCTGGGCAGCATCCGGCAGAGCCGGCCCAAACTGGCGTACCTGATCCCCGAGTTCCAGAACCCGACCGGCCACCTGATGCCGACCGAGCTGCGCGAACGGCTCGTCGGCGCGGCCCACTCCGCGGGCACCGACCTGGTCATCGACGAGTCCTTCGTGGACCTCCCGCTGGACGGCACCGAACTGCCGCCGCCCGTCGCCACCTTCGACCGGCACTCCCGGGTGATCTCCATCGGCGGGATGAGCAAGCCGTACTGGGGCGGGCTGCGGATCGGCTGGGTCCGCGCCTCGGCCCCGCAGGTGCAGCGCCTGGCCGCCGCGCGGGTCGGCGTGGACATGGCCAGCCCGGTGCTGGACCAGCTGGTCGCGGTGCACCTGCTGGCCGACGCGCCGACCATCGTGGCCGCCCGACGGGCCCAGCTCGCTGCGCAGCGGGACGCGCTGATCGGCGCCCTGACCGAGCGGTTGCCCGACTGGCGGGTCGCCGTACCGCGCGGCGGGGTGACGCTCTGGGTCGAACTCGACGGCCCGATCTCCAGCGCCCTCGCCCGGGCCGCCGAGGAGGTGGGCGTACGACTCGCGCCCGGCCCCCGGTTCGGCCTGGACGGCACGCTGGAGCGATTCCTGCGGCTGCCCTTCACGCTGCCCGCCGGGGACCTGGTGGAGGCCGTCGGCCGGCTCGCCGCGGTCCGGTACGACCTCGACCGCGCCGGGCGACCGCAGTGGCGGGAGCCCTCCGTCATCGCCTGACGCCGACCCGGGCCGACCGGCGTGCCGGGCGTTCGGGGACGCCGGGCCGGGCCGCCGGCTGCCAGACTGTGCGCCGTGACGGACGGCACGCGGCGCGCGCCGCGGATGCGGGTGATGACCGAGGGGTCCACGGTCACCCCGCTGGAGCTCTTCTTCGACCTGGTCTTCGTCTACGCGCTCACCCAGGTGACCGCGCTGATGGCCGCCGACCTGACCGGGCGCGGGCTGCTGCACGGCCTGCTGGTGCTGGCCCTGCTCTGGTGGTGCTGGTGCTGCTACTCCTGGCTCGGCAACACCGTACGGGCCGACGAGGGCGTGGTGCGGCTGGCCCTCTTCGCCGTCATGGCGACCATGTTCGTGGTCGCGGCCACCATCCCGGAGGCGTTCAGCGACCTGCCCGGCGGGCTCTCCGGCCCGGTGGTCTTCGCCGCCTGCTACCTGGTGGTCCGGGTGCTGCACCTGGTCATCTACTGGTACGCGGCCCGCGGCGACGCCGGCCTGCGCCGGCAGGTGGTCCGCGCCGCCCTGCCGATGCTGGGCGGGGCGACCCTGCTCTTCTCCGCGGCGCTGCTGCCCGAGCAGTTGACGGACGACCCGCAGCGGGTCGGCACCATCCGCACCCTGCTTTGGGTACTCGCCCTCGCCATCGACTACGGCGGCATCATGGCCATCGGCGCGCGGGGTTGGCGGATCTACTCGGCCGCGCACTGGACCGAGCGGCACGGCCTGATCATCATCGTGGCGCTGGGCGAGTCGCTGGTGGCGATCGGCGTCGGCGTCACCGCGCTGCCCATCTCCTGGCCGATCATCGTCGCCTCGGTGCTCGGCATCGTGGTGGCCGCCGCCCTCTGGTGGGCGTACTTCGACGTGGTGGCGATCGCCGCCGAGCGGGTGCTGCAACGGGCCGAGGGCGCCGAGCGCGCCGCCCTGGGCCGGGACTCCTACACCTACCTCCACCTGCCGATGGTCGCCGGGATCATCCTGCTCGCGCTCGGCTTCAAGAAGGTCCTCGGGTACGTCGGCGACGGCACCGAGCACCGGCTCAGCGACCCGCTGCACGGCCTGGGCCTGCTCGCTCTCTACGGCGGAGTGATCATCTATCTGCTCGGACACCTGGGCTTCCGGCTGCGCAACATGGGCTCGGTGAACTGGCCCCGGGTGGTGGCGATGGTGCTCCTGGTGGCGCTGCTGCCGGTGGCCGACCACCTGCCGGCGCTGGCCGCGCTCGGGCTGCTGGCGCTGGTGTGCGCCGCCATGATCGTGGCCGAGGTGGTGCTCTTCGGCGAGGCGCGCCGGGCCCTGCGGGACGCCTTCCTCGACGAGCACGGCGCCGGCGGGCCGCCCGGGCACCAGCCGGCCGGGCCGGGCGGCTGAGCTGGCCGGATCGCCCGTCTCCGGCGATGTCCGGCTGGGAGACTGCCCGGGTGGCGAACGGTGGGGGCGGTGCCCGATGGTCGCGCGGCGTCCGGCCGGGCGCACCGGGCTCCCGGGCCACCCGGCTGGAACTCTTCTACGACCTGGTCTTCGTCTTCGCGTTCCTCAACGTCACGACGCTGACCGCGACCTATCCGAGCGTCCACTCCGTGGTCCGGGCCCTGCTGGGACTAGCCCTGCTCTGGTGGTGCTGGAGCGGCTTCGCCGGGCTGGGCAATGTGGTCCGCACCGACCAGGGTGTCCTTCCGGTGGTCGGGTTCACCACCGTGGCGGCCGCCTTCCTGCTGGCGCTGACCCTGCCGGAAGCGTTCACCGACCGGCCGGGCGGGCTGCCCGGTCCGCTGGTCTTCGCCGGCTGCTACCTGCTGGTCCGCGGTACGCAGGTGGCGGTCCTCGGCTGGGTGTCCCGGGCCGACCCGGAGCTGCGCCGGCGCTGGCTGGTGCTGGCCCTGCCGGTGCTGGTGGCGACCGTCCTGCTGGTCGCCGCCGGGGTGGTCCCGCAGCGCCTCGCCGACGGGTCGGCCGAGGCCCTCATCCGGCTGGCGTTCTGGCTCGCCGCCATCTTCGTCGAGTACGGCGTCGGCCTGCTGGTGGGCGGCGTCGGCTGGCAGGTGGTGTCGTCCGGCCACTGGGCCGAGCGGCACGCCCTGATCATCCTCGTCGCGCTCGGCGAGACGATCATCTCCCTGGGTCTGGGACCGCAGTTCATCGCCGGCCTGCCGCTGACCTGGGCGGTCGTGGTCGCCGCGGTCTGCGGCATCGCGGTGGCCTCGGTGCTGTGGTGGGCGTACTTCGACACGCTGGCGCTCGCCGTCGAACAGCTGCTGCACCGGACCCGGGAGCCTCGGGCGCGGATCGCCCTGGCCCGGGACGCGTACACCTATCTGCACCTGCCGATGATCGCCGGGATCATCTTCTTCGCCCTCGGGCTCAAGGGCCTGTTGGCCCACGTGGCGGAGCCGTCCACGCCGCGCTGGGGCGATCCGCTGAGCCGGTTCGACCTGCTGACCCTCTACGGCGGGGTGGTGCTCTACCTGGTGTCGCTCGGCGCCCTGGCGCTGCGGGCGCTGCGGATCGTCCGCTGGGTGCCGCTGACCGCGGTGGTGCTGATCGTCGGGCTGGTCCCGGTCGTCAGGCCGCTGCCGGAGATGGTCGCGCTGGGGCTGCTCGCCCTGGTCTGCGTCCTGTTGGCCGGGGCCCAGACGGTGACCGAGGCGGGACACCGGGCGCGGGTCCGCCAGGTGGCGCTGGAGGAGCAGCTTGCCGCCGAGGCGGAACAGAGCGAATGGCGCCGGCGCCACCTCTGACCGGCGCCGGACGGACCGGCGGCCGTGCCCCGGGACGGTGGGGCACGGCCGCCGGTGGGCCGGGGGTGGGTCAGAGCTCGGCCAGCGTGCCCTCGTACATCTTGTCGATCTCGGAGGCGAAGTTGCTCTCCACGCCCCGCCGCTTGATCTTCAGCGACGGGGTGATCTCACCGTGCTCGATGGTGAGATCGCGGGGGAGGATGCAGACCTTCTTGATCGTCTCCCAGCGGTTGAGCTTGCCGTTGAGCTCCTCGACGTAGCCCTCGACCATCGCCTTCGCCTCCGGGGAGGCGACGATCTCGGCGTAGTCGCGGCCCTCCAGGGGGCCGCCGGCCGCCCAACCCTTGATCGCGTCCGGGTCGAGGGTGACCAGCATGGTGCAGTAGTTCCGGGCCTGACCGATCACGACGGCCTGCGAGGTGTACGGGCAGATCGCCTTGAACATGCCCTCGATGTGCGACGGCGCGATGTACTTGCCGCCCGAGGTCTTGACCAGGTCCTTCTTCCGGTCGGTGATGCGCAGGTAGCCGTCGTCGTCCAGGCTGCCGATGTCACCGGTACGGAAGAAGCCGTCCTCGGTGAACGCGGCGGCGGTCTCCTCGGGCAGGTTGTGGTAGCCGCGCATCACCGGCCTGCCGCGGACCAGGATCTCGCCGTCGGTGTCGATCCTGCACTCCAGGTCGCCCATCGCCTTGCCGACCGTGCCGATCCGCAGCCCGTCCGGCGGGTTCACGAAGTTGCCGGCGCTGGTCTCGGTGAGGCCGTACCCCTCGGAGATGGGCAGGTTGGCGGCGGCGAAGAAGGTGGCGATCTCCGGGCTCAGCGGGGCCGCGCCGGAGACCAGCACCCGGATCCGGCCGCCGAGGCGGGCCTGGAGCTTGCTGAACACCAGCTTCTCGGCCAGCGCGTACTTCAGCTTCAGCCCGGCCGGGACCGGCTTGCCGGCCTGCTCGAGGGCGACCTTCTCCTTGCCGGTCCGCACCCCCCAGGCGAAGATCTTCGCCTTCGCGCCGCCGGCGTCCTGAGCCGTGGTGACCGCCTTGTTGTAGACCTTTTCGAAGACCCGGGGCGCGCCGCACATCAGCGTCGGCTTCACCACGGCGAGCAGGTCGACCAGCTTGTCCACCCGGCCGTCCACGTAGGTCGGCAGGCCGACGTGGGTGGCGCCGCAGAGCAGGGTCTTGCCGAACGAGTGGGACAGCGGCAGCCAGAGGTACTGGAGGTCGTCCTCGCGGAGCAGCCCGAGTTCCGCCTGCGCCACCCCCTCCCAGCACCAGCCGCCGTGCAGCAGCTCGACACCCTTGGGCCGGCCCGTGGTGCCGGAGGTGTAGATCAGGGTGGCCAGGTGGTCCGGGCCGATGCCGGCGACCAGCATGTCGATCAGGTCGGGCTCGGCCTCCAGGGCCCGCGCCCCGCGCTCCTCCAGCTCGGCCATGGTGAGCTGCGGTACGGCGGCGTCCGGGTCGGGGGCACCGTCGAAGAGCACCACGTGGGTGAGCGCCGGCAGGTCGGCACCGGCGATCTTCGCCGCCTGGGCCGGGTTCTCGGCGAAGAGCACCCGCGAGCCGGAGTCGGCGATGATGTACGTCGCGTCCTCGGGTTCGGTGGTCGGGTAGACGGTGGTGGTCGCCCCACCCGCGCACATGATGCCGAAGTCGGCGATCACCCAGTCGAGCCGGGTGTTCGCCAGGATCGCCACCGGGTTCTCCAGGCCGACGCCGAGCCCGTGCAGTCCGGCGGCGACCGCCTTGGCGCGTTGACCGACCTGCACCCAGCTCAGCCAGACCGGTCCCGAGTCGTCGGGCGCCGGGTAGGCGAAGGCGTGGCGGTCGGGGGTCGCCGCCACGCGCTTGAGGAACATGTCGGGGATGGAGCGGTACGGTACATCGAGAGCCATCGCTGTAGCCGCCTTCAGGGGTGGAGACGTGACGGGGGTCACGCCATTTTGCGGTTACCGAAGAGTATTGCCTGCACCCGGCCATCGGCTAGCCCCGCCGCCCTCGGACGGGGTCGTCCCGTCGGGTGGGATGAGCGGTCACGCGTACCGGGTGGCGGCCAGCGACCAGTCGTAGGTGGCCCGGATCCAGTTGCGCCGGGTGGCCAGGAAGGCCCGCACCGACTCGTCCCCGGCCCGGGCCAGCGCGGCGTCCCGCTCGACGTACGTCGACAGGCCCTGGTTGAACCGGGCGGCCGCCGCCCGCACCGCGGCCGCCTCGTCCTGGCCGGTCTCGCCGGCGATCGTGGTGACCAGGTTGTGCCCGTCCGGCGCGGTGCTCCGCTCCTTGCCGTAGGAGAAGAGGTCGTTGCACCAGCAGACCAGATCGGCGGCGAGGGCGTCCAGGTCGGCCAGCGCCGGGTCGGCCCGCCGGTCCGGCCCCGGCAGCCTGCCGTGCGCCAGGTCGGTGAGCGTGAAGCTGGGTCGGGCGCCGCCGGTGTGCCGGCGCATCTGGAGGTACTCGGCCACCCCCGGCACCCGCCGGTGCTCCCGGTTGGCCGCCTCCCAGAGCAGCGCCAGCAGGTACTCGCGGAGCTGACCGACCAGGCGGAGGAGGAGGGCGGGCCGGTGGTGGGCGCGGACCCGCCGGCAGAGGTCGTCCAGCGCGACGGCGAGCGGGCCGGCCGTGACCGGTGGCGGTGCTGAATCGCCGTGCCGGTCCAGCACCGCCAGCAGGTGCGCCACTGTGGGGGCGAGCCGCGTCGGGCTGGCACCGAGCCCGTCCTCGTCGCAGGCGTCGTCCATCACGAAGAGCCAGGTGATCAGGTCGGTGAGCAGGCGCAACCGGTCCACCGGCGCCACCGGGCAGGCCCGGCCGGCGAGCTCCGCCGGGTGCGCACCGCGAAGCCGACGCAGCCCGGCCGGGGTGTGCACCAGGCCCAGGTCACCCGCCCAGCCGGCGCTCTCCTCGGCGACCTGGTCGACGGCGGCGTGCCGGCGCGCCGGGAAGGGGGGTTCGCGCAGTGCCGTGACCGCGAAGCTCCGCATCGGTGCTCCCTGTCGCGTCGCCCCGGGTGGGGCGGCGGGCAGCAGCGTACGGCAGCAGGAATCGGTCCCCATCACTGGGCAGAACGGTTTCCACATTCTGCGGTGACCGGTACGGGCCGGTCGCTCAGAGGCCGAGGCTCGCCGACCGCAGCCGCTCCGCCGGCGCGGCCGGCCCGTCCACCTGCACCCGGGCCACCCGTTGCCGGCCGGAGAGGAACAGGGTCAGCTCGCCCGGGGCGCCGACCAGCCGCAGCCGGTCCCCGCCCCGCCCGACGGTCACCTCGCCGAACCCGGGCGCCTGGACGAGCAGATCCGCCGGGAACCGGCGCAGCGCCACCCGGGCCAGCAGCGCGGCCCGCTTCCAGAGCACCGCCTGCAGCCCAGCCGGCAGATCCCGGGGCAGCCACCCCGATCGCGCCCGGCGTACATCCTCGTGATGGATGAAGAACTCCATGGCGTTGACGAACTCGTCGGTGAGCGGGTTGCTCAGCGGACTCCACACCGGCGGCCGGCGCACCTGCGCCACCAGCTGCGGGTACGGGCGGGCGGCGATCCGCCGGCGGACCGCCTCGCCGTACCGGCGCAGCGGCGGCAGCAGGATGCCACCGGCGGCGTCCGGTCGGCGCTCCCGGACGATCAGGTGCGCCGCGAGATCACGGGTGGTCCACCCGTCGTTGATCGTCGGCGCCTCCGGTCCCAGGTCCAGCAGCAGGTCGGCGAGCGCCTCGCGCTCCGATCGGGCATACCGCGGCATGGCCCGATCGTAGGGCCGCGAGGGCGTCTGGCGCGCCCGGCGTGGCGCGGCGGGCCGCACCGGGTACGGAGACGACGGCCCCAGGGCACCGGATGCCCTGGTCGGCGTGGCTGCCCGTGAACGTGACGGTGGACATATCCACTCCGGCTCGGCGGAGCTGGCCCGGACCGGTAAGGATGAGGGAGATAATTTGCGGCTTACGGCGGGGGAGAGCGTGGCGAGCGGGACAAGTCGGGACGTCCTCGGCAGGGGACTGCGGGTCCTCGGCCGGGCCATCCGGGAACAGCCGCGGATCTTCGCGGTCGCGGTGACCGGCAGCGTGCTCTTCGGCCTCCTCGTGATCGCCAGCGCGTACGTGGTCGGCGGGGTGGTCGGCGAGGTGGTGGTCCCGGCGATCGCCCGCGGCTCGGTCCCGGCGGGCGCACTCGCCCTCGCCGCGGCGGCCCTGTTCGGCATCAGCGTGCTGCGGGTGGTCGGCATCTTCGGCCGCCGGCTCGGCGCCGGCTACATGCAGTACCGGCTCCAGGCCGCCTACCGCCGCCGGGTCACCCGGCGCTACCTGGACCTGCCGCTCTCCTGGCACCACCGCAACGCCACCGGCACCCTGCTCTCCAACGCCAACTCCGACGTCGAGGCCGCCTGGTACCCGATCGCGCCGCTGCCGTTCGCGGTCGGCACCGTGGTGATGCTGGTCGGCGCGGTGGTCTCGCTCTTCCTCACCGACTGGGCGCTCGCCCTGGTCGGGCTGGCCGTCTTCCCCGCGCTCTTCGCGCTCAACGTGGTCTACTCGCGGCGGATGGCGCCTCGGCAGGCCCGCGCCCAGCGGCTGCGCGCCGAGGTCAGCGGCATCGCCCACGAGAGCTTCGATGGCGCGCTGGTGGTCAAGACGATGGGCCGCGAGGCCCAGGAGACCGTCCGGTTCGCCGCCCGGGCCGGGGAGCTGCGGGACGCCCTGATCTCCGTCGGCCGGCTGCGCGGCGTCTTCGACCCGATGCTGGAGACCCTGCCCAGCCTCGGCACCCTCGCCGTGCTCGTGGTCGGAGCGCTCCGGCTGCGGCAGGGCGCGATCAGCGTCACCGAGCTGGTCAGCGTCGCGTTCCTCTTCACCGTGCTGGCCTTCCCGGTGCGGGCCATCGGCTGGGTGCTGGCCGAGCTGCCGCGCAGCGTCGCCGGCTGGGACCGGGTGGCCCGGGTGCTCGACGCGACCGGCGAGATGCCGTACGGCGAGCGGACGCTCGATCCGGCTGAGCCGACGCCGGCCACGCTCGCCTTCCACGACGTCCACTTCGGGTACGAGCCGGCCGAGGCGCACCTGCCCGGCACCGAGGTGCTCGGCGCGGTCTCCTTCACCGTGCCGGCCGGGAAGACGGTCGCCCTGGTCGGCCCGACCGGGGCCGGCAAGTCGACGATCGCCTCGCTCGCCGTCCGGCTGGTCGACCCGCGCTCCGGCACCGTCACGCTGGACGGCGTCGACGTCCGCGACCTCACCGCCGCCTCGCTCGCCTCGACGGTCGCCCTGGTCGCCCAGGTGCCGTTCGTCTTCGACGACACCGTCCGGGCCAACATCACCCTGGACCGGCCCGGCATCGGTGACGAGGAGGTCTGGGCGGCGCTCCGGCTGGCCGAGGCGGACGGTTTCGTCGCGGCCCTGCCCGACGGGTTGGACACCATGGTCGGCGAGCGGGGCACCTCGCTCTCCGGCGGCCAGCGGCAGCGGCTCACCCTGGCCCGGGCGCTCGCCGGCCGGCCCCGGCTGCTGGTGCTCGACGACGCCACCAGCGCCGTCGACCCCCGGGTGGAGGCGGCCATCCTGGCCGGGCTGCGCGCCCCGACCGGGGACACGGGCGCCGCCGCGTCGATCCTGGTGGTCGCGTACCGGCGGGCCACCATCGCCCTCGCCGACGAGGTGATCTACGTCGAGCAGGGCCGGGTGATCGCCCGCGGCACCCACCCCGACCTGCTCGCCACCGTCCCCGGCTACGCCGACCTGGTGACGGCGTACGAGCAGGCGGAGCACGACCGCGAGCAGACCCGGACGTACGACGAGGTCACCCCGCTGACCTCCGGCCTGGAAGTCGAGGTTGACCGGTGAGCGCGAGCGCGACCGACGTGGAGGCCGAGCGGCCGACGGAGCAGGCCGAGTCGACCTGGCGGACGCTGCGGCGCGGGCTGGCGCTCTCCCCGGAGCTGAAGACCGGGCTGGCCGGCACCGTCGTGCTGGCGCTGGTCTACATGGTCGGCCGGGTGGCCGTCCCGGTCGCCGTCCAGCGCGGCATCGACAACGGCCTCACCGTCGAGGGCGGGCCCGACATGGGCGTCGTCGCCACGGTGGTCGCCATTACCGCGGCCGTCCTGGCGATCACCACCACCTGCGGGTACCTGATGATGCGCCGGCTCTTCACGGTCAGTGAGACCGCCCTGGCCGGGGTGCGGACTCGGGCCTTCCGGCACGTGCACGACCTGTCGATGCTGCACCAGCAGTCCGAACGGCGGGGCTCGCTGGTCTCCCGGGTCACCAGCGACGTCGACCAGATCACCCAGTTCCTCCAGTGGGGCGGGGTGATCCTGATCGTCAACCTCGGTCAGCTCGTGATCACCACGGCCGTCATGCTCGCGTACTCGTGGCAGCTGACCCTGGTGGTGCTCGGCGCGTTCGCCCCGGCGGTACTGGTGATCCGGCTGCTCCAGCGCCGCCTCGCGGCCGCGTACGGGCTGGTCCGGCAGCGGATGGGCACCCTGCTCGGCACCATCGGGGAGAGCGTGGTGGGCGCCCCGGTGATCCGCGCGTACGGGATCGCCGGACGGACCGCCCGGCGGCTGGACGCGGCGATCGAGGGGCAGCGGCAGGCCCAGCAGCGGGCCATCCGGATCAGCATCTTGGGCAGCTCGGTGGGGGAGCTGGCCGCCGGGCTGGCGCTCGCCGGCGTGGTCGTCCTCGGGGTGATCCTCGGCGTGGACGGCTCGCTGTCCATCGGCCAGCTCACCGCGTTCCTCTTCCTGGTCACCCTCTTCATCCAGCCGGTGCAGATCGCCACCGAGGTGCTCAACGAGGCGCAGAACGCGATCGCCGGCTGGCGGCGGGTGCTCGACGTGCTGGACGTCGCCCCGGACGTGGCCGACCCGGGGGAGCAGGGACGGGAGCTGCCGCCGGGCCCGCTGGACATCCGCTTCGCCGGGGTGACCTTCGCGTACCCGGGCGGGCCGCCGGTGCTGCACGACGTGAGCCTGGAGATCCCGGCGAAGAGCCGGGTCGCCGTGGTCGGCGAGACGGGCAGCGGCAAGACCACCTTCGCCAAGCTGCTCACCCGGCTGATGGACCCGACGGCCGGCGAGGTGCTGCTCTCCGGGGTGCCGCTGCGCGAGGTGCGGTTCGAGTCGCTGCGCTCCCGGGTGGTGATGGTGCCGCAGGACGGCTTCCTCTTCGACGCCACCGTCGGCGAGAACGTCCGCTTCGCCCGGCCGGAGCTGACCGACGAGCAGCTCACCATCGCCTTCGGTGAGCTGGGCCTGGCCGACTGGCTGGACGGGCTGCCGGCCGGGCTGGACACCCCGGTCGGGGAACGGGGCGAGGCGCTGAGCGTGGGGGAGCGGCAGCTCGTCGCGCTGGCCCGGGCGTACGTCGCCGACCCGGACCTGCTGGTGCTGGACGAGGCGACCTCCGCGGTCGACCCGGCCACCGAGGTCCGCCTCCAGCGCACCCTGGACGCGGTGACCCGGGGCCGGACCACCCTGGCCATCGCGCACCGGCTCTCCACCGCGCAGGCCGCCGACGAGGTGATCGTGGTGGACCGGGGCCGGATCGTGCAGCGTGGCCCGCACGACGAGCTGGTGAAGGACCCGGACTCGGTCTACGGCCTGCTCTACGCCTCCTGGCTGGAGCAGACCCGCTAGCCGACGTGTCGCCGCCCGGCTCGGCCCCCGCCTCTGCCTGGCCGCCACCGGCTTGGCCTGGCCCTCGGCCCGGCTCGGCCCCGCCCCGGCTCGGTCCGGGCAGCGACTATATGCCTGGGAAGCGATATACCTGAGAGGCATAAATATGACGCTCAGGTATCGCTCATCGGCGCGTTGCCCTCCGCGGAGGTCACGGTCAGTGATGACCCGCCGCAGCCCGAGCCCGCGCAGCCCGCAGGCTCAGGCGTCGAGATCGCCGGTGAGGTAGCGCTGCACGGTGGGGCCGATCGCCGCCACCAGCGTCTCGACCGGCGCGGACGCGACCGGTTCGAGGCGGATGACGTACCGCATCATGCCCAAGCCGATCATCTGGGTGGCCACCAACGAACCGCGCAGTGGCAGCTCGGCCGGGTCGAGATCGAGGTGGTCGAGTACCCGGCGGAGCACCTGGGTGACCAGGAACTCGCGCAGCAGCCGGGCGGTCCACTCGTTGTTGACCGCCGACCGCAGCAGGGCGACCGCCGGGGTGCCGGCGGGAGAGTCCCAGACCCCGAGGAAGGTCCGGACCAGGCGTTCCCCGACCCCCTCGCGGCCGCCGGACAGCACGGAGGGCAGCAGCTGCGCCGGATCGATCGGCACCTCCATGGTGGCCCGGAACAGCTCCTCCTTGGTGCCGAAGTAGTGGTGCACCAGGGCCGGGTCGACCC
>NZ_QGGF01000407.1 GCF_003857015.1 Micromonospora globispora | reverse complement strand
GCGGTGGCCCGCGCCGGTGTGCCCGGCATGGCCGGCGGCGGTCCGGGTGGACCCGGTGGACCGAGCGGGCCGGGCCGGGGCGGCCGCGGTGGCCGTGGTGACGACCCGGCCGAGGCGGCCCGCGCGAAGAAGCGCCGGCGGATCAACCTCCTGATCGCCAGCTTCGCGGTCTTCATCATGCTCGCCGGCATCGGCGTCGTCGGCTTCACCTACTACTCGACCAAGGTGATTCTCCCCGAGGACACCACCCCGCCGCTGGCCACCACGATCTACGCCAAGGACGGCAAGAGCGTCATCGCCAAGGTCGGTGACCAGAACCGCGAGTTCGTCAGCATCGCCCAGATCCCGCAGCATGTGCAGGACGCGGTCGCCGCGGCGGAGGACAGGAACTTCTACCGGCACTCCGGTGTGGACTACAAGGGCATCGCCCGCGCCGCCTGGAACAACTTCACCGGCGGCGACAAGCAGGGTGCCTCGACCATCACCCAGCAGTACGCCCGCAACGCCTACGACAACCTCAAGCAGGACACGTACGCGCGGAAGCTGAAGGAGGCGATCCTCGCCTCCAAGCTGAACGACCGGTACGACAAGCCGACGATCATGCAGCACTACCTGAACATCGTCTACTTCGGGCGGGGCGCGTACGGCATCGAGGCGGCGGCCGGGACGTACTTCGGCAAGCACACCAACCAGCTGACCGTGGCCGAGGCCGCGGTGCTGGCCGCGCTGATCAAGCAGCCGGAGCCGACTGCCACGCACAAGGGCTACGACCCGGCGATCAACCCGTCGGCCGCACAGGACCGCTGGAACTACGTGATCAACGGCATGATCGCCGAGAAGTGGCTCGACGCGCCGGGGAAGCCGCAGCACCCGACCGCGTACCCGAAGGTCAACTCGCCCAAGAAAACGGGCGTCGGCGTCGACTTCGGCATCAACACGCCCTACGGCAACGTGATCAACTATGTCGCGCAGGAGATGCGGGACATGAAGTTGTGCACCGACAACGAGGCCGAGGTGACCGACGCCAAGCCGCTCTGCTCGCAGGCGCTCAGCAAGGGTGGCTACCGGATCACCACCACCATCGACCCCAAGATCCAGAAGGCGGCGCTCGAGGCCGCCCAGCGGAAGTCGAAGGGCTCCGAGCTCGACGGCCAGCCGTCGAACCTGATGGCCGCGGTGGTGTCCATCGACCCGAGCAACGGCGAGGTGCGCGCCTACTACGGCGGTGACAACGGCACCGGTACCGACTACGCCGGCAAGAACACCGACAACGGGGTGCTCAGCGGTGGCCACTCGCCCGGGTCGACCTTCAAGATCTACACCCTCGCCGCGGCCCTCAAGGAGGGCATCTCCATCAAGTCACGGTGGAAGGGCTCGGCGTTCACGCCAGAGGGCGTGAAGTTCAAGGTCAGCAACGCCGGCGCCGACAAGGTCTCCTGCGGTGACTCCTGCACGCTGGAGGTTTCGACGCTGAAGTCGCTGAACGTGCCGTTCTACTACATCACCGAGAAGATCGGCCCGGACAAGGTGCTCGACATGGCCAAGCAGGCGGGCGTTACCACGATGTGGCGGACCGACACCAACCCGGCGAAGGCCTATGACCTCACCAAGGCCAACCCGAAGGACCTGGCCCCGGCGCCCTTCTTCAACGTGATCGGCTACGGTCAGTACCCGATCACCGTGCTGGACCACGCCAACGGCGTCGCCACCTTCGCCAACGAGGGCATGTACTTCAAGGCGCACTTCGTGAAGAAGGTCGAGAAGCAGGACGACACCGGCAAGTGGCGACTCATCGGTGGCCCGAAGGTCAAGGGCGAGCAGCGGATACCCAAGGACATCGTCGCCGACGTCACGTCGGTGCTGGAGCAGTACCCGACGAAGTCGTCGCACCGCCCGCTCGACGACGGCCGCAAGGTCGCCGAGAAGACCGGCACCTGGGAGCTGGGCGACGGCAGCGACCACAACGGCGACGCCTGGATGATCGGCTACACGCCGCAGCTAGCCACTGCGGTCTGGGTCGGCAACAAGGGCAAGCGGTTGGCGATCAAGGACAAGGACGGCAGGGACATCATGGGTGCCCGGATGCCGGGTGCCATCTTCCAGCGGTTCATGAACGAGGCGCTCGACGGCAAGGACAAGACGGACTTCCCGCCCGCCGCGCATGTGGGTAGCGACGACGCCGGCAACGGTGAGATGCCGGCGCCGACGCCGACGCAGCCGACCTGCGACCCGTTCGGGCTCTTCTGCCCGACGACGCCGCCCGGTGGCGGCAACGGCAACGGCAACGGCGGCGGCCCCGGCCCCGGGGGCGGCGGCGGTGGCGGGATCCTCCCCACCACACCACCGCGCTACACGTACTGATCGGGAGACCGCAGCAGCGCCGACGGCGGCCGGACCACGCGTCCGGCCGCCGTCGGCGTATCCGGGGACCGGAATTGTGCGGCCGAGGCGGGACGCCGACCCCCGACGTACGGCAGGATGCGTCTCCATGAGCACCCAGTCGACGGCAGGCATCGGCGACGCCGGGACCAGCGATCACCCGTCCCGCTCGGACGGCTTCGTCCGCGGCGTCTCCGAGGTGATCGGCGGACCGCTGGGCGACCATGCGGTCGCCCTGGACCGACCCGCCGGCCGGGAGGGCCGGTTCTGGACGGCCGCCCGGATCGTGCTGGCCCTGGTCTGCCTGACGCTCGCCCTGCACTGGGTGCAGAAGTCTCCCTGCCAGGACGGCGCCTGGCAGAACAACAGCCAGTACACCCGGATGTGCTACACCGACGTGCTGGCGCTCTACTACGCCGAGGGGCTCAACGAGGGCAAGGTGCCCTACGCCGACCACCCCGTCGAGTACCCGGTGCTGACCGGGTACTTCATGGGCGCGCTCGGGCTGCCGGTGCACGCCCTCGGCGCCGACAACCCCGGCATCAACCAGGGGCAGTGGTTCTACAACCTCAACGCGCTGGTGCTCAGCGCGCTCGGGGTGGCCACCGTGGCGGTGATCCTCGCGCTGCGCCGACGACGACCTTGGGACGCGGCGCTCTTCGCGGTCGCGCCCGCGCTGGTGCTCACCGCAACGGTCAACTGGGACCTGCTCGCCATCGGGCTGGCCGCGTTCGGGCTGCTCGCCTGGGCGCGCACCAGACCCGGCCGGTACGGTGCCGTGCCGGCCGCCCTGGCCGGGGTGCTGCTCGGGCTCGGCGGCGCGGCGAAGATGTGGCCGCTGTTCATCCTCGGGCCGATCCTGGTGCTCGCGGTCCGCGCCGGCCGGGCCTGGGCCGCCCTCCTGTCCGTCATCACGGCCGCGGTGACGGTGGTGGTGGTGAACCTGCCGGTGGCGATTCCCTATCCGAAGAGCTGGGGCAGGTTCTTCGAGCTGAACACCACCCGGCCGATCGACTGGGGCACCCTCTGGTACATCGGCCGCTACCTCGACGGAAAGGTCAGCCCCGACCAGGGGCCGTTCGACTGGTTGAACGCCAACATCCCCGCCCTCAACTGGGTGTCGTACGCCCTCTTCGGGCTGGCCTGCATCGGCGTGGCCGCGCTGGCGCTGCTGGCGCCGCGCCGGCCCCGGCTGGCTCAGCTCGCCTTCCTGGTGGTCGCAGCCTTCCTGATCTTCAGCAAGGTGTGGTCGCAGCAGTTCGTGCTCTGGCTGCTCCCGCTCGCGGTGCTCGCCCGCCCGCGCTGGGGCGCCTTCCTCGCCTGGCAGTTCGCCGAGGTCTGCTACTTCGCCGCCTTCTACGGCGAGCTGCTCGGCGCGTCGACCAGCCGTCCGGTCTTCCCCGAGGGCATCTTCGTGCTCGCCGCCAGCCTCCGGCTGATCACCGTCGCGGTGCTCTGCGGCTTTGTCATCCGGGACATCCTGCGGCCGGAGCACGACGCGGTGCGCAGCACCTACCGGGACGACCCGGACGGCGGAGTCCTCGACGGCGCCCCCGATGCCCCCTGGTATCTCCGCTGGCGCGACCGTTCAGCAGCCGTCGAGTCACCGGCTCAGCCGGCCGCCGCCTGAGCGGCAGGGTCTGCATCCTCAGGAGAGGTGATAGACGATTGCGTCGCCGACCTCCTCGCGGGTGATGCCGAGCCCCTCGACCGGGTTGTCCACGACCCGCTCCCACGGGGTACCGGCGAGCTGGTCGCGGAGGACCACCACGTTGCGGACGCCGAGGCCGCGCAGGTAGTCGATGCTGGCCTGGTCCGGGAAGGCGAGGGTCACCTCGCGGACCTGGTCGAGCGTGTCCGGGGTGAAGCCGCTGCCCCCGTTGGCCATCTCCTGGAACCGGCTGGTCGACCAGAGCATCAGCGGCTGGTCCAGGTTCTGGCTGCTGGGCAGGACCAGCATCGGGCCGTCCACGGTCCGCATCACCGCCGGCTGCTGCGGCACCACCGGGTGCGGCGTGCTGTTCAGCCCCTCCACGATCACGAGCAGCAGCGGCAGCAGGGTCGCCAACCGCAGCCACGGGCCCGGCCACGGCGGGATCCGCTGGGCGGCGAGCTCGCGTACCCGGGCGGCGAACGCGGTGACCGCGCCTGCGGCGAGCAGCCCGAGCAGCAGCGTGGTCCAGAGCATCATCCGGCCCGGCGTGCGCAGTCCGTTCCAGCCGGGCAGGTACTCGAAGAGCGGGACGTAGGTGAACCTGCCGCCGAGGAACCGGGTGCCCATGGCCAGCGTCATCGTCACCAGCACCCCGGCCAGCAGCAGCAGCCGGTGCCGCACCCGCCAGACCGAGAAGAAGAGACCGCCGGCGGCCAGCGCGTAGAGCACGAAGCCGGGCAACAGCGTCATCTCGGGGTGCCAGGGCAGCAGCGCCCGCGCACCCTCGTGCAGCCCACCCCAGACCCGCGACTCCGCCGGGGCGATGAAGAATCCGCTGACCGGCGGCGAGTAGATGGCGATGTCGCCGATCGTCCGCGCCGCGTTCGGGTGCAGCTCGGCAACCTTGAAATACGGTACGGCCAGCAGCCCGCCCACCGCGGCGAAGAGCGCACCGCCGACCAGGTCGGCGACCAGCAGCCGGACGCCGAGCGGCCGCTTCCCCGGCACCCGTCGGCGCCGGACGAACCACACCACGGCCGAGACCAGCACGATCCCGGCCAGCCCGTACGCGAACGGCAGCCCGATGCCGAAGCCCAGGCTGAGCTGCCACGCCGCCACCAGCCACCCGGCGTACGCCCAGCCGGCGTGCCGGCGTTCCGGCCGGTACCCGTACCGCAGGGACCAGCCGTGCCCACGGGCCAGCATGGCCAGCGCCAACGGGATGCCGCCGTTGGAGACGATGTGCAGGTGCCCCGCCTGGGCCAGCAGCCACGGAGCGTACGTGTAGCTCGCCCCGGCCACCGCGGCCCCGATCCGGCCCGCGCCCAACTGTCGGGCCAGCGCGTACGCCCCGAGCGTGGCGAGCCCGTGGGCCAGGACGAACATGATGTTGTAGCGGAGCACGGCCGCCTCGGGACCGTGGCCGATCATGCCGGCCGGGGCGTACCCGAGGAGGGTGTCCGAGAAGGCGAAGCTCCACTTGTCGGGATAAAACGTGTTGGCGTGCCAGAGCTGCGCCGGATCGGTCAGCAGGATGTGCCCGGACCAGGCCATCTGCCAGGACTGCAAGCTGGGGTCCCAGTAGTCCTGCGGCAGCGTGTACAGCGGGTAGCGCAGCGTCGGCCAGGTGAGCAGGACGGCCAGCGCGAGCGAGGCGACGGTGGCCAGGGTCCACTCGTGGATCAGGAACCTGCCCACCGCGTGGACCGCGCGCCGCGGTCGGGTGAGCACCGGGTCCGGCGCGGGACCGAAGGAGGCCCAGGGATCGGCCATGGCCCGCTCGCCCTTCCCGGGCGGGTCAGTCTTCCCGGCCGGGTCGGACGTCTCCGAACCGCCGGTCCGCTCGGGGCTGTCGGTCTTCCCGAGCCCGTCGGTCTTCTCCGGTTCGCCGTCTTCCTGGTTTCCGCCGACCTTCTCCGAGCCCGCGTCTTCCCGAGTGCCGCTGGACTTCCCCGGCCCCTCCATCGTCGCCGTGGCGCTGGTCTGCTCGGTTGTCGCCGTAACGCTGGGCTGCTCGGCGGCGTCGCCCGTGTCCCGCCCGTTGCCCTCCGCCGGGCTGTCGCTCCTGCTCGCCGTGGCCGCGTCGTCCGTCGCGGTGGCCGCGCTCATCCCGGTGGTGCCCGAACCGGCGGCCGTGCCGGCCCGCTGTCCGGCCAGATCGCCCTCGGCTGACCCGGTCCGCCGGCCGCCGTCCGTCGCGTCGGACTGCTCGGTGGTCATGCCGACTTTCCGAGCTGCTCCTGCAGGAAGGCGATGTCGCCGCCCTGGCCGTCGACCCCACCGGGGGTTTCCACGATCACCGGGGCGCCGGCGGCCCGGATCACCGCCACGACCAGCTCCGGGTCGATCGTGCCGCCACCGAGGTTGTCGTGCCGGTCCTGACCGGAGTTGAAGGCGCCCTTGGAGTTGTTGGCGTGCACCAGGTCGATCCGGCCGGTGATCGCCTTGACCCGGTCGACCAGCCCCAGCAGCTCCTCCCCGCCGGCGTGGGCGTGGCAGGTGTCCAGGCAGAAGCCGACCTCGTAATCCCCGATGGCGTCCCAGAGCCGGGCGAGCGCGTCGAGGCGCCGGGCGCAGGCGTTCTCACCGCCGGCCGTGTTCTCGATCAGGACCGGGAGCGGGAAGCCGCCGGAGTCCGCCGCGTACGCGAAGGTCTTGCGCCAGTTGTCGAAGCCCACCGCCAGGTCGTCACCGGCGTTGACGTGACCGCCGTGCACGATCAGTCCCTTCGCGCCGACCGCGGCCGCCGCGCTGGCGTGGCCGAGCAGCAGCTTGCGGCTGGGGATCCGGATCCGGTTGTTCAGCGTGGCGACGTTGATGACGTACGGCGCGTGGACGTAGAGGTCGATGTCGGCGTCCCGCAGCCGCTCCGCGTCCTCCCGGGGCTTCGGGGCCTTCCAGCCCTGAGGGTCGGAGAGGAAGAACTGGACGGCATCGGCGTCGCGGGCGGCCGCCTCGGTCAGCGGGTCGGTCGGATCGACGTGGGCTCCGATTCGCATGCAGGGGAGCCTACGTCGCGCCCCCGACACGCGGGGCGACCGCGGCGAGGGAGTCTCCGGCGCGCCCGTTCCCGGATCTACGTCCCCCGGTACGCGTCACCTCGGCGGCCGGCGGTCGTTGTCCGAGGTGGGTCGATGGTCGATGCTTCGGCCGGGGCGTGGGTCCACAGCGCGTCCGGTCGGGGCGGCCCCCGGAAACAGGTCGCCCGGCGTGCGGCCCGGCACGACGGGGCGCGACCCTGCTGGACACATCAGCGGTTGTTCATCGCCGGGGCGGAGGAATTCCTCCATTTCCCCCAAGAGGTGACGAGAGCCGTTGTATGGTCAGACCAGCCGACAACACAATAAAGCTCCGCGGGGCGTCCTCGATCCAACCTCATCGGTGTGGTCGTTCCTCCCCAGGTCCCACCCAAGGAATGCGGACGGGACGCCCCGCGGTCTCGTGGACAGGGGTCCACTTCCGGTGCTTCGATGCCCGGGGGTGGGCCCCTGTCGCCGCGCGCCCGGTCGGCCGGTCCGACCGGGCCCGGCATGATCGTCGGGACCGGGTATCCTGGTCCGGTTGTCCGCGTCCGGCCGGGTCCCCCCGGTCCCGGAGCGGGCCACGACGCAGACCTCCTGCCACGGAAGGACCGTGGCCGCTTAGCCCACAGGAGGTGAGCACGTCTTGCGTCATTACGAGATCATGGTGATCCTCGACCCCAGCCTCGAGGAGCGCACCGTCGCCCCGTCGCTCGACACGTACCTGAACGTGATCCGGACCGCGGGTGGCTCGGTGGAGAAGACCGACGTGTGGGGCCGCCGGCGCCTCGCGTACGAGATCAGCAAGAAGGCCGAGGGCATCTACGCCGTCATCGACCTGCAGGCGACGCCTGCGGCGGTGGCCGAGCTGGACCGTCAGCTGCGGCTCAACGAGTCCGTGCTGCGCACCAAGGTCATTCGGCCGGAGATGCGCTAAGCATCCACACCCGGTTCGCCCGGATCAGCCTCATCGGCTCTGTCGGAGGGCTCTGAGAGCCTGTACGACAGACCTGATGAGTGCGCGAGGAGATGGTCATGGCAGGAGACACCACCATCACGGTCATCGGCAACCTGACCGATGACCCCGAGTTGCGGTTCACCCCGTCCGGTGCGGCGGTCGCCAAGTTCCGGGTCGCTTCGACGCCCCGGTTCATGGACAAGGCCTCCGGCGAATGGAAGGACGGCGAGCCGCTCTTCCTGGCCTGCACCGTGTGGCGGCAGGCGGCGGAGCACGTCGCCGAGTCGCTCCAGCGGGGCGCCCGCGTGATCGTCTCGGGCCGACTGCGTCAGCGGTCGTACGAGACCCGCGAGGGTGAGAAGCGCACCGTCATCGAGCTGGAGGTCGACGAGATCGGCCCGTCGCTGCGCTACGCCACGGCGAAGGTGCAGAAGATGTCCCGCTCCGGCGGCGGTGGCGGCTTCGGCGGCGGTGGTGGCCAGGGCGGCGGAGGCAACTCCGACGACCCCTGGGCCTCGGCTGCACCGGCTCCCTCGCGCGGTGGTTCGGGCGGCGGAAACTTCGACGAGGAGCCCCCGTTCTAATGGCGCCGAGCGCCCGCGATCGCAAACCAGGAGCAAGAGCAATGGCCAAGGCTGCGGCACTTCGCAAGCCGAAGAAGAAGGTGAACCCGCTCGACAAGGACGGGATCACCTACATCGACTACAAGGACACCGCGCTGCTGCGCAAGTTCATCTCCGACCGCGGCAAGATCCGCGCTCGGCGGGTGACCGGCGTGACCTCGCAGCAGCAGCGGCAGATCGCCCGTGCGGTCAAGAACGCCCGTGAGATGGCGCTCCTGCCGTACACGGCCACGACCCGCTGAGAGGAGGCACGGACATGAAGATCATCCTGACTCAGGAGGTGTCCGGCCTCGGCACCCCGGGCGACATCGTCGAGGTGAAGGACGGCTACGGCCGTAACTACCTGCTGCCGCAGGGCTTCGCGATCGCCTGGACCAAGGGTGCGGAGAAGCAGGTCACGCTGATCAAGCGGGCCCGCTCGGCCCGGGAGATCCGCGACCTCGACCACGCCAACGAGGTCAAGGCCCAGCTCGAGGGTCTCAAGGTCAGCCTGAAGGCCCGCGCCGGTGACGGTGGCCGGCTCTTCGGCTCGGTCACCCCGGGCGAGATCGTCGACGCCGTCAAGGCGGCCGGCGGCCCGACCCTGGACCGTCGTCGGCTGGAGCTGCCCGGTCACATCAAGTCGACCGGCAACTACCCGGTGCGTATCAAGCTGCACCCCGAGGTGACCGCCAAGTTCGACCTGAGCGTCGTCCAGGGCTGACACCCGACAGCACGACGGAAGGCCCGCGCCGGATCCCCGGTGCGGGCCTTTCCGCTGTCCGGGGCACAGACCTCGAACGCGGCGGCGATTCCGGCGCGCAGACCTCGACGCGACGGCGGTCGCCGCCGTACCGCAGAGCACGCCGACCCGCCCGGCCCCGCGTCAGCCGATCGGCTGGCCGGTCACCGCGCTGATCAGGACCGTCGAGAGACCGCCGCCGACCACCGCCGCGGCCAGCGCCACCGTCGTCGACCGCCAGGTCGTCCCCACCCGGCGCAGCAGCACCGCGACGACCAGGCTGGTCAACAGCGCCAGGCCGAACCGCGGGGCGCCCGCGATCAGCGAAGCGAACGCGTGTGTCCGCGGGGAGTCACAGCCGCCACCGGTGATGTCGGTGACGCAGCCCGCCGGCGCCTGACCGTCCAGCGTGAGCAGCCAGAGGAAGATCAGCAGCGCCGGAACCAGATAACAGGCTGCCGTGTACACCAGGGGGCGGATCGCCCCGCCGGCATCGGGATCGAGCAGGTCGTCCTCGAGGCGGCGACTCCACGGCCCGCCGCCGATCGCCTCGATCCGACGGCGGATCGACGGCGTACCCACACCACGGCCGCTGCTCACCGGATCGACCGGGCGCCGCGGCACCGCACGCGGGCGAGGGGCGGTATACCCGACCACGGGCGAGCGCGGGGCCGACGGTGGCGCGTCCACCCAGCGCGGATCGTCCCCGGCCAACCGGGTCCCCGACCAGAAGCTCTCCACCTGCTCCGCCGACGCCCAACGCTCGGCCGCCCGGTCGGGCGCCGACGTCGGTGGAGCCGTGCGATCCCACGCGTCGACCTCGGCGTACCTGTCCCACCGGCCCGTGTCGTCGCCGTACCGGTCCCACTGGCCGGTGTCGGTGAACCGTTCCCACTCTCCCGTGTGGTCGGAACGGTCCCAGCCCCCGGTGGCGTCCGCCTGATCCCACCCGGCACCGACCGCCGACCGGTCCCACGCGTGCATCCCGGAGGCGTCCCACGGGTCCACCGCCGGAGGCGCAGCCGGCTCCGGCTCGGCCGACCGGCCCCGGTCCCAGGCGTCGACCGCAGGCCGCGACCACGAATCCGCCGCCCGCCGGCTCCACCGCGTCGACCGGCCGGCCTCCCAGCCGGTGCTCTCCCCGACCGAAGGAGGGATCTCCTCGCCGCCCGACCAGATCACCTGCGGTCGACGGGACGGGGAACGACGCGGTCGGCTCCACGGGGCCGCCCCGGAGACCGGCTCGTCCTCCGCGGACTCGGCGCGCCGGCTCCCGACGTACCCCTGATCCTGTGGAATGCCGAGGGTCCACTCACCGGTGTGCTCGCTGGCCCGGCCGGCTCCGATGGCACGGACGGCCCGCCACCCGGTGTCGGAGCGCGGGGGGTCGAGCTCGTCATCGTCGTCGTCCGGGGCGGCGTGCCGGCCGCCGCCGTCCGCCCGGCGGATCCCCGACTCCAGCGCCCAGCGGGGAAGGTAGGCGTCAACCGGCTCCTGCTGGCCGCGCTCGACGGTGCGGCGGCGGCTGGGGGTGTGGTAGCGCTCGGCGGCGTACGGCTCGACCGGAAGCGGCTCGGCGGGATCGTCCCAGCGGGCGATCGGCTGGCGCTCGCGCGGGCTGCCCTCCCCGCGTCCCCAGTCCCGGTAACTCACGGCCGGAGCGTGACCCTTCTCAACCGAAAGTGCAATCCGCTGTCCAGGTGTAGCCGATCGCTCTAGATAGTACGGGACGAACGGCTCCCCGGCTCGACCCGAAAACTCTCCTCCACAGGGTGGGGATTGCGTCTTCGCAGGTCAGCGCGGCTCGGCGCGAAATTCTCCACCACTTATCCACACCCTGTGCACACGCTGCGCACATGCCGGTCCACCGGCGTCCACAGGTTGTCCCGAGGCTCGTCCACCGCCGCTGTTGAGGGGCCGACCTCGGGTTCCGTATGGTTACCCCCCGACCGTCCGGGCGGTGGCCCCCCGATCGACTGGAGGGTCGCCGGAAGTTGTCGCACCCCGGCGGTAGACCTGAACTCGATCCGGCGCAGTGGAGGGGGGACCCGTGTCGGTCACCGACGACACGCGGACGGACCGGCCCGGTGGGCAGCCCCCCGCACAGCCGCAGCGGGACGGGCAGTTCGAGCGGACGCCGCCCCAGGACGTGGCCGCGGAGCAGTGTGTCCTCGGCGGCATGCTGCTCTCGAAGGACGCCATCGCCGACGTCGTGGAGATCCTGAAGTCGAACGACTTCTACCGTCCGGCGCACGCCACCATCTTCGACGCGATCCTCGACATCTACGGCCGGGGTGAGCCGGCCGACCCGATCACCGTCGCAGCGGCCCTCGCCGACTCCGGCGACCTGGCCCGGATCGGCGGCGCGCCGTACCTGCACACGCTGATCGCCAGCGTGCCCACCGCCGCCAACGCCGCCTACTACGCCCGGATCGTCGGCGAGCGGGCGGTGCTCCGCCGCCTGGTCGAGGCCGGCACCAAGATCGTCCAGCTTGGGTACGGCACCGGGCAGGGCGGCAGCCGGGACGTCGACGACGTCGTCGACCTGGCGCAGCAGGCCGTCTACGACGTGACCGAACGGCGGGTCAGCGAGGACTTCGCGGTCCTGGCCGACATGTTGCAGCCGACCCTCGACGAGATCGAGGCGGTGGGCGCGCAGGGCGGCGTGATGACCGGTGTGCCGACCGGCTTCACCGACCTGGACCGGCTCCTCAACGGCCTCCACCCGGGCCAACTTGTGATCGTGGCTGGCAGGCCTGGTTTGGGCAAGTCAACGGCAAGTATGGACTTTGCCCGAAATGCCGCTATCCGAGCCAATCAGGCCGCGGCGATCTTCTCGCTGGAAATGAGCAAGGTCGAGATCGTCATGCGACTCCTGTCGGCCGAGGCCCGGGTGCCGCTGCACGTGCTCCGGAGTGGGCAGCTCTCCGACGACGACTGGACCAAGCTCGCCCGGTGCATGGGCGAGATCAGCGAGGCGCCGCTCTTCGTCGACGACACGCCCAGCATGAACCTGATGGAGATCCGGGCCAAGGCCCGCCGGCTCAAGCAGAAGCACGACCTCAAGCTGATCGTTGTCGACTACCTTCAGCTCATGACCTCGCCGAAGCGCACCGAGAGCCGGCAGCAGGAGGTCGCCGACCTCTCCCGTGGCCTCAAGCTGTTGGCCAAGGAGGTCGAGTGCCCGGTGATCGCGGTGAGCCAGCTGAACCGTGGCCCGGAGCAGCGCACCGACAAGCGGCCCCAGCTGTCCGATTTGCGCGAAAGTGGATCGATCGAGCAAGATGCGGACGTTGTCATCCTGCTCCACCGGGACGACTACTACGACAAGGAGTCGCCGCGGGCGGGCGAAGCGGACTTCATTGTCGCCAAGCATCGGAACGGCCCCACCGACACCATCACCGTCGCCGCCCAGCTGCACCTGTCCCGCTTCGTCGACATGGCGATCGTCTGAACCGACTGGCTGGCCCGCGGCCGACACGGCGGCCGTCCTGGACACCACCGTCGTCGCGGTGAATAGCGCACTGCAACGAGCCCGCCCCGCGTACGGGAACTGCTGCCCGCGCCGCGACGAGTGGCTCCGTCGGTCGGCGGTGGACCCGGCGCCGCGGGAGCTGCTGAACCGCTGGGTCGCAGCGATCGAGGGTGGGCATCGGGCTGACGATGTTGACCCTCGCCGGCGGGCGGGTAGCCGAGGTGGCGAGCTTCGACGCCGAGCTGCTGCCCGCCTTCGGGCTGCCGCGCCAGCTCTGAGCCTGCAGGTCGAGTCCCGACCGTCAGCCGATCAGGGGGAACCAGCCCGCGGTCTCGCCCAGCTCCAGCCGGTCCCGGTCGGTCAGTGGCACCCGCCCGGCGGCCTTGAGCAGGTACTCCCGGTCGTCCCAGCCGGCCGGGCGGACGGCGTCGTCGCTGAGCAGCCCGTCCATCGTGGCCACCGCGAGCCGGGTGGGCAGTGCCGCGGGCGGCGGGGCGTCGGGCAGCTCCACGACGAGGTCGAGGTAGTGGATAACCGCCTCGGTGGTCAGGGTGGCGAGCAGGTCCGGTACCCGGAGCACGTGCCCCTGAGTGGTCACGAAACCGTCCGGGTCGGCGGCGGCGGCCGCCCGGGCTGCCGCGGGGGCGGTGTCCGACCAGATCCGGACGACGCCGCTGGGCCGGTCGAAGGCGGCGGCGGAGCGGCGGGCCCACCACGCGTGCCGCGCACCGCCGTCCGCACCCGCCGAGAAGGCGCGCCAGTAGCTGACGTCGTCCACGTCGGCCGGGCCGTCGACTGGACTGGCGAGTGCGACCAGCGCCCGCTGGGCGTCACAGAGGACGTGGAAGAGCAGGTCGGCGATGAGCCAGCCGCGACAGCGGGTCGGCCGTTGCAGGTCCGCGTCGTCGAGTCCGCTGACCACGGTGGTAATGCCGTCGTACGCCTGCGCGAGGGCCTCATGCTGCCGGATGGCCGTCATGCCGTGCAGCCTGCCACGACCGCGCCCGACCGGCACGACGGAGGGGACGCCCCGGCCGAGGCCGCCCGGGGGTGGAGAAGGCGATGGCCGGGCCGGCGCGCTGCCGACCCGGCCGTCGACGGTCAGTCGAAGAGTTCGCCGAGGAACCCGTGGTGCTTCTTGCGCCGGTAGTGGCCGTGGTAGCCGTAGTGCTGCCCGTAGGCCGGCTGTGCCGGGTAGCCGTGGCCGGGCGGCGGCGGAGGCGGCGGGGGCACGGCACCGTACCCGGGCTGGTGCGGGGC
>NZ_QGGF01000261.1 GCF_003857015.1 Micromonospora globispora | reverse complement strand
GCTGTACGCGCGGGTGCTGGCCACCTGGCGGGCCTTCGCCGCCGCGCCGGATGCCGACCTCGAGGAGGCCGGCTTCGCCCGCGCGGTCCCGGTGATCGAGCTGCTCGACGAGGAGGTCGACCTCACCCCCGCGCGCCGGCAACCCGCCCTCGGGGGCGAGGCGACCGGAGAGCATCTGGTACGCACCAGAGAGCGGCTCGCCGCCATCGTCGGCGACCTGCCGGCGCTGATGCCGCAGGTCACGCCCGAGCCCGACGGGGCAACTGCGCCGCTCACCCAGACGATCGCCGAGCTGGCCCGCACCGGCGCGCTGCTACTGATCGGCCCGGTCCGGCCAACCATTCGCTCAACTGCCGAGGTTGAGGGCCTTGTCGATCTGCCGGTCCTGTCTGCGCGGGATGTGGTGGAGGGAACTGGGCCATCACCGCGAGGCGATCGGCCGCTTGGTCAGGCGATTCAGCTGGAGCCAGGGGACGTCGTGGTGCCGATGACCGCGCGGCGGCTCACCGCTCGTGTGATCACCAACGAACGCGCGCTGCTCGGGCCAAACATGTACCTGCTGCGCCCCAACCCGGCCGCGCTCGACCCGTGGTTTCTCGCCGGCCAGTTGCGCACCTCGGCTAACGAGAAGCAGGCGTCGAGCCTGTCGGGCACGCTGCGCTTCGATATCCGGCGGGCGCAGGTGCGGCGGCTTCCGCTCGAGGAGCAGCGGGCGCACGGAGAGGCGTTCCGGCGGCTGGACGCCTTCGAGTCGGCAATCCGGCAAGCGGCGTCGTTGGGTGCAGAGCTGGTGCAGCTCACCGCTGATGGCCTCGCCCGCGGCTCAATCCGCCCGGAGCAGCGTTCAGGTCGGAAGCGACCGGCGAAGTAAGGACCGAGGGCAAGAGCCCTGCTGACGATCCGACCATTTGCTTTGGCCGAGCGGGGGACTACAACGATGCAACCGACCGGCGATACTCCTTGTCGAGTAACAACGAAAGGAACCAGGTGAATACCGCACCCCACGCCCTCGCCGGCTGCGCTCGGCATGTGGTTGACCTGGTGCCCGGTGATGACCGGCGGGACGAGTACGGCAAGATCACCCTGCTGATCACCGGGTTGCGCGCCTCAACGCAGCCCATGGAGGTCGCGGTCCCTGCGATGCGCAACGAGCTGAGGATGCTGAAGTGTCTGTGAACCTGGACTGGGTGGCGAACCGGTTCCGCCTGCTGGGCGCCATTGGCCGGGGCAATATGGGCGAGGTTCACCGCGCCGAGGATCTGCAGGCGGCCGAAGACTCCAGGGACCGCGTCGTCGCAGTGAAGCGCATTCTTCGTAGCCGCTTTGGGGCGATTATCGACACGACTGCCGATGAGAAGGCTGTACAGCGGTTCGATCGCGAGATGCGAATCATGCGCAAGCTCAGCCACCCCAACCTCCCCCGGTCCATCGCCGGCGGGTTGGACGAGAGTGGCTCGCCCTACATCGCCATGGAGTATCTCGACGGGGAAACCCTGCGCGACCTCGTGGCAGAGCATGCGCAGCTGCCCATCGCCTGGGTTGCCGCGCTGGGAGCGCAGATTGCGGACGGGCTGTTCGCAGCGCACACCGCGGGCGTCATCCACCGGGATCTCAAGCCCTCGAACGTGATGCTGCTGCGCGGGGGAGTGGTCAAGGTCCTCGACTTCGGCATGGGACGGATCGTCGACGACATCGAGGGCGGCAAGCTGACGAGCACCGGTGCCACCGTTGGCACCGCCCGCTACATGGCGCCCGAGCAGTTCCGGGCCGCGACGGTCACGCAGGCAGCAGACCTCTATGCCCTGGGCTGCGTGCTGTTCGAGCTTCTCACTGGCGTCCCGCCCTTCCTCAGCGAGTCGGCACATGAGGTCGGGCAGAAACATTTGACTGAACTGGCGCCTCCCGTGCGGTTGCTGCGCTCGGATGTCCCGGACGACGTGGCGCGACTCGTCGACCGCCTGCTTGCCAAGGACCCGGCAGACAGACCTGCGGATGCCGTCGCAGTCCGCGACGCTCTGCTGCCGTTTGTAACGGGCGAGGAGAAGGTTCCGGGCTGGGAGGAGTTCAACCCGGTACGGCACTTCAAGGCCCCGCCCACGCTCGGCGGCGTGTCGAAAGCGGCGCTCGATGACGCCGTAACCCCGGAGCCCCGGTCGGCCGGAGCCGGCATGGATGTCTTCGGCGTGCATCAGCAGCTCATCAAGGACTATCGGTCGTTCACCGAGGGCGGCACGATCATTCGTGACGACCGGATCGCCGCCTTCGTCGAAGACGATCTGGATGCCAAGTCCCAGTGGCCGGACCCGTGGTTGTCGCTGAACCCGTTCTTCGCCTCCGGCGGCAGCGTGCTGGAACTCGCGAGCGAAGGCGTATTGCACCCTGAGTGCGCCCGAATCTTCCAGGCCGGAAAGACCGAGGGTGGTGCCGCCTGCGATGGCCGCTCGCTCACGCTTCACCGCCACCAGCGCGAGGCGATCGATACCGCGAAGTCCGGTGCCTCCTACGTCCTCACCACCGGCACCGGGTCGGGCAAATCGCTGTCGTACATCGTCCCGATCGTCGACAAGGTGCTGAAAGAGCGCGAGCAGGAGGGCCCGAAGGCAGCCAAGCGGGTCCGCGCCATCATCGTCTATCCGATGAACGCGCTGGCCAACAGCCAGCTCAAGGAGCTCGACAAGTACCTCCGTGATGGCTACGGCCCTGGTCGGGAGCCGGTCACCTACGCCCGCTACACGGGTCAGGAGGGCGACGAGCGGCGCAAGGAGATCCGCGACAACCCGCCGGACATCCTGCTCACCAACTACGTGATGCTGGAGCTGATGCTCACCCGTCCGGACGACCGGCGCTCTCTCATCAAGATGGCGAAGGGCCTGGAGTTCCTGGTCTTCGACGAGCTGCACACCTACCGCGGCCGGCAGGGAGCCGATGTCGCCCTGCTCATCCGCCGCGTGCGGGAGGCGTGCAAGGCGGACCAGCTGCAGTGCATCGGCACCTCCGCCACCATCTCCAGCGAGGGCACCGCCGAGGACCAGCGAAAGGTCGTCGCCCGGGTCGCCACGACGCTCTTCGGCACAGGGGTGAGCCCGGAGAACATCATCGGTGAGACGCTCGTCCGCGCGACCGCCGAGGTACCCGACACCGTGCCGGTTGAAAGGCTTCGGGTGCCGGGCGCCCCCCGCGCCTACGCCGACCTGGTGAAGGACCCGCTCGCCCGCTGGATCGAGACCCGCTTCGGTCTTGCCACCGACCCGACCGGCCGCCTCGTGCGGCAGAAGCCCGCCAAGATCGAGGAAGCAGCCGTCGAGCTTGCAGCGGACAGCGGATTGACCGTGGCTGAGTGCGCGCAGGCGATCCGTAGCACGCTGAAGGCCGGTTCGGAGGCCAGGCACCCGGTCACCGAGCGTCCGCTGTTCGCGTTCCGGCTGCACCAGTTCCTCTCCAAGGGCGACACGGTCTACGTGACGCTCGAAGATGAGCTGACCCGTCACCTGACGCGCGAGTACCAGCTCGTCCTGCCGGGTTCTGACGGCAAGATCCTGCTGCCGCTGGCCTTCTGCCGGGAGTGCGGCCAGGAGTACCTGACGGTGTGGCGCACCGAGAAGAACGGCAGCGCCGTCTACGAGCCACGGCGGGACACCTTCGCCACCGGTGGTCGCGCCGGCGATGGCTACCTGTATATCGACTCTGATCGGCCCTGGCCGGCGGACGTTGCGGAGGCCATCGAGGCGCGCCGTCTGCCTGAGTCCTGGCTCGAGGTTGACGACAGCGGGCAGGAGGTCGTCCGCAGCAACTATCGCGATCGGTTGCCTAGGGCTATCGCGGTCGACCCCTACGGATATGAGGGGCGAGGTGAGCTCAAGGCAGCTTTCATACCCTCGCCGTTCCTCTTCTGCGCGCACTGTGGGGTCAGCTACGAGCAGACCAGGGGCAAGGACTTCGCCAAGCTGGCGACGCTCGACCAGGAAGGTCGGTCCTCGGCTACCTCGCTGGTTTCCGCGTCCATCGTCCGCTCCCTGATGCAGGCGCCTCCCGAGGCGCTCAGCAAGAAGGCCCGCAAGCTCCTCACGTTTGTCGACAACCGGCAGGACGCTTCCCTTCAGGCGGGTCACTTCAACGACTTCGTGCAGATCACGCAGCTGCGCGGCGCGCTGTACCAGGCGGCTCTTGAGGCCGGCGACGAGGGCATCAACCACGAAGAGCTGGCCTCCCGGGTCACCACCGCGTTGGGTCTCACACTGGCCGACTATGCCCGTGAGGCAGACCTGCCTCCGTCCATGGCGAGCGCCGCGGCCAAGACCCTCCGCGATGTCGTCGCGTTCCGGCTCTACCTGGACCTCGAACGCGGCTGGCGTATCACCATGCCCAACCTGGAGCAGACCGGTCTGCTGGAGATCGACTACCAGGACCTGACCTGGCTCGCCGAGAAGCAGGATCGCTGGTCCAAGACTCACGAGAAGTTGCGCGACGCCGAGCCGGGGCAGCGCGCCGAGATCATGCGGGCGCTGCTGAACGAGATGCGCCGCGCTCTGGCCATCGACGTCCAGTACTTCCGGGACGACTTCGACATGCTCCAGCGTGCGAGCGAGGAGCGTCTCATTGATCCCTGGGTGCTCGCCGCGGGCGACCGCCCGAAGGTCGGTACCGCCTATCCCCAGCCATCGAAGCCCGGCCTGGATCGTTCCGGCCTGTTCCTGTCCGGGCGGGGGAAGGTCGGCAAGTACCTGCGCCGAGTGCACTTCGCGGATCTGTCATTCAGTGACGCTCAAGACATCATCGTTGACCTGCTCAAGGTGCTCAGGGGGGCCGGCCTGGTCACGGAGGTCTCGGCGGCGCCGCAGAGCGCCGGCCGGTTCCGGCGTTCCGCCGGCCCAACGGTCGTTGGCTACCGGGTTTCCGCCGCCTCGTTGATCTGGCGAGCCGGATCAGGCGAGACCGGCAGCCACGATCCCTTGACGCGCACCTATGCCAGCGGCGACGGTCCTCGCGTCAACACCTTCTTCCGGGACCTCTACCGGAGCGCGGCCGGAACTCTCGCCGGCCTCGCCGCCCGTGAGCACACCGCTCAGGTCGATCCGGCCGAGCGGGAGAAGCGGGAAGAAGCCTTCCGCAAGGCGGAGTTGAGGCTGCTCTACTGCTCGCCCACGATGGAGCTGGGCGTGGACATCTCCGAGCTCAACGCCGTCATGATGCGCAACGTGCCGCCCACCCCGGCCAACTACGCGCAGCGCAGCGGCCGGGCCGGCCGGTCGGGACAGCCGGCTCTTGTGACCACCTACTGCGCGACCGGCAACAGCCACGACCAGTACTACTTCCGGCGCTCTGAACGGATGGTGGCCGGAGCGGTTGCCCCACCACGGCTGGACCTGGCAAACGAGGACCTGGTCCGTTCGCATGTGGACGCCATCTGGCTGGCCGAGGCTGGGCTCAAGCTGGGCCGGGCCATACCTGAGACCATTGACATCAGCTACGTCGAGGAGACTCGACGGCCGGACCCTGCCCTTGGTCTGCATGACCACATCGTTGCGGCGCTGCGCGATGCCAGCGCACAGGAGAGAGCTGCGGCGGCCGCTCGCAAGGTCTTCGCGGGGCTCCTGCCAGACTTCGAGAACTCGACCTGGTGGGACGATCAATGGATCGAGGACACGGTCCGCACCACGCCCGAGAGATTTGACCGGGCCTTTGATCGGTGGCGGGACCTGTTCAGGGCGGCGCTGGTCGACCAGGCTGAGCAGAACCGCCGAGTCTTGGATCACACCCTCTCCGAGCGCGACCGCCGGATCGCCGTGGGCCGCCGCAAGGAGGCCGAAACCCAGCTCAACCTGCTCAAGAACGAGAGCGTGGAGAGCAAGTCGGTCCTGTCCGACTTCAACCCGTACCGCTACCTTGCCAGCGAGGGCTTCTTGCCCGGGTACTCCTTCCCGCGCCTGCCGCTGGCCGCCTACGTCCCGACGACGGGGCGCAGGTTCGGCGACGGCGATTACCTCCAGCGCCCCCGCTTCCTCGCGATCCGTGAGTTCGGTCCTGGTGCCCTGATCTATCACGAGGGGGCCCGCTACCAGGTCACCCGCATCCAGCTGCCGCCTGATGCGGCCGGGGACGTCGTGACCGGTGAAGCGCGCAGGTGCACCTGCTGCGGCTATCACCACGACATCAAGGAGAACGCTGACCTCTGCCAGATGTGCGGCGAGTCGCTGGGTGAGAAGACCACCGGATTGCTCCATCTGCACACCGTCTACACCAAGCGGCGCGAGCGCATCTCCTCAGACGAGGAGGAGCGTCGCAGGGCGGGCTTCCGCCTCGTGACCTCCTACCGCTTCCAAGACCATGGCGCACGTCCGGGCCGCCAGGATGCCATCGTTTCTGATGCCGATGGCAAACTCGCCACCTTGTCCTACGGCGACTCGGCCACGGTCCGTATCACCAATGTCGGACGGGTGCGCTCGAAGGAGAACGAGGCGGACGGCTTCTGGCTCGACCCGGCCGACGGCCGCTGGATGAATGAGCGCGACGCCGGCGAGGCGTCCGGCGATTCCAGCGAGATGCCGGTCGTCGACGCCGACGGCAACGAGAAGCGCCGCAAGAAGAAGGTCATTCCGTACGTCGAGGACCGGCGCAACATCCTCGTCCTCAAGCTCGACGAACCGCTGGACGAACCGGTCGCGCTGTCGCTCATGTACGCGCTGGAACGCGGCATCGAGGCCGCGTTCGAGCTGGAGGACTCGGAGCTGACCACCGAACTCCTCCCGCCGGATCAGGGGCCGCGCGAGCGGATTCTCTTCACCGAGGCGGCCGAGGGCGGGGCCGGCGTGCTGCGCCTGATGCAGTCGGACCGGGCCGCCCTCGCCCGGGCTGCCGCCGAGGCCCTCGCGATCTGCCACTTCGCGCCTGACGGCACCGACCTCGGCGGCCCGGCAAAGGACCGACCGTGCGCGATGGGCTGCTACGAGTGCCTGCTCACCTACGGCAACCAGCTCAACCACCGGTTCATCGACCGGCACACTGTGCGGGACCTGCTGTTGCGCTTCGCCGCCGCCGAGGCGAGGACCACCGGGCAGGGCGAGTCCCGCACCGAGCAGCTCCAGCGGCTGACCGCCCAGTCGGACACCGCGCTGGAGGCGAAGCTCATCACCTGGCTCAAGGAACGGGGGCTGCGACTGCCCGACGAGGCGCAGACCCTCGTCACCGAGGCCCTGGCCCAGCCCGACTACGTCTACCGGCTGCCCGGCGCCACCGTCGCGGTCTTCGTCGACGGCCCCGTCCACGACCACGAGACGGTCGCCCAGCGCGACCGCGACGCCGAGGAGCGACTGCGCGACGCGGGCTGGGACGTGGTCCGCTTCCCGCACAACGCCGACTGGTCCGCCATCGTCGACGAGAACCGCTACTGCTTCGGCACCAGCGCCGGCGCATGACCTCCGCTCGGCCCTCCACAACAGAAGACACCACGACGCGCAAGGACCCCCACATGACCACCCCCTTCAGCGCCGGATCGCTGGTCTCCGCCCGGGGCCGCGACTGGGTCGTACTGCCCGAGAGCGCCTCCGACATGCTCGTGCTGCGGCCGCTCGGCGGCGCGGACGACGACATCTCGGCCGTCTTCCCCGCCTTCGAGATCGTCACGAGCGCCCAGTTCGCGCCCCCGTCGCCCGCCGACCTCGGCGACGCCCAGGCGGCGGGCCTGCTCCGCTCGGCGCTGCGGATCGGCTTCCGGTCCGGCGCCGGGCCGTTCCGGTCCCTCGCCGGGATCGCCGTGGAGCCGCGCGCCTACCAGCTCGTGCCGTTGATGATGGCGCTGCGGCAGAAGACCACCCGCATCCTGATCTCCGACGACGTCGGCATCGGCAAGACCGTCGAAGCCGGGCTGATCGCCAGTGAGCTGCTCGCGCAGGGCAGCGCCCGCGGCCTCGCTGTGCTCTGCTCCCCGGCCCTCGCGGAGCAGTGGCAGGACGAGCTGCGCAGCAAGTTCGGCATCGACGCCGAGCTGGTCCTCGCCTCCACCGTCTCCCGTCTGGAACGCGGGCTGGACCTGGGCCAGTCGCTGTTCGACCGGCACCCGCACGTCATCGTTTCCACCGACTACATCAAGTCGACCCGGCACCGCGACGATTTCGTCCGGCACTGCCCGGACCTGGTGATCGTCGACGAGGCGCACACCTGCGTCTCCGCCGACGACAACGCCACCACCCAGAACCAGCTCCGCTACGAGCTGCTCCAGCGCGTCGCCGCGGACGCCGACCGGCACCTGCTGCTGGTAACCGCCACCCCGCACAGCGGCAAGGAGAGCGCCTTCCGCAACCTGCTCGGTCTGCTCAAGCCGGAACTGGCCAACGTCGACCTCGGCTCGGACGCTGGCCGCCGGATGCTCGCCCCGCACTTCGTGCACCGCAAGCGCGCCGACGTCCGCCAGTACCTGACCCGGGAGGACGGGCTCGCCGACGACTCGCTCGCCGAGCAGACGTCGTTCCCGACCGACCGGCACTTCAAGGACGAGACCTACAAGCTGACCCCCGCCTACCGGGCGCTGCTCGACGACGCCATCGCGTACGCCAGCGACCGGGTGACCGCCGCCGACCAGCGCGGCCGGCGGGAGGCCCGGATCGCCTGGTGGTCCGCGATCGCCCTGCTGCGCTCCCTGGTGTCCTCGCCGCGCGCCGCCGCGCAGACCCTGCGCACCCGGTCGGCGACCGCGGCGGCCGTCACCGCAGAGGAGGCCGACCGACTCGGCGCCCCGCTGACCAGCGACTTCTCCGACTCCGACGCCCTGGAAGGGCTCGACGTCGCCCCCGGCGCCGAGGCCGCGGAGGTCGACAACGCCGGGGCGCGGCTGGCCGAGCTGGCCGACCGGGCCGCCGAGCTGGAGGGCCCGACCGAGGACCGCAAGCTCGCCGCCCTGGTCACCCACCTCAAGGCGCTGCTGAAGGAGGGTTACCACCCGATCGTCTTCTGCCGCTACATCCCCACGGCGGAGTACGTCGCCGAACACCTCGACGGCAAGCTCGGCAAGAAGACGATCGTCCGCGCGGTCACCGGCACGCTCTCCCCGCAGCAGCGCATCGAGCGCATCGAGAAGCTCGCCGATGACGCTGGCGACGACCCCGCCGCCCGGCGGGTGCTGGTCGCCACCGACTGCCTCTCCGAGGGCGTCAACCTGCAACACCACTTCGACGCCGTCGTCCACTACGACCTCGCCTGGAACCCCACCCGGCACGACCAGCGCGAGGGCCGCGTCGACCGGTACGGCCAGAAGCGCGACGTGGTCCGGGTCATCACCCTCTGGGGCAGCGACAACGGCATCGACGGCAAGGTCCTCGACGTCCTCATCAAGAAGCACCGGCAGATCCGCAAGGATCTCGGCATTTCCGTCTCCGTGCCGGACGCCGACTCCGCCGGCGTGACCGACGCGATCGTGCAGTGGGTGCTGCTGCGCGGCCAGCAGGTCCGCCGGGGCGACCAAGGCAGCCTCTTCGACATCGACGAGTTCACCGGCCTCGACAAGAAGGCCGCCGCCCTCGCCGCCGACTGGCAGTCCGCCGCGGAACGGGAGAAGACCTCCCGCTCTCGGTTCGCCCAGCACGCCATCCGACCCGAGGAGGTCGCCCGCGAGGTCGCCGCCGTCCGCGACACCCTCGGCCGGGCCGGCGAGATCCGCGGCTTCGTACGCCGGTCGCTGCACGCCCTGGATGGCGTCCTGCGCGACCGCCCCGACGGATCCGGCGACTTCACCGCCGAACTCGGCGGCACACCCGCCGGCTTGCGCGACGCCCTCGCCTCGGTCCTCGGCGGCGACGTCGTCGAGCGGGGCCGCCCGCTGCCCTTCCGCACCACGGCGGCCGTCGATCGGGGCGAAGCCGCCCTGGTCCGCACCGACCCGGCGGTGGCGGCGCTCGCCGGCTACGTCCTCAACGCCGCCTTAGACGACAAGGCGTCGGGCCCGCGACCGGCCCGCCGCTGCGGGGTGATCCGGACCCGGGCCGTGACCAGCCGCACCACCCTGCTGGTCGTCCGCTACCGCTTCCATCTCACCCTGCCGTCGCGGACCGGCACCCGACAGCTCGTCGCCGAGGACGCCCGACTGCTCGCCTTCGAGGGCGCGCCGACGAACGCCCGCTGGCTGTCCCACTCCGACGCCCTGGCGCTGCTCGACGCGACCGCCGACGCGAACACCGACCCCGGGTTCGGCGAGCGCACCATGCGCCGCGTCCTCGACGACCTGCCCGCGACCACCGACCGCCTCGACGCGTACGGCGAGGAACTGGCCGCCGAGCTGCTGGCTTCGCACAGGCGGGTCCGCAGCGCCTCCGGCGAGATCGTCCGTGGCCTGACCGTCACCGCGCAGAAGCCCGCCGACATCCTCGGCGCCTACGTCTACCTGCCCGCCCCCACCGCCGGAGCCACCGCCTGATGTCCGCCACCGCTCGTAACCAGGTCTTCTCCGCCGTCCACACCATCGGCGGCTTGCTCCCCGCCGACATGCTGGTCCGCATCTCCGAAGGCAAGGACGTCACCGGTTCCAAGCCCGCCGACTACCAGGTGGTGGGCGCCCGCTCGGTGCGCGACGACGCCGAACGGCACTGGGACTACCTAAAGTCGGTCTGGAAGGAGCTGCGCAACAAGCTTCCGGTCGCCCCGGAGGCGGAAGCCCCCGCCGACCCCACCGGCCTCGCTGTCACACAGTGGCTCGAACCCCTCTTCGCGGAGCTCGGCTTCGGCCGGCCCACCCCGATCGGGGCGACGGGCATCGTGTCGGACGACGGCGGCAAGACCTTTCCGATCAGCCACCGCTGGCAGCACGTGCCGATCCACCTGGCGGCGTGGAACGCCGCATTGGACAAGCGCCCGGTCGGCGGAGGCGTGCCGCCTCAGTCGCTGGTGCAGGAGTGCCTTAACCGCTCCGAAGCCCACCTGTGGGGGGTGCTCACCAACGGACGCCAGCTCCGGCTGCTGCGCGACTCCAGCGCGTTGGCCACCGCCGCGTATGTCGAGTTCGACCTGGAGGCGATCTTCGACGGCGAGCTGTTCAGCGAGTTCGTCCTGCTGTACCGGCTGCTGCACGTCTCCCGCTTCGAGGTGGCCGAGGGTGCCGCCCCGTCGACCTGCTGGCTGGAAAAGTGGCGCACCGACGCGATCGAGACGGGCGTTCGCGCGCTGGATCACCACCGCGAGGCGGTCAAGAACGCCATCACCACCCTTGGCACCGGCTTCCTCAAGCACCCCGCCAACGGCGACCTGCGACGAAACCTTGACGTGGACGCCTTCCACGCCGCCCTGCTGCGCCTCGTCTACCGGCTGATCTTCCTCTTCGTCACCGAGGACCGGCACGCACTCCACCCGTCGGGCACGACTCAGGAAAGCCGCGAGCGCTACGCGAAGTACTTCTCCTCCGCCCGGCTCCGCCGCCAGGCACTTCGGCGTCGAGGCACCGCGCACGCGGATCTCTACCAGGCCCTGCGGATCGTCCTCGACGCCCTTGGTCACGAGGAAGGCCGTCCGGAGCTGGGCCTACCTGGCCTCGGCGGTCTTTTCGACGACACCGATGCCGACGCCTCGCTTGGCGGTCTGTCGCTGGCTAATGCGGACCTGCTAGAGGCCGTGCGTTACTTGTGCCGGGTCCGAGATGGCGGATCTGGTCGCTGGCGACCGGTGGATTACCGCAACATGGGTGCGGAGGAACTCGGCTCCATCTACGAGTCCCTGCTTGAGCTGGTCCCGAAGCACAGCGCTACCGACAGCACGTTCGAGCTGGTCGACCGCCTCGGCAACAACCGCAAGAAGACCGGCTCGTACTACACGCCGAGTTCCCTGATCGAGACCCTGCTCGACTCCACCCTTGCCCCGGTTATCGACGACGCACAGAAACGCGGCGAGCTGAAGGCGTCGGCCGCCGGTGAGCCCGACCCGACCGAGAGCATCGTCAGCGAGCTGCTGTCGCTCACCGTCTGCGACCCGGCCTGCGGCTCCGGCCACTTCCTCGTCGCCGCCGCCCGCCGGATCGCCAAGCGCGTCGCCGCCGTGCGGGAGCGCAACCCGGAGCCGACCGTCGACGCCGTCCGGCACGCCCTGCATGAGGTAATAGCTCGTTGCGTTTACGGCGTCGATCTCAATCCGATGGCCGTGGAGCTTGCCAAGGTGTCGCTGTGGCTGGAGGCGCTGGAGCCGGGCAAGCCGCTCGGCTTCCTCGACGCGCACATTAAGCTCGGCAATGGGCTGATTGGAGCGACGCCCGCCCTGCTACGCGACGGCATCCCGAACAAGGCATTCAAGCCGATCGAGGGCGACGATCCGGCCTACGCGAAGTCCTTGGAGAAGCAGAACGACGAGGAGCGTGCAGGGCAGGCAGGGCTGTTCGAGCGGGTTCTAGAGGTGAAGGTGACCAACATCGCCTTTGCGTCCGGCCTGCGCCTCATCGCCGACGCCCCCGCCGACACCCTCGGCGATGTCCACCGTCAGGCTGCCGCCTACCGAGACTGGGAAACGTCCGCCGGGTACGTCCATGCCAAGCACGTGGCGAACGCCTGGTGCGCGGCGTTCATGTGGCACAAGACCGCGGACGCACCGCCCGCGATTACCCACAACGTCTTCCGCGCCCTCCAGGACTTAAAGGCCGCGGCCGCCTCGCAGGCGACCAATAACGAGATCGTGCGGCTCAGCGAGCAGTACCGGTTCTTCCACTGGCACCTGGAGTTTCCCGAGATCTTCACCGTTCCGGAGGACGGCTCTGCCGCGGGCGTGGACCAGGCAACCGGCTGGGCGGGCGGCTTCTCCTGCGCGATCGGCAACCCCCCATGGGACAAGGTCGACTTCGAGGACAAGAAGTACTTCAGCGTCGTCGAGCCGTCGATCGCCGCGATCTCCGGTACTGCCCGGCGCATCCGTATCCTCGAGTGGGCCGAGGAGAACCCGGAGGCGGGCGAGCGTTACCGGGCTGAGCGCCGCAAAGTGAAGTCGACCTTCCTCTTCGCGGGCAGTTCCGGAGCGTACCCGCTGTGCGGCAAGGGCCTCACGGTCAAGGGTGTCACGATGCTTCAGACCGATCAGCTCTTCGCCGAGCGCTTCGCGTCCATCGCCTCGCCCAAAGGCCGCTTCGGCTGCATCATTCCGACGGCCATTGCGACGAGTGCGGGGGCACAGCATCTCTTCAGCGACCTCACCCGACGTGGCGCCATCGCCTCCCTGTACGACTTCGAGAACCGCAAGCCGCTGTTCGTCGGGGTGGACTCCCGCCAGAAGTTCTGCCTGCTTTCCCTAACCGGCCGGGAGCTGCGCGAACCGGCGGCGAAGTTCGCGTTCTTCCTTCTGGATACAACCGATCTTGACGATGCCGAGCGTGCCTTCGCGCTCAGCCCGGAAGAGATCGCCTTAATCAGCCCCAACACGGGAAATCTCCCGATCTTCCGATCCCGTCGCGACGCCGACCTCACGGCTTCGGTCTACCGCCGGATTCCGGTGCTGCGTAACGAGTCCGATCGCAGCAATCCCTGGCAAATCGATTTTGTACCGACTCTGTTTCACATGACTGACGACTCCGACCTCTTCCGCGGATGGGAGCAACTGGAGAATGAGGGCTGGGAGCTTCACGGCAACGTGTTCGTTCGTGATGGGAAGAGGATGTTGCCGCTGTACGAGGCGAAGATGGTCGACTTCTTCAACCACCGCGCCGCCGACGTCGTAAAGAGCGAGACAGCAGTCAATCGTCAGAACCAGCCGCGCTACTTGACGTCCGAGGAACTCCAGGAGGCGGAGCGGCTGGCCCTCCCACTGAATTGGATCGCCGAAAGCGGACTGATCCCGACACGTAGAAATGGCAAGGACATCGCCGTGCCCGGTGTCTCCCGACGTCTAGGCGATCTTCACTGGGACCGGGATTGGCTCTGCGGCTGGTGCGACGTCACCTCGTCGACCAACGAGCGCACCGCCATTCCCGCCTTCCTGCCGCGTACGGCTGTCGGGCACACATACCCCCTGATGCTGCCGCGCGTCTCACCCGTCCTCACCGCTGCCCTCGTTGCTGCCCAGAGCTCCGTGGTCTTCGACTTCGTGAGTCGTCAGAAGGTGGGCGGCGTTCACATGGCTCTTATGACATGGAAGCAACTCCCCGTCCCTACCCCCCAGACACTGGAGCCCCATACCCC
>NZ_QGGF01000437.1 GCF_003857015.1 Micromonospora globispora | reverse complement strand
CGCGTTGCGCACCCCGCGGCGGTGGCCCGGGGTGGCGGGGCGGCGCCGGCGGGCGTCCAGCCGCGGGGTGCGCAACGCGAACGTGGCGATCAGCACGGCCGCACCGCAGCCGGTGCAGACGAACTCCGGACAGTCGACGCCGTGGCCGTCGACGCAGGGCGGGGCCTCGAACAGCTGAACACCCTCGCAGACGTCGCAGTGGAACTCGCGGCCCGACACGGGCGTCTCCTCTCGCTCCCGGTTCCCGCCGGCGGCAGGCCGCCGATCGGCGGAAAACGGAAAATTACTCCCGTGTAGTTTGGCACGCCGCTCTGACACTTTCGCCGGCCACCCGTCCGGCGGGGGGACGCGTCAGAGGGAGCCGGCGACCTCGAGCCAGCGGTCGAGCGCGGCGGCGGCGGCACCGGAGTCGATCGACTCGGCGGCCCGCGTCATCTGGGCCCGCAGCGCGTCGTGCAGGTCACCGTCGAGCGGCCCCTGAGTGGCCAACGCCGCGGCGGCGTTCACCAGCACGGCGTCCCGCACCGGGCCCGTCTCGCCAGCCAGCACCCGTCGGGCCACGTCGGCGTTGTACGCCGCGTCTCCGCCCCGCAGGTCGGCCAGGGTGGACCGGGGCACCCCGAGCTCGGCCGCGTCCAGCAGCGCCTCTCTCACGGTGCCCTGCTGAGCCACCCAGACCCGGGTCGGGGCGGCGGTGGTGAACTCGTCCAGCCCGTCCTCGCCGCGCATCACGATCACCGAGTCGCCGCGGGCGGCGAAGACGGCGGCCATCACCGGGGCCATCCGGAGGTCGAAGCAGCCGACCGCGCCGGCGCGCGGCCGGGCCGGGTTGGTCAGCGGGCCGAGGAAGTTGAACGCGGTCGGCACGCCGATCTCCCGCCGGACCGGGCCGGTGTGGCGCATCCCGGAGTGGAACCGCGCCGCGAAGCAGAACCCGATGCCCGCCTCCGTCACGCAGCGGGCGACGCCCTCCGGGTCCAGGTCCAGCGGTACGCCGAGGAACTCCAGCAGGTCGGCGGTGCCGCAGGAGGACGAGGCGGCGCGGTTGCCGTGCTTGACGACGCGTACGCCGGCGCCGGCCACCACCAGCGCGGCCATGGTGGAGATGTTCACCGTGTGGGCGAGGTCACCGCCGGTGCCCACCACGTCCAGCGCGGTGGACCGCAGCTCCTCGGGCAGGTCCACGGGGACCGCGCGGGCGAGCATCGCCTGGACCAGACCGGCCAGCTCGGACGGCGTCTCGCCCTTGCTCCGCAGGGCCACGGCGAAGCCGGCGATCTGCGCCGGGCTGGCCGAGCCGGCCATGATCTCGTCCATCGCCCAGGCGGTGTCGGCGGTGGAGAGCTCCTCGCCGCGCAGCAGCGCGTTGAGCAGCAGCGGCCAGGTCCGTTCGCCCATGATGGGCCTCCCGAGCGGCTGTGGAATGCGGATCAGGTACGGCGTCGGCGCCACGGCCCCGATGCCGTGGCGCCGAACGAGGTGACTCAGGCCGCGGCGCGCGTACGCCGCAGCAGCTCGGCAATCGTGGTGCCGGTGGTCACCGGGTCGAGCGGGTGCACCAGGGTCGCGTCGACCTCGGCGTACGCGGCCAGCCAGCGGTCGGCGGCCCGGGCGATCACCACGCAGGTCGGCGGGGCGTCGTCCCGGTCGTCCTTGATCTGGCGGGCGATGCCGATCCCGCCGCCCGGGGTGGCCTCACCGTCGAGCAGGAGCAGGTCGATCTCGTAGTCGTCGACCAGCCGGACGCACTCGTCGTAGTCCGAGGCCTCGACGAACTCGATCTCGATCCCCGGCGCGGGCCGGGTACCGACGGCCAGTCGCATCCGGTCCCGGACCTTCGGGTCGTCGCTGTAGAGCAGGACGGTGTAAAGACGATCGCTCATCGCTGACTTGGCTCCCACCTCGTAGCTGCCCGCTGATCGTAGCGGTCGTCACATTCGGCCGGACGGCCCGCCCGGGGCCTCGGTGCGGGTACCCCGGCGCCGTGCTCAGGCGGCCGATTCCGCGGCGCGCTGGCGGGCCTCCTGGCGGTCCAGCTCGCGGTCCACCCGGCGGGCCTCACGCTCGGACTGCTTCACCCACTGGACCACGAGCACGGCCAGCATGGTGACGCTGACGAACTCGCCGCCGGCCCAGAGGATGCCGCCGGCGACCACCTGGTCCTTCCAGGGATCCGACCAGCTCAGGTGCAGCGACGGGTACCAGTCACCGGCGAAGAGGGCGGTGCTCTGCATGATGGTCAGTCCGAGCACGGTGTGGAACGGCACGGAGAGCAGCATCAGCAGAGCCCGGGCGGGGTACGGCCAGCGGCCCGGCAGCGGGTCCAGGCCGAGCAGCGGCCAGAAGAACACGCAGCCCGTGGCGATGAAGTGGGCGTGCACCAGCTCGTGCGCCCAGGCGTGCTCGAGGGTGAAGCGGTACAGGTCGGTGAAGTAGAGCGCGAACGGGTTCACCACGAAGATGGCGAACGCCACCAGCGGGAAGCTGTAGACCCGGGCGATCCGGCTGTGCACGATCGCCAGCAGCCGCTTGCGCGGGCGGACCGGCAGGGTGCGCAGGGCCAGCGTCACCGGGGCGCCCACCGCCAGGAAGATCGGCGCCACCATCGACAGCACCATGTGCTGCACCATGTGCGCCGACAGCAGCGCGGTGTCGTACGCGTCCAGCCCGCTGACCGTGACCGACGCGATGCCGCCCAGGCCCGGGCCGAGGAAGCAGACCGTCCGGACGACCGGCCAGCGGTCGCCGCGCAGCCGGAGCCGGTACACGCCGTACACGTAGAGCCCGGCGGCGATCACCAGCCCGAGGGCCAGCCAGCTGTCCAGCCGGGTCTCGGTGAAAATCCGGGCGACGGTGAAGGGCGGTGGGACGGCCTCGTCCCCCGCCGCGAGGGTCGACGGAGCGACCGAGGTGGCGGCGAAGATCGGATCGACGTGCAGCACGCTTTTCAGGGTAGGTCAGGCGAACCGGACCACCCCGATCGGGCCACGGATGGTGCTGGTTTGCCACCCCGGTGATCGCCGGTCCCGGTCAGGGGCAATAATGACCGCGTGACTGCGGCCCCAGCCATTGACAAGAGCCGGATCCACTCCCTGACCCGACCCAACATGGTCAGCGTCGGGACGATCGTGTGGCTCTCCAGCGAACTCATGTTCTTCGCGGCGCTGTTCGCGATGTACTTCTCGATCCGCGCGGCGGCGCCGGAGCAGTGGGAGAAGCACACCGAGATCCTCAACGTCCCCTACGCGACCACCTTCACGGTGATCCTGGTGTTGTCCTCGGTGACCTGCCAGCTCGGTGTCTTCGCCGCTGAGAAGGGTGACGTCCACGCCCTGCGGCGCTGGTTCACGATCACCTTCGTGATGGGTCTGCTCTTCGTGCTCGGACAGGCGAACGAGTACCGCAACCTGGTGCACGAGGGTGTGAAGATCAACGCCGACGGTTACGGGTCGATGTTCTACCTGACCACCGGCTTCCACGGTCTGCACGTGACCGGCGGCCTGATCGCCTTCATCATCTTCATGATCCGTACGACCATGGGCCGGTTCACCCCGGCACAGGCCACCTCGGCGATCGTCGTGTCCTACTACTGGCACTTCGTCGACGTCGTGTGGATCGGGCTCTACGCCATGATCTACTGGCTCCAGTGATCTTGGCGCGTCACGAACCGCGCCGCTGCTCCGTCCCCTGAGACAAGGTCCAACCGGTTAAGGACACAGGTCATGACTTCTGACAACGACCGCCGACGCGGTCTGCTCGCGCGCCTGCGCGGGCGGCCCGTAGCGCGCAGCAGGGGCCGCCGCCGGCTGGGCGCCGCGGTCCGGCTGTTCGCCGCGCTGATGCTGGCCGGCGGCGCCTACACCGTCTTCGCCCCCGGCGCACAGGCGCAGGACAACCCGCCGATGAGCGCCGCCGCCGGCGAGGGCAAGGCGCTGTTCGACGTGAGCTGCGTGACCTGTCACGGTCGCAACGCCCAGGGTGTCGAGGGCCGCGGGCCGAGCCTGATCGGCGTCGGCTCGGCCGCGGTCGAGTTCCAGGTGAGCAGCGGTCGCATGCCGATGGCCCGCCAGGAGGCCCAGGCCATGCGGAAGCCGCCGGCGTTCACCGACGAGCAGGTGCGCCAGCTCGGCCAGTACATCCAGGAACTCGGCGGCGGCCCGCAGGTCCCCGAGGGCAACAACCTGCACCAGAACGCCGACCTGGCCGCCGGTGGCGAGCTGTTCCGGATCAACTGCTCCCAGTGCCACGCCTTCGGCGGTGGCGGCGGTGCCCTCTCCTCCGGCAAGTACGCGCCGAGCCTGCACCCGGCCAGCGACCGGCAGATCTACGCCGCCATGCTGAGCGGCCCGCAGAACATGCCGGTCTTCGGCGACAACCAGCTGCGGCCGGAGCAGAAGGCGGACATCATCGCCTACATTCAGGAGAACCTGAAGCACACTCAGGATCAGGGCGGTTTCAACCTGGGCCGGTACGGCCCGTCGACCGAGGGTCTGGCGGCCTTCCTGATCGGCATCGTCGCGCTGGTCTTCGCGAGCCTGTGGATTGCGGGCAAGTCGTGATCGAGCGGATCATTCGTTTCAGTGCTGCGGTGCCGGGCTTCGGCACCGCCCGTAGCGAGGTGACGGCATGAGCACCCACACCGAGCAGCAGGCCCCGCAGGGCCGGGAGCCGCTCGACGTCAACGACCCCCGGCTCTCCCGGTTCGAGATCGTCCAGGAGGGTGCGCGGCGGGACGACATCGAGATCGTCCACTACGAGCCGCAGTTCGTCCCGGGCAGCAAGGCGGAGCGGCGGATGACCCGCACGATCGCCTTGTTCTTCCTGCTGACCGGCCTGGCCGCGACCGCCTTCCTGATCATCTACATCTGGTGGCCCTGGAAGTACGAGCCGGGCCGCGGCGGCGACAAGTACTACACCCCGCTGCTCGGCCTGACCCTCGGCATCGCGCTCCTCGGCATCGGCTTCGGCATCCTCACCTGGGGAAAGAAGTTGCTGCCCAAGGAGGTCTCGATCCAGGACCGGCACGACCAGCCGGGCTCCCCGGAGGAGCGCAAGATCACCGGCGAGACCATGCTCTACATGGCCGACGAGCTGGGCGTCCGGCGGCGGCCGCTGCTCGGCGTCTCGCTGCTGGCCGGCCTGCTGCCGGTCGGCGCGGTGGTCGCGGCGCCGCTGGTCGGTGGCCTGATCTCCGACCCGCACAAGAACAACCAGATGTTCACCACCGGCTTCAAGCCGGTGGACGGCAAGAAGGTCCGCCTGGTCAGCCAGGACGGCCGGCCGATCCGCCCGGCGGACGTCAGCGTGGGTGGACAGCTCACCGTCTTCCCCGGCATCAAGGACGGCGTGAGCAACAAGCACGCCGACTCGCCCACCCTGCTGATCCACCTGCGGGAGGACGACGCCCAGCAGTCCCGGGAGGCCAACGCCCGCATCGGCCACGGCGGCTACATGTGGGGCAACTACGCGGCGTTCTCTAAGGTCTGCACGCACGCCGGCTGCCCGGCCAGCCTCTACGAGCAGCAGACCAACCGCCTGCTCTGCCCGTGCCACCAGTCGCAGTTCCACATCACCGACAACGCCCGGCCCATCTTCGGCCCGGCGAGCCGGAGGCTGCCGCAGCTGCCGATCGAGGTGGACGAGGAGGGCTTCTTCGTGGCGAAGTCCGACTACACCGAAACCATCGGCCCCGACTTTTGGGAGCGGCCATGAAGCGCCGAAAGTTTGACGTAGCAGCGGTGCCGGCCAAGACCGCCGGTGCCCTGGACGACCGCTTCCAGGCGGCCACCCCGCTGCGGAAGCTGCTCAACAAGGTCTTCCCGGACCACTGGTCCTTTCTGCTCGGCGAGATCGCGCTCTTCTCGTTCGTCGTGCTGCTGCTGACCGGTGTCTTCCTGACCTTCTTCTTCGAGCCGGCGATGACCGAGGTGGTCTACAACGGCAGCTACGCCCCGCTGCGGGGCACGCCGATGTCCGCCGCGTACGCCTCGAGCCTGAACCTGTCGTTCGACGTCCGGGGCGGCCTGGTCATGCGGCAGATGCACCACTGGGCGGCGCTGCTGTTCATGGCCTCGATCGTGGTGCACATGCTGCGGGTCTTCTTCACCGGCGCGTTCCGCAAGCCGCGGGAGACGAACTGGGTCATCGGGTCGCTGCTGTTCTGGGTCGGCTTCCTGGCCGGCTTCACCGGCTACTCGCTGCCGGACGACGCCCTCTCCGGCACCGGCCTGCGGATCGCGTCCGGCATCATGCTGTCGATCCCGGTGATCGGCTCCTGGGTCACCTCGTCGATCTTCGGCGGGGAGTTCCCCGGCGCGATCCTCATCAGCCGGGCCTTCATCGCTCACGTGCTGCTCATCCCGGGTCTGCTGGTGGCGCTGATCAGCGTCCACCTGGGCCTGGTCTTCAAGCAGAAGCACACCCAGTGGCCCGGCCCCGGCCGGACCAACGAGAACGTGGTCGGCGAGCGGATGTTCCCCCGCTACGCGCTCAAGCAGGGCGGCTTCTTCATGCTCGTCTTCGGCGTGATCGCGCTGATGGGTGGCCTCTTCCAGATCAACCCGATCTGGTACTTCGGCCCGTACGAGGCGTGGACGGTCTCGGCCGCCAGCCAGCCCGACTGGTACGTCATGTTCCTCGACGGCTCGACCCGGCTCATGCCGGCCTGGGAGATCAACATTCCGATCGGCGACGGGTACGTCATCCCGCCGATCTTCTGGCCGACGGTCGTCCTGCCCGGCATCCTGGTCGGGATCTCCCTGCTCTACCCGTTCCTGGAGGCGCGGCAGCTCAAGGACTACAAGCACCACAACCTGCTCCAGCGGCCCCGCGACGTGCCGGCGCGCACCGCGGCCGGGGCGATGGCGGTGGCGTTCTTCCTCGTGCTGACCCTCACCGGCGCCAACGACGTCATCGCCGACAAGTTCCATATCAGCCTGAACGCGATGACCTGGGCGGGTCGGATCGGTCTGCTGATCGTCCCGCCGCTGGCCTACTACGTCGCGTACCGGATGTGCCTGGGTCTTCAGCAGCACGACCGGGAGGTGCTGGCCCACGGCGTGGAGACCGGCATCATCAAGCGGCTGCCGGACGGCCGGTTCGTCGAGGTCCACCAGCCGCTCACCGCGGCCGCCGACGACGGCCACGGCGAGCTGGACTACGTCGGCTGGGTCGTGCCGAAGAAGATGAACCGGCTCGGGGCCCTCGGCCCGGCCATCCGGGGCTTCTTCTACCCGATCGAGCGGCCGGCCGAGGCGCCGGTCTCGCCGGGGCACCCGCCGGTCGAGGCCCGACCGGAGCGGGAGGAGATCACCAGCGGCGAGAGCCGTCGCTGACCCGCCCGACACACCTGACCGTGGCGCCCGCCGGATCTCCGGCGGGCGCCACGTCCGTTTTCCGGCGCCGTCGTGGCCCGACGGCGCAGGTCCGTGCCGCCGTACGTCTTCGTGCCCGCCGGTCCCGCTCCGGCGTCCCGCCACCCCCCGACACGGACGGGTGGAATCGCAGGAATATCCCCGGTCAGCCGGGTATCCGTGCGGTCCAACGAAAAAGGGGGGGAAAAATGTTGGGTATCAAACGCCTCGGACTGCTGGCGGCCCTCGTGGTGGTCGGGCTGGCACCCGCGGCGGCGGCGCAGGCCGCGGCACAGCCGTCGACCCAGGACACCCAGTACCTGCAGGCCCTGCACCAGGTGAACCTCGCGGAAATCGTCACGGGCAACCTGGCGCAGCAGAAGGGCCAGAACCAGCAGGTCAAGGACCTGGGCAAGCAGTTCGTGACGGACCACACCCAGCTGGACCAGACGGTGCAGAGCACCGCGCAGCAGCTCAACGTGCAGTTGCCGACGCAGCCCACCGCCGACCAGCAGAAGGTGGTCGACAAGCTGAACAGCACCAGCGGCGCCGAGTTCGACAAGGCGTGGGTGACCGCGGAGCTGGCCGGTCACGTCCAGGCCATCCAGGCCACCCAGACCGAGATCTCGCAGGGTTCCGAGCAGTCGGTGGTCCAGTTGGCCCAGGACGCCCTGCCGGTGCTGCAGGCGCACCTCGACGCGCTGACGGCCCTGGCCCAGACCCTGGGCGTTCCGGTCCCGCAGACCAGCGCCAGCGGCACGGCGAGCCCGAGCGGCAGCGCGACGCCGGGTCCGGGCGGCACCGAGTCCCCGACTCCGGGCGGCACGACGACCGAGTCGCCGACCCCGGGCACCACGGAGACCGCGCCGGCCCCGAGCGCCAGCTGACGCCGTCCGGCCGATGATGGCCGGTCCGCCCTCCCGGGCGGGCCGGCCATCGCGCTTTGCCCGGTCAGTCGGCGCTCGCCAGGCCGATCGCGAACGCCTCCTCCAGGTCGTGCTGCGAGTACGCGCGGAAGGCGATGTGCGACTCGGTGTTGAGCACCCCGGGCACCTTGGAGATGCGGCCGGCGATGACCTGGGCGATCTGGTCGAACTCGCGGACCCGCACCATGGCGATCAGGTCGACGTGGCCGGCCACGGAGTAGACCTCGCTGACGCCGGGCAGGTTGGCCAGGGTCTCGGCCACCTCGGGGATCGAGTCGGTGGCGCAGTCGATCAGCACGATCGCGGTGATCACGGGACATTTCTCCGTTCGTCGGCGTCGTCGCCCATGCTAGAGGCTGCGCCTGGCACGTCGTCCCCGGCTCGTCGATCCGGCTACCGCCGGGCCGCCGCGACCGTGAGGTCGGTGCCCGCGCGGATCGCGTCGGTGAGCCGTTCGCCGGCGTGCACCGTCGCGCCGGGCCACACCACGGTGCGGGTGACCGCCCCCAGGACGGTCGCCCCGGCGCCGACCACCGCCTGACGTACCGGGCCGGTGACCGTGGCCGAGGGGTCGACCAGGCAGCCGCCGCCGGTCGCGTGCAGGTTGGCCGCCAGGTAGTCGGCCGGGGTGCCGGTGTCGTAGAAGGTGCCGCGGTACGGCACCACCTCCAGCGCGCCGGCCGCCTCCGCCGGCCGCCACACCGTCCGGACCAGGTCGCCGAAGCTGGCCGGCAGATCATGGACCAGCCGCCACGGCAGCAGCGAAAAACCGACGAACCGGTGACCGCTGAAGGTGCCGGGCGCCGCCGGGTCGTCGGCCGGCTGGCCGAGCAGCCGTACGCACCGCCCGTCCCAGCCGTCCAGCAGCGCGGCGATGTCCGGTCCCGGCGCGACCTGCCGGTCGGCCAGGTACGCGTCGGCGTTGCCGACCAGGACGCCCCGGCCGGCGATCCACTCCCGGAGGTTGCCCACACCGCCCGCGGTGCCGAGCGGCTCGCCCGGCTCGACCGACAGGTGGGCCCGCAACCCGACGTGCGCCACCACCCGGTCACCCAGGTAGCAGGCGTTCACCGCGACCCGCTCGGGGCCGGTGAGACCCAGCCCGGCCAGCCGGTTTAGGACCCGGTCCAGCAGCGGCACGTTCCCGACCGGGCAGAGCGCCTTGGGCAGCCGCTCGGTCAACGGTCGCAGCCGGGTGCCCTCACCTGCGGCGAGCACCACCGCGCAGACGTCGACCGCTGCCCGCCAGCCCTGGCCGGCGGTCACGGCCCCGGCACCGCCGTCGTCCGGCCGGGCACCCGTCATACCCGGCGCGCGCTCTGGTCCGCCTGGGGACCGATGCCGTACCGGCCGAGCAGGGCGGCCGTGGCGCGGCTCAACCGCGGCAGGTCGTCCAGCGGGTGCCAGGCCGCCTCGAAGACCTCGGCGCCGTCCACCACCAGCTCGGTGCTCGACGCCGGCACCTCGGTCTCGAAGACCACGTCCACCCAGCCCTTGGCGTGCACCACCGCGTTCGGCACCGCCGGGCGGAGCCGCTCGGGGGACAGCCGGATGCCCGACTCCTCGAACAGCTCCCGGGCCGCGCCGACCACCGGCGCCTCACCGCGCTGCAGCAGCCCCGCCGGGAGCGTCCAGCTGTACCCGGGCGGCTGGCGCAGCAGCAGCAGCCGGCTCGCCCCCTCGGCCTCGGTGTCCCAGACCAGGGTGACCGCGCCGACGATGTACTTCGGCACGGCGAGGCGCACCAGCCGGCGGCGCAACGGGACGGGCAGCCGGTAGAAGACCTGGTACGCGAAGGCCCGTCCGGTGGCGCGCGAGCGGGGGATCATGCCTCCAGGCTAGTGGCCGTGCGGCGTTGCCGTGCGAGCGGCGTTCGCCCTACTGCCGGTGGTCGACGAGGTCGATCAGCTGCCGGACCACCGCGTCCGGCTCGATGGCCCGGTCGAAGACGGCCACCAGCAGGGTCTCCAGGTCGGGATAGCCCAGTTCCTCGGAGAGTCGCAGCAGCGGCAGGTCGCTGGCCAGGCCCCGGTCGTGCTTGCGCAGCGCCAGCCCGATGGTGGCGCGGCCGAGGCGTACCTTGTCGGCGATCGTGATGCCGGGCTCGGTGTGCTCGGCGAACCAGCGGCTGATCTGCATCTGCGCGTGCGGTGACTTCACGAAGCCGAGCCACTCCCGGCGCGGCCCGCGCGGGGCCACGTCGACCTCGAAGCCGCTCTCCGCGTCGGACTCGGTGAAGATCTCCACCACGTCGCCCTCGTCCAGTTCGGAGGAGAGGGGCGCCAGTCGGCCGTTGATCCGCGCCGCCAGGCAGTGGTCACCCCGCTCGGTGCCCAGCTCGTACGCCAGGTCCACCGGGGTGGCCCCGGCGGGCAGGACGACCTGCCGGCCGTCGGCGACCACCTGGATCTGCGCCTCCGCCAGGTCGCAGCGCAGCGACTGGAGGAACTGCGCCGGGTCGGCGGTCTCCTGCTCCCAGTCGAGCACCCGGCGCAGCCAGGCCAGCTCGTCGGCCCGGTCGGCGTCCCGCCCCGTGGTGCGGGGGAAGCGGTAGTGGGCGGCGACGCCGTACTCCGCGGCGCGGTGCATCTCCTCCGTACGGATCAGCACCTCCACGGTGCGCTCCTGCGGGCCGCAGACGCTGGTGTGCAGCGAGCGGTAGAGGTTGTTCTTCGGGGAGGCGATGTAGTCCTTGAAGCGGCCGGGCACCGGGCGCCAGAGCCCGTGGACGGCGCCGAGTGCGGCGTAGCAGTCGGTGGCCGGACCATCCACCACGATGGCGATGCGGGGCAGGTCGAACGGGGCGGCGTGGCCGCCGGCCACGGTGTCCTTCCAGATCGAGTAAAGGTGCCGGGGTCGGGGGGAGACCTCCGCGTCCACCCGGCTGCGGCGCAGCGCCACCTTGGCCCGGGCCACCACGTCGTCGAGGTACGCGTCCCAGCCGGGCCGGTCGTGCACGTGCCGGGCGATCCTGGCGTGCTCGTCGGGCTCCAGGTGCAGCAGCACCACGTCGTCCAGCTCGCGTTTCAAGGTCTGGATGCCCAGCCGGTCGCAGAGCGGGACCAGCACTTCCTGGGTGGCCCGGGCGATGCGCTGGCGGGAGGCGGGGGAGCGGACCCCGAGGGTGCGCATGTTGTGCACCCGGTCGGCCAGCTTGATGATCAGGACCCGGACGTCCTTGCCCGCCGCGATGATCATCTTGCGGATGGTCTCCGCCTCGGCGGCCTTGCCGTAGAACGCCTTGTCGAACTTGGTCACCCCGTCGACCAGGTGGGTCACCTCCGGGCCGAAGTCCTCGGACAGCGCCTGGAGCGTGTAGCGGGTGTCCTCCACGGTGTCGTGTAGCAGCGCGGCGACCAGGGTGGTGGTGTCCATGCCCAGCTCGGCGCAGATCTCCGCGACCGCGAGCGGGTGCGTGATGTACGGCTCGCCACTCTTGCGGAACTGGCCGCGGTGCATGTTCTCCGCGATGGTGTAGGCCCGGCGCAGCACCGACGAGTCGGCGCTGGCGTGGATGCCCCGGTGGATGCGGACCAGGGTGCTGACCGGGTCGGTGTCGGTGGTGGGCCAGGTGAGCAGGGAGCGCAACCGGCGGGTCAGCGGCAGCTCGCCAGGCTGGGTAGGAAGGGCGCCCCCCAGGGCGGCGCCGTGTCCGGCGTCGACGTCCACCTGGGACACCTCCTCACCCCGGCCCCGCGATCGCCGTCACCGACGAACGGGAGCAGGCCCGCGAAACGGGCAGGACTGCACTTCTCTAACAGCCTAAGCGAGTTGACGTAGTCCGATCGGTCACTTGGTCATGAGCGTTCGGTCGAGAGTTGGCGGGACGCCGCGTTTTCCGCCTTGGTCAACAGGTCCCGGAAGCGGCCCGCGCCCGCGATCGGCGACGCCCAGCCAGAAGACATTTCCACCAGCCGGGTCTCCGGTCGCTCCAACCAGGACAGGATCCGCTCGGACTCCTCGGCGGAGGCCCGGGGGACCGGGCCGTGCCCGGGCAGGACCGTCTCCGCGGTCGCCCGGATCGCCTCCAGCGTCGGTCGCGGGTGGACACCCGGCGGGGACACTCCGGCGCCGGCCAGCCGGCCGTGCCGGACCAGGGCCAGCTCCCAGCCGCCGTTCGGCGCCCGGCGGGCGGCGGCCACCTCGGCGATCCCGGTCAGCCCGGCCAGGCGCTGCATCCGCACCGCCGCCCGGAGCACCGCCGCCAGCCGGGCCCGCACCACCGCCGCCTCCTCGTAGCGCTGGTCCCGGGAGAGCACCTCGATCCGGGCGAGCAGCGCGTCGATCACGACCTGCGGGTCGCTGGTGGTCGCCGTACGAAAGGGCGTGGCGGCGCGGTCGTCGTACTCCTCGGGTGAGATCCGGTGCTCGCAGGGCGCCGGGCAGCGACCCAGCTCGGCCAGCGCGCAGGCCGGCATGGTGGTGCGCCGCGACAGCCGGTGGGTGCACTGGCGCAGCGGCACTGCGTCGTGGAACCCGGCCGCGGCCAGCTCGGCCGCCTGCCGGGACCGGAACGGACCCAGGTACGCCGTGTCGGTCGGGGCGAGGTTGCGCACCACCGACAGCCGCGGGTACGCCTCGTCGGTCAGCTTGAGCCAGACCATCCGCTCCGGGAACTTGGACCGGCGGTTGTACGGTGGCGCGTGCGCGGCGATCAGCCGCAACTCGCGCACCTCGGCCTCCAGCGCGTGGGCGCACTCGACCGCCTCGACCCGCTCGGCGGCGGCCAGCATCTCGGAGATCCGGGCCCGCTTCTCCCCGGCGGTGAAGTAGCTGCGCACCCGGGTGGCGATGTCACCGGAGGTGCCGACGTAGAGCGGCCGGTCGTCGGCGGCCCGGAAGATGTAGACCCCAGGTATCTTGGGCAACCCCTCGGCCAGGTGCCGCTTGCGGCGCTGGGTCGGGGTGACCGCCCTGGCGAACTCGATCGCGTCGCCGACCGTCTCCACCCGGTGCCCGCCGAGCCGGCCGATCAACCCGTGCAGGACGTCGACGGTGGCCTTGGCGTCGTCGAGCGCCCGGTGGGTCGGCTGGGTGGCGGTGCGGAAGTAGGCGGCCAGCGTGCCGAGCTTGCGGTTGGGCACCTCGTCGCGGGTGAGCACCCGGCGGGCCAGCGCCGCGGTGTCCAGCACCCGGGGGTTGGGCCAGCGGTAGCCGTGCTTCGCGCAGGCGGCCTTCAGGAAGCCCACGTCGTAGGGGGCGTTGTGGGCGACCAGCACGGCGTCGGAGATGAACTCCAGGAAGCTCGGCAGCACCTGCTCGATCGGCGGCGCCGGGATGAGCATGGCCTGGGTGATCCCGGTGAGCACGGTGATGAACGGCGGAATCGGCTCCCCCGGGTTGACCAACGTGGCGAGCACCCCCAGCTGCTCACCGCCGCGCACCTTCACCGCGCCGATCTCGGTGATCCCGCCGCCGTCCGGTGCGCCGCCGGTGGTCTCCAGGTCGACCACCACGAAGGTCGTCGCGTACAGCGGGAGCGCCGGGTCCACGCCCTGCCCCGCCGGGTCCAGGCCGGCCAGCGCCTCCTGGACGTACTCCGCTTGTGCCACCCGCGGGACGCTAGCGGCGGGGTCCGACACTCCCGCCTCGGCGGCCCCACCAGTCACCACCGGTCTAGGATGAGAGATCGGCTCACTCACCGGGCGGTGGGCCCGCTCGCGGTGGGAGACTTGCCACATGCCCCTCACCGAGCCGTACGACGACCACCTCCCCGAGGAGGAGCCGGTGGCCGCCGTGGAGGGAGTGTCGGACCCCGCCGCTAGCGTCCCGCGGGTGGCACAAGCGGAGTACGTCCAGGAGGCGCTGGCCGGCCTGGACCCGGCGGGGCAGGGCGTGGACCCGGCGCTCCCGC
>NZ_QGGF01000357.1 GCF_003857015.1 Micromonospora globispora | reverse complement strand
GGGTAGGCAGTGTGGGGGTGGGCAGGGACATGCGTGCCATCTTGCCTCGTCATGAGGAGCGGCCAGACAACCGGACACGCGATACCGGAACTCATAACCAGGTTCTCCAAGGGCGGGCGGAAGAATGCCCGCCCATCGGCATGTCCGGACACTCCGAGGCCTGCTGCTGGGTGGTCACGTTCCGGAGCGCGCGGATCGCGGCAGGTCCGGACGTTCGATGAGGACCCCACGATCACGGAGTGACGCGTTCCCTGGCGGGGGGTCGTCACCGGGTCTCTGACTCGCCGTGCCAGCATGGCCTCGTGCGCAATCAGCAACGCCTACGAACACGGACGCCCGAGTCACGATCCTTCGCGGAGCGCGTACATCTCGTCATGAACCTGACCTCGCGCCTCAACGTGCTGCCGTTTGACGACCTCGACGGGCGCAGGACGGTACTCACCGAGATCTTCGGTGAACCGATCCCTGACTCTCTGTCCATTCTGCCCCCGTTCTATTGCGACTACGGGCTTGGAGCATCGTTCGGAGAGCGCGTGTTCATCAATCAGGGATGCTTCTTCCTCGACTACGGGGGCATCACCATCGGTGACCACGTCCTGATCGGTCCCCGAGTAACTCTGAGCACGGCCGGGCACCCCGTCGAACTCGACGAACGGTACGACTTCATCACGCACGCGCCCATCGTCATCGAGGATGATGTGTGGATCGGCGCCGCAGCCACGGTCACCCCTGGAGTGACAATCGGTCGCGGCTCGGTCGTCGGCGCGGGCGCCGTTGTCGCGAAGGACGTGCCGCCGCTCAGTCTGGTGACGGCAACAAGCGGTGTCGAGCGAAAGCGTCTGAAGCCGGCGTCTACCGCAACCCTTTGAAGCCTGTGGCTCACCCGCGCACATCGGCAGAAGCGGATAGGCCAGCCCTCTCCGGCCGCCCCGCGTTCACACCGGGTAGTCGACGAGCCAGAGCATCGTGTCACGCATCAAGTGAAGCCAACCTGTCACGGATCAAACGGCGTACGACACGTGTCGGGCTCCACTTGATGCGTGACGGATTGGTGTCGGATGTTGGGTGACACGTCCGGCTAGATGATCATGCCGGAGTGCCGGGGTCGATCAAGGGAACTGTCCGTCGAAGGAGATCAGGCGATGGTCATTGCCGCCGTCGTCGCCGGGCCGGCCAGCGGTCGTTCCCCGGTTCTAGCTAGGCGCGGAGTGACGCGACTGGCAGCGGCTTGTGAGCAAGCCGATCCCCGAGTGCGGGTTGGTTGAAGAAGGTGGCGGCGGCGCGGAGGGCGGTGGCGTCGCGCAGCACGTCGCCCGGGCGGTTGGCGTAGCCGAGCAGGCTGCCGCCCCACCGCATGCCGAGATACTCGGCGCTCAGGCGCAGGCTCGCCACCAGCGGGTCCGCCTTCGCCGACTCCTCGTCGCTGATCGCGCTGACCGCCCACAGTGTTCGGCCACGCATCCGGTCCCGGAAGTCGGTGCCGGGGATCCGGAGCCAGCCGGCCCAGTGGTCGAGGTAGAGCTTCGTGGCCGCGCTGACGTTGTACCAGTACAGCGGGGACGCGATGACCAGGTCGGTGGCGGCGAGCGTCTCGGCGAGCAACAGCGCCTCGTTGCCGGTGGGCTCGGGGTAGCGGCCGTCGCCGGCGTGCCGGATGTCGGCGAACGGGGCGAGCGGGTGCTCGTCCAGGCGGAGCCAGCGTTGCTCGACGCTGGCCGGCAGTGCGTCGGCCGCGCGTCGGGCCAAGAGTTCCGTGTTGCCGCCGCGTCGCGAACTGCCCAGGAGGAAGAGAAACCGCATAACCCGCATCCCATGTCTATCCGAGTGGATGTATCTAGGTGAAAATATCCGGGTGGATGTAGTCTGGTCAAGAAGGGAGGCACCGTGACCGACACGACAGCGGCTGCGGAGAGGGCCGCCCGATGGCAGGAGCTGAACCGCCTCCACGCGACCGTGAGTCAGCGGCTGGAGCAGGCGTTGCGCGCCGGCCACGAGCTGACCCCGCCCGAATACGAGATCCTCGCCGGCGTGGCCGGCAGCGACAGTGGCTGCATGCGGATGCAGCGGGTCGCAGAACTCGTCGGCTTGCCGCAAAGCACCACGAGCCGGCTGGTCGCCCGCCTTGAGAGCGCCGGCCTGCTGGAGCGCTACCTGTGCGACACGGACCGGCGGGGCGTCTACACGCAGATCACTCCGACCGGACGTGCCATCCAAGCAGCGGCCGCGGCGACATATGACGACGTGCTGCGAGAGGTCCTGTGAGCATCGCTCGGGCACACCAGTAGGCCGCTACCGGATGTCGGGCCCCCGGCTTTGGGCCTCCTGACTTGGCGGAGTGTCACGCAGGTCCTGATACCGATGCGTCACGCAGGTCCTGAGACCGGACACAGCCGGCTGCCTGCGGTTCGTTCAAAGTTTCTGTACGTCTTCGAGGCCGCTCGCCGTGCTCGGTGAGCGGGCACCAGCACGCGAGGTCCCGGCTGGCGAGCGCGGCGCGGACGTCGGCGATGGTGAACGGCAGCTGGGCGGCTAGCAGCGCACGCCGGGGCTGGGGATGCGGACGGGTCAGAAGTCGAAGTGGGTCTCGTCGCCGGGAGCCGATGGCGGTCCCGACGGCACTCACGGCGAAGGCGGTCCACAGCCGCTGGAAGTCTCGGCCCAAAGACATCGCGCGATCATAGGAGGCGGCCCCGGCAGAGGCGGCTAGCGAAGGTTCAGGCCGCCGTCCAGGAGGATCACCTCACCAGTCAGGTAGGAGTTGTCGATCACGGCGGAGATGAGGTCGGCGACGTCCGAAGGTTGGGCCGGGCGACGCATGGGGCTGGACGTGTTCCACAACGCGTGAGCGTCGGTCCAGTCGGCGGTGAGCGGGGTGTCGACCAATCCGGGAGCGACGGCATTGACCCGGACGTCAGGGCCGAGGGCCGCGGCCAGCAGCTTGGTGACGTGGTTGAGCGCGGCCTTGCTGGCGGCGTACGCGATCGAGCTGCCCTTCGGGCGGACGCCGGCGTGGCTCGTCACGTTCACGACGCATCCGTTCGACTCCCGAAGCGCGGGTAGGGCCGCCGTACAAAGCAGCCAGGGTGCGATCAGGTTGACGTCGAGGAGTCGGCGCCAGTCGGCAGCAGTCAGCGCCTCCAGGTCCGCGTGCGGAACCGGCCAACTGATGCCCGCGTTGTTCACCAGCACGTCGAGACGCCCATGATCAGCCAGCACCCGCGGGACCAACCCGGCTGCGGCCGCTTCGTCGGCGAGGTCCGCCTGCTGATAGGTCCCACCGAGCTCTGCGGCCAACGCGGCACCGGCCGCACGGCTCGACCGCGAATGAATCACCACGGTCATCCCGTCCGCCGCCAGCCGCCGCGCCGTCGCCGCCCCGATCCCCGACGCCGACCCGGTCACCAACGCCACCTTCTGCATCCGGCCAGCCTAGAAACCGGTGGTGAACGCGACGCACCCGCCCTACCGTTGCGGTCAGCGCCAGTACGACGAACTCGTCGACGAAGCCTCGGCCGACTTCACCGGCTAGGACTTCAACTGGCATCCCGATCGCACGGCACCGCGTGATCCAAAAACGCGGCGCACGCCACGCGAGCCTGATGCCCGTGACCAAGCACGAAACAGGCGCTCAGAAAGATCAACTGCTTAGCGTTGTTCTCCCGCAGGAAACTACGGGCGGGCCTACGCGGGTGACATGATCGGATGCACTGATCTCGGCAGTTCCGGATGGAAAGCGGCAGCTCCAGCCCTCACGCTGCGTGCCGCGCGGATCGCAGATGACCGGACGTCCGCGCGCGGCGGCTGACCGGCCGTGGCCTGCTGCCCGAGACTGCGGCGGCTACTTGGTGACCGTGTAGCGCACGTGGGTGGCATACGGCGAGCTGTAGACCTTGGCCACTTGGAGGTCGATGTCCCGGTCGAACCCCTCGAACAGCCGCTTACCCGCACCGAGGATCACCGGAGCCGTCGAGATGACCAGTTCGTCGACCTTCCCCGCCGCCAACGCCTGCCGGATGACGTCGGCGCCGCCACCGACGGCGACATCGCCGTCCCCGGCCGCCTCAGCCGCTTGGACGAGCGCGGTGTCAAGGTCCGCGACGAACCGGAACCCGCTCTGCGCCTCTGGCTGGTTCGCGGTGCGGTGGGTGAGCACGAATAGGGTCCCAGGGAAGGGGTTGGTCCCACCCCACGCCCCGGCCGCGTCGTACATGCCCCGGCCGACCACGCCTGAGGCCATCGTCGAGACGAGCTCGTCGTAGAACTGCTTGTCGGGGCCGTGCATCGCGAAGTCGTGGCCGCCCTCGTAGGTCCACGGGCCACCCATCACCCAGTAGTGCAGACGCTCGCCACCTCGGCCCAAGCCGTGCTCCGGTCCGTCGTCGGGACCGGTGACGTAGCCGTCGACCGACGTTGTGATCGATGCGATGACCTTACCCATGGTTCCTCCTCCGTCGGATGTCGCTAGAACAGACCCGGCAGGCGACCCCGACTCATCGTTGCAACCGCCGAAAGCGCGGAACCCGAGGCGCAGACCAACAGCTGGTTCGGTGAAGATCGACGGTTCTGAACCCCGGGCCTCTCCGGCCAGCACCGACCTTGCACTCCACCGCACCGCCGCCAACCTTCGACCGCCACATCGCTCTCATCGGCTATTCGTTCGGTCGGCCAGACCGCGCGACTCGCGGCAGATCCGGACACGTGATCAAGGCCTGTTGTCGATCGTCGGCGGCAGGCCGAACGCGACGCGGAGGGCCGTGATCGCAGTGGCCTGGTGGTCCGGGGGCGACCTGGATCGCATGGCCGCAGCTCTCCGGCTCATCGGGTGCGGTTGAGGGCCGCGACTAGGTGGTCGAGATGATGTGAGACGGGGCCGATGGTGAGCATGCCACTGCCGGCCCCGGCCAGCTCGTTGGCAGCCGGAGTGAGTTCGCTCCGGGCGCGTTTCATCGCCGTCCGGTCGTCCAGGGCGATTGCAGCCTGGGCGGTGAGGCACCACAGGGCCTCGAACAGCAGGTCGCGCGGCGGATCCGGGGTCTGACGCAGCGCCGCGGCGGCATCGGCCAGGCGGTCCCGGGTCAGCAGGACCAGCGGGCGCACCCAGGGCGTGTAGGGGCCCCAGTCAGTGTCGTCGTCGAAGCGGACCGGGTCGCCGTGCCACACGCGCAAGCACAGCAGGGCCAGCGGGAGAAGGCCCCGCTCGACGCCAGGCATGCCGGCGTTGGCAAGCTGTGCTGCCGCGTCGCGGTAGGCGGCTTCCGCGGCCTGCGACGACGGCCCGGTCGCGGCCAGTCGTAGTGCGCGGTACCACTGGGTGAACACGTCGACCAGCGGGCGTTCGTGCCGCTCGGCGAGCCGGTCTGCTGCGGCGGCGTGCTGGTCGGCGGTGGCGAAGTCCGCGAGCGCGCTGCGGGCCTGTAGTCGGACGAGATGACCGAGGATCTCGAACGTCACCAGGCCGTGCCGGGCGGAGAGCGCGACCAGCTCGGCGCCGATCTCGTCGCGCTCGGGAGCCAGGCCCGCGCGGTGAAAGGTCTGCATGAACACGCCGTTCAGAGCGAAGGCCAGCAGGACCGGATCGCCCAGTCGGCGCGCGATCCGCTCCGCTTCCCGGGCCGCCTCGGGCCCGCGCGCCGCGCGCGTACCGCGTGACTCCACCGCGATCGTGGCCAGCAGCCGGGCCCGGATGGCCTCGGACGGGCCGGGGCGAAGGGCGGCCAGGGCCCGCTCGGCCGCCGTCACGATCTGCGCCGCCTGCACCGGATCATCCGAGCGCGTCCATATCGCAGGCACGTCGTAGCCGCCGATTACCCGGGCGGTGAGCTCAGGATCGCCCCACTGCTCGGCCGCGGCGATGGCCGCGATCCGCTGCTCCCGCGCCGCCTCGAGCCCGCTCGCCCCCGTCACCGCGAGACTTCGCAGCAGGCCGACCGTCGACTCCAGCCGAGCCCCGGAACCGGACGCCACGGTACGGTCGTATGCCGCTGCGGTCTCCGCCCAGACCCGTTCCGGTCCCGGCGAACCAGGACCGTCGCTGACCCGATCGGCCTGGCGGAGGATGTCGGTCTCCAAGCGACGCAGCCGCGGGCCCGGATCGACGCCGAGCTGTTCCAGCAGCAGGCTGCGCGCTCGGCGCAATACCGCAAGCGCGTCACCCTGACGTCCTGAGCGGTACAGGGCAAGAGCCAGCAGCCGCCACGCCTCCTCCCGCCACGGATTGTCGGCCACGTGGGCGTCGAGATCCGGTACGACGTCGGCGGCCCGCCCGACAGTCAGGCGCGCCTCGGCCCGCTGCTCGATCGCGTTTAGCCGTAGCTGTTCGAGCCGGGAACGCTCGGCGCGCGCCCACGGTTCGTCGTCGAAGCCGGCGAACGCGGGCCCCCGCCACCAGCTCAGGGCACGATCGATCCGCTCGAGTGCCTTGTGCGGCGGCGCGGTGGACGCGGCGGCGACCGCGTCCTCGAACCGCCAGGCGTCGACCGCGTCCGGTGCCGGCCGAAGCGCGTAGCCCGGGCCCTCGGTGACCAGCAACCGAGCCGGCTCACGCGGTGGACGCTGCGGCTCGAGCGCGCGCCGCAACGCCGCAACGAACGTGCGGACGGCGCTCACCGCGCCCGGCGGCGGCTCCTGCCACAGATCATCGACGAGGCGGCTGACCGGTACGACCCGGCTGCGCGCGACGACGAGTCGCGCCAGCACCGCGCGGTGTTTCGGCCCTTTCAGGTCTATCGGCGCGCCGACGCCGTCCCAGGCGACAACCGGTCCCAGAACACCGAATCTGACCTGCACTGATCGAACCGCCCTTCCGCGCCTCGGCTCAACGTAGCGCGCTCATCGGTTGCTCATCCGCGATCGGCACGCTGGAGTCGTCCACCGACGAGAAAAGGACGATCATGACTTCTGCCATTCCCGGGTTCGACTACCAGCGCGTCGCGGTCGACGACGTGACACTGAACGTGGCGGTGGGAGGCGCCGGCAGCCCGATCGTGCTGTTGCACGGCTTTCCGCAGACCCACCTGATGTGGCGGCACGTCGCCGTCGACCTGGCCGCCGACCACACCGTGATCTGTCCCGACCTCCGCGGCTACGGCGCCAGCGACAAGCCCGATGCGCGCGACGCCGACACGTACTCCAAGCGGACCATGGCCGCCGACATCGTCACCCTCGCCAGCAAGCTCGGCCACGAGCGCTTCGCCCTGGCCGGACACGACCGCGGTGCCCTCGTCGCCATCCGCGCCGGCCTCGACCATCCCGCTACGATCACCCACCTCGCCACCCTCGACGTCCTGCCGACCCTGGACATGTGGGACATCCTGCACGGGTCCACCGCCGCGGTTGCCTTCCACCTGTACCTGATGGCCCAGCCACCCGGCCTGCCCGAGCAAATGATCAGCGCCAGCGCGGACGTCTTCTTCGGCTACTTCCTCGACGCATGGGCCCAGAACCCGCAGGCCATTCCTGCGGACCTGCGGGCGGAGTACCTGAAAGCCTCCCGCGAGGCGGTCCCCTCCATCGTCGCCGACTACCGCGCCTCGGCCGGCATCGACATCGAACACGACCAGGCCGACCGAGCCGCCGGGAACCGACTGTCCATGCCGGTCACCGTCGTCCAGCAGGATTGGGGAGCCGCACTCGGCTACGACGCCGCCGCGCTGTGGCGCACCTGGGCCGCTGATCTGGAGCACCGCACCACGTCGGCCGGGCACTTCATGGCGGAGGAAGCACCTGATGAGATCATCAAAGTGCTGCGCTCCCTGCTCGCACGGTAGCGAATCGCCTGGCCACCGACGGCGCGGTGACGCGCTCAATTCGGCACGAGCGCGCACCTGATCAAGCGATGCTGACGACCAAAACGGCACTGCGCGGGCTTAGAGCCGAACCCACTCTCCGAGTCGTTCGGCTGGAGCACCATCGATGAAGGCGGCGATTGCCGCCGTTGCCTTGGTCACGCTGGAGACGAAGTCACCTGAGAACGTGCAGTCGTCACCGAGCACCGGGACTTCGACGGTTTTCGTCGCGGGCAGCCCGCCATCCCCATGAAGAAGGCGGCAGTCGTCTGGGGACTCAAACAGGTGCATGACTGCGTAGCCCCCTCTGAACGAGAACGTCAACAGGGGGTAGTCCGCCTCGACGCGGCGTACCTCGGTGTATCCCTCTCCGGCGCTCAGAAGGTGCTGGAGCCGGGACATGAAGCCGTCGACGTCAGACCGGGTTTCCGTGGAGGCCAGGTCGCCACTTCCAGGATCGGTCGCGATCCATGCCACGTCCATGTGTGTCTCCGGCAGGCGAGTCAACGCGTCGCACGCAGCGTCGCACACCAGCGCACGGAGACGCTGTCTTCGGCAGGACCGCGCGTCGAGTGCCGCCACGCCCTGTCACTCAACGTGACGCATGGTCGGCGGCAGATCCGGATGCCTCGCTTTGGGCAAGCGGGATCTGTTCCGATTACTGGTTGCCGGCCACGGGTCGCGCCCACGTTGACGAGCAACGAACAGGACCGGTCGTCCGGACGACCGTACTCCCGGTAGACGAGCGCCGCGGGCAGGCGACACGGACAGTCTCGGCGCTCGACAGATCAAATGATCTTGCTGCGCCGTGACGAGTCTCGCGGCACCGCGGTCTGTACGGTGGCGGCCACCGGAGATCGGCCGCAGAAGCAGGCAACGCGACACCCTGATAACCCACATTCGTCGGCGCCACGCCTCGGTCTCGGCCTTCGGGCCGATGCAGACACGATGGGGGCGGCTGTCGATGCCGGGGTGTTGCCGTTCGTCGTCCTGCTAGACATGTGACGGAAGGAGGAGGCGTGCGGTATGTGATGCTGGTCTGCGTCGCCGAGGACGAGGAGCGCAACGCTGATCCGACGGCGTGGGTCGAGGAGATGCAGCGCCGCGGTGTCCGGCAGTCAGGCGACCGGTTGCGACCGATCCGCGACTCGACGACGGTACGGGTGCGAAACGGCGAGGTACTGGTCGCGGACGGGCCGTTCGCGGAGACCAAGGAGCAGATCGCCGGGTTCGACATCCTCGATTGCACGGACCTCGACGAGGCGATCGAGGTGGCGGCCAGGCACCCGGCGGCGCAGTTCGGGACCCTTGAACTGCGCCCGATCTGGGAGGGCCGGTTCTGGGAGACGTGAATGCTCCGGACGCGGTGGCCAGGGCCTTCCGTGCCGAGCGGCTGAGGGTACTGGCCACCGTCATCCGGTTGACCGGTGACTGGGAGCTGGCCGAGGAGTGCGTCCAGGACGCCTTTGAGGCGGCATTGTTGCGGTGGCCCGCTGACGGCGTACCCCGGCGCCCCGGCGCGTGGCTGACCACGACGGCGCGTAACCGTGCGCTGGATCGGTTGCGCCGCGCGAATGTCGAGGCGGCCAAGCTGCAGGAGCTTGCCGAGGCGCCGGACGCGGGCGACGACGAGTGGACCGACGACCGGCTGCGCCTCATCTTCACGTGCTGCCACCCTGCGCTGACGCTGGACGCGCGGGTAGCGCTGACCCTGCAGACGGTCGGTGGCCTGACGACCGAGGAGATCGCGCGGGCGTTTCTGACGTCGACCGCGACGATGGCGCAGCGGGTGGTCCGCGCCAAACGCAAGATTCGTGAGGCGGGCATCCCGTACCGGGTACCGCCGGCGGATCTGCTGCCGGAGCGTCTTACCGGCGTACTGGGCGTGCTCTACCTGCTGTTCAACGAGGGGTACTCCGGGCGCCGGGAGCTCGCCGGGGAAGCGATCCGGCTTGGCCGGCTGCTGGCGCGGCTGATGCCCACGGAGACCGAGGTGCGCGGGTTGCTCGCGCTCATGCTGTTGCAGCACGACCGGGCGGCGGCGCGCACGGACCGAAACGGTGACCTGGTCCCGCTGGACGAGCAGGACCGTAGCCGCTGGGACCGCACGCTGATCGACGAAGGTCGCGGGCTGCTCACGGGTACCCCCACGCCGTACCAGCTCCAAGCCGCTATCGCGGCCTGCCATGCCGCCGCGGCCACGGCGGCGGATACCGACTGGCCGCGCATCGCCTGCCTGTATGAGCAGCTCGCCGGGCTGACCGGATCGCCGGTGGTCCAGCTCAACCGGGCGGTTGCGGTCGCCATGGCCGAGGGTCCGCAGGCGGGCCTGCGGTTGGTCGATGCGCTTGCGGCGTCCGGTCGGCTCCGGGGGTACCATCTGCTGCCGGCCACCCGCGCCGACCTGCTGCGCCGGCTGGATCGGCGGGCGGAGGCGGCGACAGCGTACGAGCAGGCCATCGCGCTCGCGCCGACGGAGGTGGAGCGGCGCTTCCTGCGCCACCGCCACGACGAGCTGTGACATAGCTCATGCGGGTCGAAGACCGGCCAGGGCGGATCGTCGACCGGGCATGACAACCACAACCGGCCGCTGGCCCGCGACCGCCGTCTTCTTCCTCAATGGACTGACGCTGTCGACCTACATCGTGCGGATACCGACGACGAAGGTGGTGTACCACCTGACCGACGGTCAGCTCGGCGTGCTCGGCGTGCTGTTCGCCGTCGCCGCGCTCGCCAGCATGCAGGCCGTCGATACGCTGGTCGCCCGGGTCGGCAGCCGCCCCGTGCTGCGCGTGTCCCTTGCCGTGATGCCGGTACTGCTCGCGCTCATCGGCTGGGTCCACGGCGTCGCAGCCCTGGCCGCTGTCCTCACCGTCCTCGGCGCGGTACACGGCACGACGGATGCGGCGATGAACGCCCACGCGGTCGCTGCCGAGCGCCGCGCCGGCCGGCCCATCCTCAACGGCTGCCACGGCGCGTGGAGTGTCAGCGCGGTCCTCGCCTCGCTCATTACGGCTGGCCTCGCGCACGCCGGCGTCTCCCTGACCGTACACCTGACGGGCACCGCGATCGCGTTGCTCATCGGCGGGGTGGCGCTCGGCCCGTTCCTGCTACCTGCGAGCGTGGACCGGCGCCACGGCCGGCGCGCGGTTCGCGGGCGCGTCGACTGGCGGGCCGGCTGGAGCCGGACCGTCGTGGCCCTGGGGTTGACCGGTACCGCTCTCATGCTCTACGAGGGCGCCGTCCTCAGCTGGGGCGCGGTCTTCCTGCACGACATTCGCGGTGCGTCCCTGAGCATCGCCGCGGGCACCGTCACCGCGTACACCGCCGGCCAGACCAGCGGGCGGCTGGTCGGCGACCGGCTCACTTCCCGGTACGGCCGCCAGCCGGTGTTCCGCACCGGCGGACTCGTGGCCGCGGCCGGGCTCGCCATTGCCGTGACAGCACCGCGCCCCGCCACCGCGGTCGCCGGGTTCCTCGTCGCCGGGCTCGGCAGCTCCGTGTTGCTCCCGTTGACGTTCAGTGCGGTTGGGCAGGCCGGCGGCCAGCGGACCGCAACCTTCGTCGCGCGGTTCACCACGTTCACCTATGCGGGAATCCTGCTCGGCCCCGCACTCATCAGCGCGGCCGCCGAACTCGTCGGTCTCATGTGGACACTGACGGCGCTGGTACCGATGCTCTGCCTGGTGTCCACGCTGACCCGCCTGCCGAGCCCCCCGCCGCGCGTTGAAGCAACCGCCTCGGCCGCACCCGCCTGATGTTCCCGACCAGGACAGACGCCGCCGGCGCCGCATGCGGCCCCACCACCTACCAACGCCTGACCAGGCCGGAACCATTCGAGACGGAGCACGCCACGGTTGCCAGCCCGATACGTCACGCCTACACCAAACTGACTGGGCGAAGCACAGGCGATGCGGTACGGCGTGCTGCTTGATCGAACGTCCTCATCTCGGCACGACAGCGCGCCCAGCGGCAAATGAGTGCGGCATTAGGCCGGGGTGAGGCGGCGTTAGCGCTGCGCGGCATCGAGTATGAACGGCACCAGCGCGACAGACCCCGCTCCTGGTCTCTGGTGGTTCATCGGTAGGGACCCAGCCTCTAGACTGCGCCGGTGACCGCTGCACCGGATGATGCCCTGCTCGAACCATCTTCCGGCCAGGAACGGCGGATTCTCAGCGAGGCCGGCATCGCGCTGTTCGCCGGACGGCTCATCCTGGACGCGCAGCCTCCGATCGATGACGCGACACTCGCCGCGGTGGCCGAGCGGTGCGCCGGGCCGCTTCCCGATTCGCTCGTCGCGTTATGGCGAACCGCCTTCGGCGGGCGACTCGACTACGACCTGTGCGCCGACCTCGACGGCCAAGACGTCCCGGTGTCGTTCACAGAGCTGTTCTACCCGGACAGCGGCGACTATCACGACCTGTGGGGCTGGATCGAGCACGAGCGCAAACTGGCCGAGGAACACCAGCCGGACTGGTCCGGCCGGCTCGTCCACCTGCCGATCGGTGGCTTCGAGTACCTCGACCGCGTTTACGTGCACACCGCCATCGGCCCGGACCACGGCGCCGTCGTGTGCTGGCGGCAGGGATTGCCACCCGGCTGGGAGCTGCATGCGGGCGACCGGGCCGGGCGGCTCGCCGACGACCTGCGGGCGCTGTTCGGTCGACTGGTGCTGGAGCACGACCCCTGGGAGGCGGAGGACGACACGGGCGCGGAGATGCGCGATGCCATCGACGACCTGGCAGACAGCGGCGACCCGCACGCGCGGGCCGCTGCGGCGAAGCTGCGCCAACTCGTGCAGGCAACCGTGCTCGACTGGCGCCGCGCCTTGGACCAGGGCACGCTCGTCACCCAGCGCCGGCTACGGCGTCTCGCCCTAGACCAGGCCGCAGCCGACGACGACGTGGCGCTGCTCGCGCGGCTGGTGGCGCTGGGATGTGATCCGGCGGAGCAGATTCGCAGCGGGCTGACCGCCATCGACGTGGCCCTGCTCCACCGGGCCTCCGCAGTCGTCCGGTGGCTGCTCGAACGACGGGTTCCGGTCGAGAACTCCCTGCAAGTCGGCGCGCACGCCGTCGACCTCGACCTTGCCAGGGATCTCCTCGACCGAGGCGCGAGGATCAATGCGTGCGCGGTCTCGCGGGCGCTGGACAACGAGGACGTGGAGGTCGTGCAACTGCTGTCGCGTGCCGTGCAGCCGGACGACGCGCTCGCCCGGCTTGGACCGCGGCTGCGAATGATGGCCGCCCAGGCCACGCTCGCCAGCCGCCGCGCGACGGCCCAATCCGACGAGACGGCGGCCCAGCGTGAGCAGCGCCGGTCCGGGGTGCTGGCGGAACTCGCCGACCGATTCGACCCCGACCGCCGGCCCTGACCGTGCAATCGCATCAGCAACGCCAGGGCAGGTGGGCCGCCCACCGCATTTGGGGCGCTGGCTCTCGTCGGACCGGACGCATGGCCGCACCGTGATTCATCGTTGTCGCCCGCGGTCCCGCTCGAACATGGCTGGCTGGGCACGCACTCATCTCGTGATGTTCGGATGGCCGCCAACGCGAAACGCGCGAGGAGCAAGTAGCGGCGTGCGGTCCGATCCGAGAAGTTCGGCTTCAGTGGGTCCAACCAGCGTCAGCGTCCCACCACGACCCGCCAGCGCGCTATCGGCGGCAAATGAGTTCACCGAAGCTGAAGCAGCCCACGTTTGGTCATATAGGCTCGCAACGTCTCGGCGTCCTCGGCGGACATCAAGTGGCGTGGGATCACGGTCGCCGGCATCCGGCCGACGTACACGATCCAGAACTCAGGGGTGTCCCTTACCTTGGTGACCCCGTCCCAGGCGATGCCGCCGGACTCCGAGCCGCTGCGCATCATGATGTTGTCGTCGGTGATGTCGTAGGCGCCCTCGACAGCGTAGCGACTGGAGCGGCGCCGGGCGCGCAGCCGCACCCACGGCGGGTACAGCATCGACAGCAGGCCAGCCACGACCATCGCCATGCACAGCGGCGAGATCCGGTCGCCCCACGCGAACCCCCGCGAGACGGCGAAACCGATCGCCCCGACCGCCGCCAGCACCGCGCCGATATAACCGTACTTGCGCAGCCGAACACTGCTGAGCGCAGCGGCCACGCGGCCTGGGTAGGCGGGATCGGCTGGGACGTCGAAACGGATGTGCACGCCAGAACGATAGTGCCCCACCGCCCCCGGGCAGCGCCTGACTTGCGCCCCGCTGGCCGAATCGTCGGGGAGTGCCCGTTGTCAGCGGCAGATTCGTGCACCGGATCTTCGGGCCAGGCCGGCTATGTTCTGATCTGATGCGCCCCAGCTCTCTCGCGGCTTGCGGGTAGGTTGGCGCGGTGCGGATCGGTGCCTGCCAGACCCGGGAGATCCTCGGTG
>NZ_QGGF01000319.1 GCF_003857015.1 Micromonospora globispora | reverse complement strand
GGGTGGGACCGGGCGGCGACGCGGCGGGCGGTGGGGCGGCCCGGCGGTGCGGACTGACCTCGGTACCGGCACCGACCCGGGCGACCAGCCAGCCCTCGGCGACGAGCTGGTCGTAGGCGGCGCTGACCGTCCCCCGGGAGAGGCCCAGCTCGGCGGCGAGTGTGCGGGTGGCGGGCAGCCGGGTCGACGGCGGCAGCCGGCCGTCGCGGATGGCCTCCCGCACGGCTCGTTCCAGTCCGGCCCGCCGGCCGTCGCTCGCGTCCAGCTCCAGGTGGAGGTCGACGCCGAAATCGGCCCAGTCCATCGGCATGGAATTGGAGCTTAGAGTGGGCCACCCCGGCGGGCGAAAATCCCCTGCATGACCGCGCTGACTCCCGCCAACCGGGCCGCCGCGCTGCGGGCGCTGCACCGGCCCGGCGACCCGCTGATCCTGCCCAACGCCTGGGACGCCGGGTCCGCCCGGGCCGTCGTGACCGCCGGCTTCCTCGCCGTCGCCACCAGCAGCGGCGCCGTCGCCGAGGCGCTCGGCCACGCCGACGGCGAGGCCACCCCGGTCGGCGAGATGCTCGACGCGGTGGCGCGGATCGCCGCCGCGGTCGACGTCCCGGTCACCGCCGACCTGGAACGGGGGTACGGGCTGCGCCCGGCCGAGCTGGTCGAGCGGCTGCTGGCGACCGGGGCGGTCGGCTGCAACATCGAGGACTCCGACCCGCGTACCCACGAGCTGTACGACCCCGAGGAGCAGGCCGACCTGCTCGCCGGAATCCGGGCGGCAGCCCGGGAGGCCGGGGTGGACCTGGTGCTCAACGCCCGGGTGGACGTCTTCCTGCGCGCCGCCGGCCCGCCCGACGGGTGCCTCGCCGAGGCGGTACGCCGGGCCCGGCGCTACCGCGCCGCCGGCGCCGACTGCGTCTACCCCATCGTGCTGGCCGAGCCCGCGGCGATCCGCGCGCTGGTCGCCGAGCTGGACGTCCCGGTCAACGTGCTGGCCCGGCCCGGTACGCCGTCCCTCGCCGCGCTCGCCGCGCTCGGCGTCGCCCGGATCAGCTTCGGTTCGGGCGTGTACGCGGCCGCCCGTGCTCGTACCGTCGAGATGCTCGCCGCGATCCGAGCCGGCGATGAGGTGTTCCGGACGGGAGAGGAGGCACGGTGACCTACCCACCGCCGCGCTATTCCGGGGACGGGGGCGAGGCGACCGCCACCTACCGGCCCGTGGACCATCCACCGGAGCTGGTCTATCCCACCGGCGGTACGGCCCACTACCTGGCCACCGGCGCGTCGACCAAGGGGCAGTTCGGCCTCTACCGCTGGGACATGGGGCCGCGGCCGAGCGGTCCCGAGCCGCACTTCCACCGGTCCATCTCGGAGTCCTTCTTCATCCTCGCCGGCACCGTGCGGATCTACGACGGCCGGCGGTGGATCGACACGGTGCCCGGCGACTTCGTGCACGTCCCGGAGGGTGGCGTCCACGCGTTCCGCAACGAGTCCGGCGAGCCGGCCTCGATGCTGCTGCACTTCGCCCCCGGCGCACCCCGGGAGGGCTACTTCGAGGGGCTGCTCGACCTGGCCGGAAAGAGCGAGGAGGAGCGGACCGAGTTCTTCCTGCGGCACGACACGTTCTGGGTCTGACCTCGCCCCGCCGCCGTGTCGGGTTGCCCCGGCCGGGCCGGGCCGGAAGGGTGAACGGATGGGCGCTGACGAGACCCGGGACGGCGTGTCACTGACCAACCTGGACCAACCCCTCTTCGACGGGGCCGACGCCACCAAGCGGGACCTGGTCGACTATCTGGACGCGGTGCGGGACCCGATCCTGCCGCAGCTGCGGGGTCGGCCGCTCTCGGTGATCCGGGTGCTGCGCGGCCAGGACCCGTTCATGCAGAAGAACCTGCCGAAGTACACCCCGGACTGGGTGCGCCGGACGTCGGTCTGGGCGGAGGCGTCACACCGGCGGATCTCGTACGCCCTCTGCGACGACCGCCGGACCCTGCTCTGGTTCGCCAACCAGCGGGCGGTGGAGTATCACCCGACCCTGAGCACCGCGGACCGCCCCGATCATCCCACCCACCTGGTGCTCGACCTCGACCCGCCGGAGGGTGACTCGTTCGGGATGGCGGTCCGGGCCGCGCTGCTGGTCCGGCAGGCGCTCGCCGACACCGGGCTGGCCGGGGCGGTGAAGACCAGCGGCGCCAAGGGCGTGCACGTGGTGGTGCCGGTCGACCCGGCGGCCACCGCCGAGGAGATGGCCGCCGCCACCCGCGCTCTCGCCGCCCGGGCGGAACGACTCGACCCGGCGCTCGCCACCACCGCGTTCATCAAGGAGGACCGGGGCGGTCGGGTCTTCGTCGACTCGACCCGGGCGTACGGGGCGACGGTGGTGGCCACGTACAGCCCGCGGGTGCGACCGGGGACGCCGGTGTCGTACCCGGTCGGCTGGGACGACCTGGACGCGGTGAAGCCGGCCGACTTCACCGTGCGGACCGTGCCCGCGCTGGTCGCCGGGCGGGACCCGTGGGCCGAGGCGCTGCCCGCGCCGCAGCTCCTGCCGGCGGACCTGGTGGCCGAGGGGCGGGCCATCCCGGTGGCCCGGGTGCAGGCGATGCACGAGGGCAAGCGGCGGGCGCGGGCCCGCCGCGAGGCCGGCTGACCCGATCACCCGTTGGCGGACACGAAAAAGCCCGGGCCTGTGGCCCGGGCTCTCTTCGTCTGGTGCCCCCGGCAGGATTCGAACCTGCGCCCCCGCCTCCGGAGGGCGGTGCTCTATCCCCTGAGCTACGGGGGCTCAGCGACCCGAGAAGAGTAGCAAACCCGTCCCCCGATCGCCGAATCGGTATCCAGCGCGCCGCGCCACCCTCAGACGCGGTGATCATGGACTTGGCGGCAGCGGGGAAGATCCACGTCGCCGCCAACTCCATGATCACGGGGGAGGGTGTCGGTCAGGCGGCGGCCACCGCGCGGCCGCAGCTGGGCAGGGGGTGCAGGACGATCCGGGCGGGGAGGCGGCGGGGCCACTCGTTGCGGGGCCACGAGCCGTCGACGATCAGGTGCACGGTGCGCTCTTCCGCGCCGCTGAGCCGCAGCACGAAGTCGCGGGGGAGCGGCGGGTCGACCGACGGCGTGGTGATCATGAACCGCACCCGGCCCCGGGAGGAGACCGCGGAGATCACGTCCGCCGCCGGCATGGTGCCCCGCAGACGTACCCGGCCGATCCAGTAGACCTCCGCGAGGTGCTCCTGGGCGGCCCGGGTGATGGCCGGGTACACGCTGCGCACCCAGCGCTCGACCGCGCCGACGCAGAGGCCGCAGGCCCGCTCTCGGGGCTCCCGCGGACCCAACCCCCAGGCCCGCAGGTACGCCCCGACCGTGCCGGGGTCCATCGCCAGGTCGAACCGGCGCTCGATGAGGGTGGTCAGGCTCTGTCGCGTCCAGAGCTCCTCGTCCAGGCCCAACTCGTCGGGGTGGACGCCCCGCAGCACGTCGATCAGTTCGAGTTCCTGTTCGCGGCTGAGCGTTCCCGACTCGCCCTGCCGCACTCCGCGACGGACGGCTGCCACCGCTCCGTCACCACCGATGGTGTGGCGCCGGCACCAGCTCGTGACCGAACGCCCTGCGTCTCTGAGTGCAACCCCCACGTCCTGGGCAACGAGGCCGAATCGCATCTGGTCACGATATGTGGGGAGAAAAGTCTTCAAGCGACGCTATGGGTCGGACGGCGTGATATGCGTTTAACGCGCATAACGGACAAAGGGTGTCGGGATGAAGAGAGGCCCGCGCCATGACGACGCGGGCCTCTGCTGGTGAAAGGGGGCGGTCAGCCGCCCAGCCGCTTCAGCGCGGCCTGCAGGTTGGTCAGATCCGTCTGCTGGGTGTTCTTCATGGTCTGCGCGACCGCCAGCACGTCGTCGTCGTGCCCCTCGTCGAGGATCCCCTGGATCATGTGGATCCCGCCGAGGTGGTGGCGGATCATCAGCTGCAGGAAGAGCACGTCGAGCTCGTGCCCCTTCGCCGCGCGCAGCTTCTCCATCTCCTCCGGGGTGGCCATGCCCGGCATCAGGCCGTCGTGCACCTGCCCGGCGCCGTCCGGCATCCACGCCATCGGCGGCTGGTCACCCGTCGGGTCCAACCCCCACGAGCGCAGCCAGGTCTGCATGGTGCCGATCTCACCCTGCTGGCCGGTGGCGATGTCCCCACCGATCTGGCGCACCTCGGAGTCCTCGCCGCGCTGGAAGGCGATCAGCCCCATCTCGACCGCCTGCGCGTGGTGGCTGGTCATGTCCCGGGCGAAGCCCGCCTCGGCGGAGTTGTTCCCCGGCCGGGTGAACGTCGGGGTCAGCAGGCCGCCCGCGTACCCGAGGAGGAGGCCGACCACGATGGCGGCGGCCAGCGCCAGCGTGCCGAACCGGCGCGCCGACCCCCGGCCACCGTCGTCGGTGGCCGGGCTCTCGTCGAGCGCGCTGTCCGTCGTCGCGGGAGCAGTCATCGGGCGTCCTTACTGAGTGGGCTGGTCCATCTGGTTGCCCATGTCACGCGGCGTGGTGCCGGTCGCGGTCACGCCCTGGGCGCAGTTGGCGTTCGGGCCCTCGACGGAGGCGTTGACCCGCAGGGTCTTGATGAACTCGTCGATCCGCGAGTCGTCGGCGTTGTCGACCTTGAGCTGGAAGCCCCAGGCCTGCAGCGAGATCGGCTTGTCCAGCCCCTCGTACGGGCTGAGCATCAGCTTCTCCTTGCCCTGGACCTTGGCCTTGAGCTTGGCCACCTGGTCGGCGGGCAGGTCGGGGCGGTAGGTGATCCACACCGTGCCGTGCTCCAGGCTGTGCACCGCGTGTTCGTTCGCGATCGGGGCGTCGTAGACGTCGCCCATGCAGTTCTGCCAGGCCGGGTTGTGCGGGCCGCCGACCGGCGGGGTGATCGTGTACTTGATCGAGCCCTGCTGGTGCTGGCCGCCCTGGACGAGCTGCTTGTCCTTCTCGCGGTAGTCCACGATGCCCTTGATCGCGTCGGCCCGCTTCTGCCACGGCTGGGAGCCCTGGTACACCGCCCAGGCACCCCAGCCGATGATCGCGGCGGCCAGAACGCCGACGGCGACGAAGAGGGCGATCGGGCCCCAGGAGCGGCCCTGGCTCACCTTGACCGGCGCGACCGGCTTGCGGCCCTTGCCGCCGCCGGTCTGCCGAGGCGTGCCCTTGCCGGCCCCGGCCTTCCCGCCGGCCGTCTTGTCGGCAGCGGCCGGCCGGCCGGCAGCCGGCTTCTTGCCGGTGCTGACCACGGTCGGACGGCGCTCCGGGCCGCCCGGGGTGCTGATGCTCATCGTGCCTCGTCAGGTCGGTCGGTCAGGGAGGCTGGCGGGCCGGTTCACATGCTGGGTCGCCGCCGCGGTGCCCGAGTCTACCCCCGATAACATGGATCGGTGACTCCCGCAGAACTCGCCGAGGTCGTCCTCTCCGCAGCCCATGCCGTCTTCGCAGACCGGGGGCTGGATCGCTCCGCGCTGCCCGCGCAGACCGCCGTCGAGCGACCCCGCAATCCCGAGCACGGCGACTACGCCTCGACGCTGGCGCTGCAGCTCAGCAAGAAGGTGGGCGTACCGCCGCGGGAGCTGGCCGCCGCCCTGGCCGAGCAGCTCGGCCGGGCGCCGGGGATCAAGTCGGTGGAGATCGCCGGCCCGGGCTTCCTCAACATCCGGCTCGACGCGGCTGCCGCCGGGCAGCTCGCCAAGGTGATCGTCGAGGCCGGGCCGGAGTACGGCCGCAGCGACCAGCTCGCCGGCCAGAAGATCAACCTGGAGTTCGTCTCGGCGAACCCGACCGGCCCGGTGCACATCGGAGGGGTCCGCTGGGCGGCCGTCGGCGACGCGCTCAGCCGGCTGCTCCGGGCCACCGGGGCACAGGTCGGCACCGAGTACTACTTCAACGACGCGGGCTCCCAGATCGACCGGTTCGCCCGGTCCCTGCTCGCCGCGTCGAAGGGTGAGCCGGCCCCCGAGGACGGCTACGGCGGCGCGTACATCGCGGAGATCGCCACCGAGGTGCGCAACCGCCGGCCCGACGTGCTGGAGCTGGACGACGCCGCGGCGCAGGAGGTGTTCCGGGTCGAGGGCGTGGCGCTGATGTTCGACGAGATCCGGTCGTCGCTGCGGGACTTCGGCGTCGAGTTCGACACCTACTTCAACGAGAAGGACCTGCACGACCGGGGTGAGCTGGACCTCGCCCTCAACCGGCTGCGCGAGCAGGGCCACATCTTCGAGTCCGAGGGCGCCACCTGGCTGCGCACCACCGACTTCGGCGACGACAAGGACCGGGTGCTGCGCAAGTCCAACGGCGAGTGGACGTACTTCGCCGCCGACTGTGCCTACTACCTCGACAAGCGCGAGCGCGGCTTCGAGCGCGTGGTGATCATGCTGGGCGCCGACCACCACGGTTACATCGGCCGGATGAAGGCGATGGCCGCCTGCTTCGGCGACGACCCGGACCGCAACCTGGAGATCCTCATCGGCCAGCTGGTGAACCTGGTCCGCGAGGGCGCCCCGGTGCGGATGAGCAAGCGGGCCGGCACCGTGGTCACCCTGGAGGACCTGGTCGACGCGATCGGCGTGGACGCCGCCCGGTACGCGCTGGCCCGCTACTCCAGCGACTCGCCGATCGACATCGACGTGGAGCTCTGGACCCGGGCCACCCGCGACAACCCGGTCTACTACGTCCAGTACGTCGCGGCGCGTACCGCCAGCGTGGGGCGCAACGCCGCCGAGGTCGCGCTGACCCGCGGCGACGCCGCCGACTTCCACGCCGAGCTGCTCTCCCACGAGAAGGAGAACGAGCTGCTCAAGGCGCTCGCCGAGTTCCCCGCCGTAGTGGCGTCCGCCGCAGAGCTGCGGGGTCCGCACCTGGTCGCGCGCTACCTTGAGAAGCTGGCCGGGGCGTACCACCGGTTCTACGACAACTGCCGGATCCTGCCCCGCGGCGACGAGGAGACCACCGACCTGCACCGGGCGCGGCTCTGGCTCAACGACGCCACCCGGGTGGTCATCGCCAACGGCCTGCACCTGCTCGGCGTCTCCGCTCCCGAGAGGATGTAACCCACCCCATGCGCGCGCACGAGGCCGGTGCCCTGCACGGCGACATCGGCAGCCGGCCGCCCTGGCTGCGTCCGCCGGGCGACGTCAACGACCTGGTGCCGCAGCTCTGGCCGCGGAACGTGACCCGGGCCGCCGACGGCGCACTCGCCGTCGCCGGGTTGAGCGTCCGGGAGATCACCGCCGAGTTCGGCACCCCGGTGTACGTCCTCGACGAGGACGACCTGCGGTCGCGCTGCCGGGACTTCCGGGCCGCCTTCCCGGACGCCGACGTCTACTACGCCGGCAAGGCGTTCCTTTGCCGGGCGGTGGTCCGGATGATCGCCGAGGAGGGGCTCTTCCTCGACGTCTGCACCGGCGGTGAGCTGGCCACCGCGTTGTCGGCGGGGATGCCGGCGGAGCGGATCGGGTTCCACGGCAACAACAAGTCCGTGGCCGAGCTCACCCGGGCGGTGGACGCCGGGGTCGGCCGGATCATCGTCGACTCGTTCGCCGAGATCGACCGGCTGACCGCGATCGCCCGGGAGCGCGGGGTACGCCCCAAGGTTCTGGTCCGGGTCACCGTCGGCGTCGAGGCGCACACCCACGAGTTCATCGCCACCGCGCACGAGGACCAGAAGTTCGGCTTCTCCCTCGCCGGTGGGGCGGCCGCCGCGGCCGCCCTCAAGATCCTCGACGAGGGCGTGCTGGAGCTGCGCGGGCTGCACTCGCACATCGGCTCGCAGATCTTCGACGCCAACGGCTTCGAGGTCTCCGCCCGCCGGGTGCTCGGCCTGCAGGCGCAGATCCGCGACGCGCGCGGGGTCGAGCTGCCCGAGCTGGACCTGGGCGGCGGCTTCGGCATCGCGTACACCACCCAGGACGACCCGGCGGCCCCGCACGAGCTGGCCAAGCGGCTGCGCAAGATCGTCGACGGCGAGTGCGCGGCGGAGAAGCTGGCCGTACCGCAGCTCTCCATCGAGCCGGGCCGGGCCATCGTCGGGGCCGCCGTCTTGACCCTGTATGAGGTCGGCACGGTCAAGGACGTGGACGGCCTGCGGACGTACGTGAGCGTCGACGGCGGGATGAGCGACAACATCCGCACCGCCCTGTACGACGCGTCGTACTCGGCGACGCTGGCCAACCGGGCGTCGACGGCGGATCCGCTGCTCGCCCGCGTGGTGGGAAAGCATTGTGAGTCCGGGGACATCGTGGTGAAGGATGAATTCCTGCCCGCCGACGTGCAGCCCGGAGATCTTGTCGCGGTGCCCGGTACCGGGGCGTACTGCCGGAGCATGGCCAGCAACTACAACCATGTGCCGCGCCCGCCGGTCGTCGCCGTCCGCGACGGTCGGGCCCGTCTGATCGTTCGACGGGAAACCGAAGAAGACCTGCTCGCATTGGATGTCGGATGACCTCACCTGTGCGCTTGGCGCTGCTCGGCTGTGGCACGGTCGGCAGCGACGTGGTTCGGCTGCTGCACGAGCAGTCGGCCGACCTCGCCGCCCGCATCGGCGCCCCGCTGGAGATCGCGGGCATCGCCGTCCGCCGGCTCGGCCGGGACCGCGGCGACCTGCCGGTCGACCCCGGCCTCTTCACCACCGACGCGCTCGGCCTCATCAAGCGGGACGACGTGGATGTCGTGGTGGAGGTCGTCGGCGGCATCGAGCCGGCCCGCGGTTGGCTGGTCGAGGCGCTGCGCGCGGGCAAGAGCGTGGTCACCGCCAACAAGGCGCTGCTCGCCGAGGACGGCGCGACGCTGCACGACGCGGCCGCCGAGGGCGGTGCGGACCTCTACTACGAGGCCAGCGTCGCCGGGGCGATCCCGCTGCTGCGGCCGCTGCGCGAGTCGCTGCACGGGGACCGGATCAACCGGGTCACCGGCATCGTCAACGGCACCACCAACTTCATCCTCTCCGCGATGGACGCCACCGGCGCCGGCTTCGCCGAGGCGCTCGAGGAGGCCACCGAGCTGGGGTACGCCGAGGCGGACCCGACGGCCGACGTGGAGGGCTTCGACGCGGCGGCGAAGGCCGCCATCCTCGCCTCGCTGGCGTTCCACACCCGGGTCAGCGCGGCCGACGTGCACCGCGAGGGCATCACCGAGGTGACCTCGGCGGACGTGGCCAGCGCCAAGTCGATGGGCTGCACGATCAAGCTGCTCTGCATCGCCGCCCGGGGCACCGACGCGACCGGCCGGGAGACGGTCAGCGTCCGAGTGCACCCGGCGATGATCCCGCTGACCCACCCGCTCGCCAGCGTCGGGGACGCGTTCAACGCGGTCTTCGTCGAGGCGGAGGCCGCCGGCCAGCTCATGTTCTACGGCCGGGGCGCCGGCGGCGCGCCGACCGCCAGCGCGGTCCTCGGTGACGTGGTGGCGGTGGCCCGCAACCGCCTCGCCGGGGTGCATGCGGCCAGCGAGTCCGCGTACGCGGACCTGCCGGTCCGGCCGATGGGCGAGGCGCTGACCCGGTACCACATCAGCCTCGACGTGACCGACCGGCCGGGTGTGCTGGCCGCGGTGGCCGGCGTCTTCGCCCGGCACGACGTGTCGATCGCCACCGTGCGGCAGGGCCCGGCGGGCGGCGGTGCCGCCGGCCGGGGCGACGACGCGGACCTGGTGATCGTCACCCACGTGGCTCCGGACGCCGCGCTCGCGGCCACCGTCGGCGAGCTGCGCGGGCTGGACATCGTCCGCTCGGTGGCGAGCGTGCTGCGGGTCGAGGGCGGCCTGTGACCGGGCGGGGGTTCACGTCTCGCCTGGTGGGTAGGCGCGGGTGCGCCGGGCGCCCGTCGACCGGGCTGGGCCACCCTGGAGAGGCCCGCGGCCAGGCGGGGCGCTAGAGGCGAGGAGAGCGACATGTGGCGGGGTCTGATCGAGACGTACCGGGACCGGCTGCCGGTCACCGACGCCACCCCGGTCGTCACCCTGCACGAGGGGAACACCCCGCTGCTCCCGGCGCCGGTCCTCTCCAACCGGGTCGGCGCCGACGTCTGGCTCAAGGTCGAGGGGGCCAACCCGACCGGCTCGTTCAAGGACCGCGGCATGACCATGGCCGTCTCCAAGGCGGTCGAGGGCGGCAACAAGGTGATCATCTGCGCCTCCACCGGCAACACCAGCGCCTCCGCCGCGGCGTACGCGGCGCGGGCCGGCATCACCTGCGCGGTGCTGGTGCCGCAGGGCAAGATCGCGCTGGGCAAGCTCGCCCAGGCGCTGGTGCACGGCGCGAAGCTGCTCCAGGTGCAGGGCAACTTCGACGACTGCCTGGCGCTGGCCGGCAAGCTCGCCCAGGACTACCCGGTGGCCCTGGTCAACTCGGTCAACATCGACCGGCTGCACGGGCAGAAGACGGCCGCCTTCGAGATCGTCGAGGCGCTCGGCGACGCGCCGGACATCCACTGCCTGCCGGTCGGCAACGCCGGCAACATCTCGGCCTACTGGATGGGTTACTCGGAGGACCTGCGGGACGGCAACGCCACCCGCGCCCCGAAGATGTACGGCTTCCAGGCGGCCGGCGCGGCGCCGATCGTCAACGGTCAGGTCGTGCACGAGCCGTCGACCATCGCCACCGCCATCCGGATCGGCAACCCGGCGAGCTGGACGAAGGCGATCGACGCCCGGGACGCCTCCGGCGGGCTGATCGCCGCGGTCACCGACCGGGAGATCCTCTCGGCGTACCGGCTGCTGGCGCGGGAGGTCGGGGTCTTCGTCGAGCTGGGCAGCGCGGCGAGCGTGGCCGGGCTGCTCCAGCAGGGCGCCGCCGGTCGCATCCCGGCCGGGTCGAGGGTGGTCTGCACGGTCACCGGGCACGGCCTCAAGGACCCGGAGTGGGCGATTTCCACCGCCCCGGCCCCGGTCACCATCGCCAACGACCCGCTGGCCGCCGCCCGCTCCCTCGACCTGGCCTGAGCCGCTCCGCACACGGGGCGGGGCAGCGAAAGTCGGCAAGGGTGGGGAAGATCTGTCCGGCAACTTTCCCCACCCCGCAGCCCCTTCCCCAGGAGTGAGCCACGCCGATGTCGCTGCTCGCCAGATTCAGCCTCGCCAACCGAGGGCTGGTCGCCCTCATCGCGCTGGTGACCACGGCGTTCGGTGCGTACGCCGTGCCGTCGTTGAAGCAGCAGCTCCTGCCGTCCCTGGAGTTCCCCGCCGCGTTCATCGTGGCGGCGTACCCGGGGGCCGCGCCGGAGATCGTGGAGTCCCAGGTCACCGAGCCGATCGAGAACAGCCTCCAGGGCATTCCGGGGCTGGAGAAGGTCACCTCCACCTCCCGAGAGGGCTCCACCACCGTCCAGGTGCAGTACGAGTTCGGCACCGACCTGGACGACGTGGTCAACAAGATGCAGACCGCGCTGAACCGGATCGACGCGCAACTGCCCGAGGGGGTGGACCCGCAGGTCCTCGCCGGCAGCACGGACGACCTGCCCGCCGTGGTGGTCGCCGCGAGCGGCGGCGACGACGAGCGCGCCCTGGCCGACAAGCTGCGCCGGACCGTCGTACCGGAGCTGGAGGGACTGGCCGGGGTCCGGACGGTCACCGTGACCGGCACCCCCGAACAGGTCGTGGTGGTCACCCCCGACCCGGCGAAGCTGGCCGCGGCCCGGCTGGCGCCCACCGCCATCGCCCAGGCGCTCAAGACCAACGGCGTCGCGGTGCCCGCCGGCGCGGTCGCCGACGGGAGCCGCTCGCTTCCCGTCCAGGTCGGCACTCCGATCCGGTGGGTGGAGGACCTGCGCGGCATCGTTGTCTCCACTGCCCCGGCGGCCCCGGTCCGCCTCGGCGACGTGGCGCGGGTCGAGCAGCAGCTCAAGCCGGCCACCGCGATCACCCGGACCAACGGCGTACGCAGCCTCGGCATCGCGGTCACCGCGACCCCGGACGGCAACGCGGTGGAGATCTCGCACGAGATCCGGGACCGGCTCGACGAGCTGAAGGCCGCCTCCGGCGCCGACCTGACCGTCGTCTTCGACCAGGCCCCGTTCGTCGAGCGGTCCATCGAGAGCCTCACCACCGAGGGGCTGCTCGGCCTGCTGATGGCGGTCGTGGTGATCCTGGTCTTCCTGCTCTCGGTCCGCTCCACCGTGGTCACCGCGGTCTCCATCCCGCTGTCGGTGCTGGTCGCGCTGATCGCGCTCTGGGTCGCCGACTACTCGCTCAACCTGCTCACCCTCGGCGCGCTGACCATCGCCGTAGGCCGGGTGGTCGACGACTCCATCGTGGTGCTGGAGAACATCAAGCGGCACCTGGAGTACGGCGAGCCGAAGCGCGAGGCCGTCCTCGGCGCGGTCCGCGAGGTGGCCGGCGCGGTGACCGCCTCGACGCTCACCACGGTCGCCGTCTTCGCGCCGATCGCGTTGGTGGGCGGCTTCGTCGGGCAGCTCTTCGCGCCGTTCGCGGTCACCGTCACGGTCGCCCTGCTCGCCTCGCTGCTGGTGTCGCTGACCGTCATCCCGGTGCTCGCCTACTGGTTCCTGAAGCCGCCCCGGGGTGGCGCCGACGACGCCGCGGCCCGGCGGGCCGCCGAGGTGCGGGAGCTGCGCAGCCCGTTGCAGCGGGCGTACCTGCCGGCGATCGGGTTCGCCACCCGCTCCCGGAAGACGCGCTGGGTCACCGTGGGGCTGGGCCTGCTGGTGCTGCTCGGCACCTTCGGCCTCGCCCAGAAGCTGGAGACGAACTTCCTCGACGACTCCGGCCAGGACACCCTGACCATCACCCAGGAGCTGCCGCCCGGCACCGGTCTGACCGGTACCGACCAGGCGGCCGCCCGGGTGGAGCAGGTGCTGGCCCGGACCGAGGGGGTGCGGACGTACCAGGTGACGGCGGGCGGCAGCGACCGTCCCTGGGAGGGCGGCGGCGGCAACAACACGGCCACCTTCTCGGTCGGCCTCGACGAGGACACCGACGCGGCGGCCGTGAAGCGGACCCTGCGCCGCGAGTTCGACGCGCTCGGGCCCGAGGCCGGCGAGCTGAGCTTTGGCGCGGGGCGCGGTGCCGCCTCCGCCAACCAGCTCGAGGTGGTGGTGCAGGCCGCCGACTCGGACGTGTTGACCCGGGCAGTCGAGGTCGCCCGCGACGCGATGGCCGGAACGCCGGACGTGGAGGACGTCTCCACCAGCCTGGCCGCGCGGGTGCCCCGGGTCGAGGTCACCGTGGACCGGGTCGCCGCGGCTCGGGCGGGGCTGACCGAGGCGGCGGTCGGGCAGTTCGTCGCGCAGGCGTACCGGGGTGCGCCGCTGGGGCAGGTCACCCTCGACGGGGGCCCGCAGGACGTCGTGCTGAGCACCGGGGCCCGGCCGCCGATGACCGTGGCGGAGCTGCGCGCCCTGCCGGTCGGCCGGGTCCGGCTGGACGACATCGCCGACGTCGACCAGGTCGAGGGGCCGCAGCAGGTGACCAGGATCGACGGCGCCCGCAGCGTCACCGTCACCGGTACGGCCACCGGCTCCAACCTGGGCGCCACCACGCAGGAGCTGCAGAAGCGGCTGGATGCGCTGGACGTACCGGGGGCGACCTTCACGATCGGCGGCGTCAGCGCCGATCAGAAGGAGGCCTTCGGCGACCTGGGGCTGGCCGTGCTGGCCGCCATCGCGATCGTCTTCCTGATCATGGTGGGTACGTTCCGCAGCCTCACCCAGGCGCTGATCCTGTTGATCTCCATCCCGTTCGCGGCCACCGGCGCGATCGGGCTGCTGCTGGCCACCGGCACGCCGCTGGGCGTCCCGGCGTTGATCGGCGTGCTCATGCTGGTCGGCATCGTGGTGACGAACGCGATCGTGCTGCTCGACCTGATCAACCAGTACCGGGCTCAGGGCATGGGGGTGACCGAGGCGGTGGTCGAGGGCGGCCGTCGCCGGCTGCGGCCGATCCTGATGACCGCGGTCGCCACCATCTTCGCGCTGCTGCCGATGGCCTTCGGCCTCACCGGCGAGGGCGGCTTCATCTCCCAGCCGCTCGCGGTGGTGGTGATCGGTGGTCTGCTCACCTCGACGCTGCTGACCCTGATCCTGGTGCCGACGCTCTACACGATGGTGGAGCGCACCAAGGAGGCGCTGCGGCAGCGCCGGGGTGGGCGTACCGGTGGTGCGGCGGCGGCCGGTGTCCCCGCGACCGCCGAGTCGGCCGCGGGCGAGCCGTGGGCGGGGGC
>NZ_QGGF01000474.1 GCF_003857015.1 Micromonospora globispora | reverse complement strand
GGCGCGCAGCTGGCGCTGAGCAGCCACGCGGCGGCGGCGATCAGGACGGTGGTGATCATCAGCCCTGCTCGGTGGAGGATTCGGCGGCGGTCAGCAGCTCGACGAGCAGTTGTTCGTCGTCGGCGGAGAGGGTGCCGACGAACCGGGTCAGCACGGCCGTCCGGTCGCCGCCCGCGTCCAGCAGCCGGCGCATCCGCCGCGCGGTCAGCTCGGCCTCGTCGCCGATCAGGCGGTACGTGTACGCCCGACCGGCGCGTACCCGGGTGAGGATGCCCTTGGCGGTCAGCCGGGCCAGTACCGTCATCACCGTGGTGTAGGCCAGGTCGCCGTCGAGCCGGTCGCGTACCTGGGCGGGGGTCAGCGGTCCGGGTGCGCCGGCCAGCGCGGCCAGCACCTGCTGCTCCAGGCCGCCGCGGGGCCGCCGTCCGTGGTCCATGCATGTCTCCTCGCCGTCCCCGTCACCCTACTACCAAGTACGTAGTAGACGAGCCGAGGACGACAAGGATGCGTCGTCAGGGCTTGACGTACTGGGAACGTTCGCCGCCACGATGTGCTGGTGGAACGTGAAAACCTTCGGTCCCACGCGGCGAACACCCGGCGGGTGAGCGCCAACCGCTGGTTCTGGTCGTACGAGCCGTTGCCGGCGCGGTCGCAGTCGGTCCACTCGTTGTCGCCCGGCACGTACACCGGGGACGTGAACGAGTTGACGTTGGTCTAGGCAGCGCCTGATCGGCTGGTCGCACCGCTCCTTGCCGTTCTTGATGTCGCGATCGAAGGCGGCGAATGCGAGCGATGGGCATCGATGTCTGCGATGGGCCCTGGGGACCTGCGCTCGGCCGAGGACGCCGCAACGTCCAGGGACTGCTTCGGCACGCCGATGGTTCACAAAGGGTTCACCCGGGATCCCGCGCGCTGGTGCGCCGAACGGCGAAATCTCGGCGGCGTTACTGTCGACCCTCCCAGGAGTAATTCGTGCAGAAGTCCACCCTGCTGACCGGCGCCGCCGTCGGCCTGACCGTCACCCTGGCCGGGGGCGCCCTGGCGTTCGCCGGCACGGACCGCAACCCCGACCAGGAACGCGCGGCGCACGCCATGCGCGACTTCGGCGTGGCCCACGGCCTGGACCGGTCCTCCAGCGAGGACATCACGTCGGTCGTGTCGTGTTCCTGCGGCCACCGCCGTCGCGCCTCGACCCGTTCCTGGCGTTGAAAGACCACCATCCGCACCTGCCGTGGCACCCGCCCGGACTCCACAGCGTCCCGGACATCGTCCATCTCAACAATCGGCCGCGGCGGCGGCGTCTCCGGAACCAGTTCATCGGTAGCGTCCGGCACCAGCCCAACCGCCGGCGGACCTCACGTCGGCCGCGAATCATCACCGACGACATCTGCAGCCAGCCATCCGGCCCGCGCAGCGCCTCCAACTCCTCGGCCGCCAGTCGGTCCACGGCGCAGTCGTACCACCGCAACGCCCCGTGCAGATCTCCACGTTCGCCGAGCAGTTCGGCGACCAGCATGCAGTGACCGTCGTGCGTCGCCGGATCGCGGCCCAGGCGATCCAGCACCGCGTGCGCCTCCTCGACGCCGCCTTGCGCGAATCGCACCTCGGCGAGTCGCACCATCGCGTAGCAGCCGTCTTCGCCGCCCTCGGCGATCAGTGTGTCCAGCAGGGCGCGGCGCGGCGCGAATGCGCGATGAGGTCGGCGCAATGTTAGCGAACACATCACAACCGAACTGTTCCTGACGGCTGACGGCGTGGCAGGAAACTGCCTGGCCGCTCGGTGGCACAGATGCTTCTCGCCGTGGTCCTCTCAGCGGGCACCCGACATCCACAGCTGCGTCGTTAACGGCATGGAGAGACCGGTATGCGAGGCGAGCTCGCCGATCGTCATGGCTGCGCGAGAACGCCTGGGGAAACACGTGCCGTAACACAACTGAAATTCTTGGCCCTTGACCGCCGGCATGTTAACGGTCACAGTGAAGCATCCGCGACGGCCGCCGCAGCGGGGCGGCGCGGTGCCGGCGTAATCCATGCTATCGATGGGAACCGTCAGTGGGAGATGTCGCGGGGCGGATACCCCGTTCGGGGTTGCTTCCATCCGGGCCGGAGTCCGGCGGCAGGTCCCGGCCACCAGTGATGGCGGACGTGGCTGCCCTGGCCGGCGTGTCGCACCAGACGGTGTCCCGTGTGCTCAACGACAACCCCCGGGTCGCCCCGGACACCCGCCGGCGGGTCGAGGAAGCCATCCGCAAGCTCAACTACCAGCCGAACTCGGTGGCTCGCGCCCTGGTGACCGGCCGGTCGCGCACCCTCGGTGTGGTCAGCTTCGACACCGCGCTCTACGGCCCCGCCTCCACCCTGATCGGGATCCAGGACGCGGCCCACCAGGCCGGCTACCACGTGGCGACGGTCAGCCTCCGCTCCCTCGTCCGGTCCTCCATCCTGGACGCGATCGAGCGGCTCCGGCGCCAGTCGGTGGAGGGCGTGATCATCATCGCACCTGAGCTCTCCGCAGCGCAGGCGCTGGTGAATCTCCCGGCCGATCTGCCGGTGGTGGCGGTGGAGGGTGCCCTGGAGGTGCCCGTGCCGGTGGTGGCGGTCGACCAGCAGTCGGGCGGCCTCCAGGCGACCCAGCACCTGCTGGACCTGGGGCATCCGCTGGTCTGGCACATCAGCGGACCGGTCGACTGGGCCGAGGCGCGCGGACGCGAGCGGGGCTGGCGGATGGCGCTGGAGGAGGCCGGGGTGGCGGCGCCGCCCGCGCTGGTGGGTGACTGGAGTGCACGCTCCGGCTTCCTGCTCGGCCAGCGGCTGGCCGCGGTCCCCGGACTGTCGGCGGTCTTCGCCGGCAACGACCAGATGGCGCTCGGACTACTGCGAGCGCTCCGCGAGGCCGGCCGGGACGTGCCGGGAGACGTCAGCGTGGTCGGCTTCGACGACATCCCCGAGTCGGCGTACTTCACCCCGCCGCTGACTACCGTGCGCCAAGACTTCGCCGAGGTCGGACGGCGCAGCCTGACCCGACTGCTGGAGCAGATCGACGGCGCCCCGCGGGTTGCCGGCACGGACACCGTGCCGGCGGAACTCGTGATTCGGGACAGCGCCGCCCCCTACCGCGCTAGGTAATGAAAGGACCATCGGTGTCGGCCATTCCGCCCCAGTATGTGAACGCTAACACGCCCGAACGTTACGTCGTGGGTGTCGATTTCGGCACCCTTTCCGGCCGCGCCGTAGTGGTGCGGGTTTCGGACGGCGCCGAGTTGGGCAGCGCGGTGCATCCCTACGCCAACGCGGTCATCGACACAGTGCTGCCGGCTAGCGGCGTCCCGCTGCCCCCGGACTGGGCCCTTCAGGACCCGGATGACTACCGCGAGGTGCTGCGCCGGGCGGTTCCGGCGGCGCTACGGGCCAGCGGGGTGGCGCCGGGCGACGTGGTGGGCATCGGCACGGACTTCACCGCCTGCACCGTGCTGCCGACCAGCCGGGACGGCGTCCCATTGTGCGAACTGCCGGACCTGCGGGACCGCCCGCACGCATATCCGAAGCTGTGGAAGCACCACGCCGCGCAACCGCACGCCGACCGGATCAACGCCCTGGCACGGGAACGGGGCGAGACCTGGTTGGCGCGGTACGGCGGCCGGATCTCCGCGGAGTGGCAGTTCGCCAAGGGGCTGCAACTGCTGGAAGAGGACCCGGCGACGTACGCGCGGGCAGATCGGTGGATCGAGGCGGCCGACTGGATCATCTGGGAGCTGTGCGGCGCCGAGACCCGCAACGTCTGCACCGCCGGCTACAAGGGCATCCACCAGGACGACCGCTATCCGTCCCGGGACTTCCTGGCCGCCCTGAACCCCGACTTCGGCGGCTTCGTCAGCGACAAGATCGAGCATCCGCTGCTCCCACTGGGGTCCAGGGCGGGCGGTCTCACCGCCGAGGCAGCTGGCTGGACCGGCCTGCCCGTGGGCATCGCGGTCGGTGTCGGCAACGTCGACGCCCACGTGACCGCGCCGGCCGCCCGGGCCATCGACCCGGGCCAACTGCTCGCCGTGATGGGCACCTCGACCTGCCACGTGATGAACTCCGATCAGCTCGCCGAGGTTCCCGGGATGTGCGGAGTCGTGCGGGACGGCATCACCACCGGCTACTGGGGCTACGAGGCGGGCCAGAGCGGGGTCGGTGACATCTTCGGCTGGTACGTCGAGCACGGGGTGCCGCCGGAGTACCACGAGCGCGCCCGGACCGCCGGCGTCAGCGTGCATGACCTGCTCAGCCGCGAGGCCGCGGAGCAGCCGGTCGGCGCGCACGGCCTGGTGGCACTGGACTGGCACAACGGCAACCGGTCGGTGCTGGTCGACCACCACCTCAGCGGCCTGCTGCTCGGGATGACCCTGCACACCAGGCCGCCGGACGTCTACCGCGCGTTGCTGGAGGCGACCGCCTTCGGCACGCGGGTGATCATCGACGCGTTCGAGGATGCCGGCGTACCGGTGAGCGAGCTGGTGGTCGCCGGCGGTCTGCTCGGCAACCCGGTGCTCATGCAGATCTACGCCGACGTGACCCGGCGTCCCCTGAGCCTGATCGACTCCGTTCAGGGGCCGGCGCTCGGGTCGGCCATCCACGCTGCGGTCGCGGCCGGGGCCTACCCGGACGTACCGGCGGCGGCCGCCGCGATGGGCAAGGTCCGGCGTGCGGTCTACCGGCCGGACCCCGGGCGGGCTGACGCGTACGACGCGCTGTACGCGGAGTACCGGACCCTGCACGACTACTTCGGCCGGGGGACCAATGACGTGATGCACCGGCTCCGCATGATCCGCAACGCCGCCAGGTCGGGCCACTCGCCGGCCGCCACGACGGTGGGTGTGGCCCGATGAGCGCCGCCGACCTCCGGGCCACGGTCGCGGCCCTGCACGCGGAACTCACGCGGTACTCCCTGGTCGCCTGGACGGCCGGCAACGTGTCGGCCCGGGTGCCCGGCGAGGAGCTGATGGTGATCAAGCCGAGCGGTGTGTCGTACGACGAGCTGACCGCGGCGAACATGATCCTGTGCGACCTTGACGGCACCGTCGTGGAGGGGGAGTTCGCGCCGTCCAGTGACACCGCGGCGCACGCCTACGTCTATCGGGCCCGGCCGGACGTCGGTGGCGTGGTGCACACGCACAGCAGCTACGCCTCGGCCTGGGCCGCCCGGGGCGAGGCGATCCCGTGTGTGTTGACGGCGATGGCCGACGAGTTCGGCGGGGAGATCCCGGTCGGGCCGTTCGCGCTGATCGGCGGCGACGACATCGGCCGCGGCATCGTGCAGACCCTCGCCGGCCACCGGTCGCCGGCGGTGCTGATGCGCAACCACGGCGTCTTCACCATCGGCCGGACCGCCCGGGCCGCGGTGAAGGCGGCGGTGATGTGCGAGGACGTGGCGCGCACCGTGCACCTGGCCCGCCAACTCGGCGAGCCGGTGCCGATCGCCCCGGCGGACATCGACGCGCTCTACGACCGTTACCAGAACGTGTACGGCCAGCGCCTGGTCGCCGCACCCCGTTCGTCACCGCGGTGACCGGCTCGTGATGTAACCGTAACAAGCCCTCATTGACGCCATTCATGTGAACGATAACACTGTGAGATGCGACACCGTGTGTCCTCTTTCGACCACCGGGCGAGCACCCCGCCCGCTCCGGTCGAGCGGGAGTCGCACCGATATCGAGGAGCGCACGCGACATGCCGCAGGCAGCACGTCAACAGGTCTGGTTCCTCACCGGAAGCCAGGGTCTCTACGGGCCGCAGACCCAGGCCCAGGTGGCCGACCAGGCGCAGCAGGTGCAGCGCGAGCTGGCCGGCAGCGGGGTGATCGACGCCGAGATCGTCTGGAAGCCGGTGCTGACCGACTCGGCGGCGATCCGGCGGCAGATGCTGGACGCCAACGCGGCGGACGACTGCATCGGGGTCATCGCCTGGATGCACACCTTCTCCCCGGCGAAGATGTGGATCAGCGGCCTGGACGCGCTGCGCAAGCCGATGCTGCACCTGCACACGCAGCTCAACGCCGCGCTGCCGTGGCAGAGCATCGACATGGACTTCATGAACCTGAACCAGGCCGCGCACGGCGACCGGGAGTTCGGCTTCGTGCAGACCCGGCTCGGCGTCGCCCGCAAGACCGTCGCCGGCCACGTGTCGGATCCGGTGCTGCGAGACCGGGTCGCCCGCTGGGTCGACGCGGCCCGCGGGTACGCCCGGCTCCGGTCGCTGCGGCTGGCCCGCTTCGGCGACAACATGCGCGACGTCGCGGTGACCGAGGGGGACAAGGTCGAGGCCGAGCTCCGGTTCGGCGTCTCGGTGAACACGTACGCGGTCAACGACCTGGTGGCCCGGGTGGACGCCGTGTCCGACCAGGCGGTGGACGCCCTCATCGAGGAGTACGCGGACAGCTACCGGTTCGCGCCCGGGCTGGAGTCCGGCGGTGACCGGCACGACTCGCTGCGGTACGCCGCACGGATCGAGCGGGGCCTGCGCGACTTTCTCGACGAGGGCGGGTTCGGTGCCTTCACCACGAACTTCGAGGACCTGGGCGGACTGCGCCAGCTGCCCGGGCTCGCGGTTCAGCGGCTGATGGCCGACGGCTACGGCTTCGGCGGAGAGGGGGACTGGAAGACCTCGGCTCTCCTCGCCACGGTCAAGGCGATGGGCGGCCTGCCGGGTCGGGGAACATCCTTCATGGAGGACTACACCTACCACTTCGGTCCGGGCGAACCGAAGATCCTCGGGGCGCACATGCTCGAGGTCTGCCCGAGCATCGCCGACGGCCAGCCGTCCTGCGAGATCCACCCATTGGGCATCGGCGGCCGGGAGGACCCGGTCCGGCTGGTGTTCGACGCCAGTCCCGGACCGGCCGTGGTGGTCGGCATCGCCGACCTCGGTGACCGGTTCCGGCTGGTGCTCAACGAGGTCGAGGTGGTTTGCCCGGACGAGCCGCTGGTGAGCCTGCCGGTGGCCCGGGCCGTCTGGAAGCCGGCACCCGATCTGTCCACCTCGGCGGAGTCCTGGCTCACCGCCGGCGGACCGCACCACACCGTGCTGAGTCAGGCGGTGCAGACCGAGACGTTCCGGGACTTCGCCACCATGCTGCAGACCGAGCTGCTGGTCATCGACGGGTTGACCAGCAGCGGCCGGTTCGCCGACGAGATCCGCTGGAACCAGGCGTACTACCGCCTGGCCCAGGGCCTGCCGAGCCGAGGCTTCTGACCGCTCCCGCCGGCTCCCGCCGGCGGTCCTCCCGCCCTACCAGCCCCAGATCCCAGTTCCCAGATCCCACTGAGGAGTGAGAATGAGACTCGCCAGGTTGACCACCGCGGTGGTGACCGTGGCACTGGCCACGGCCATGTCCGCCTGCGGTTCGAGCACCAAGATCGCCGACCAGGGTGGCGGCAGCGCCGACTCTGCCGGTGCCCTCGTCGGCGTGACGATGCCGACCAAGTCGTCGGAACGATGGATCGCCGACGGCAACAACGTCAAGGCCGCGCTGGAGAAGCTCGGCTACAAGGTCGACCTGCAGTACGCGGAGAACGACATCCCGACCCAGGTCAACCAGATCGAGAACCAGATCACCAAGGGCGCCAAGCTGCTCATCATCGCCTCGATCGACGGCACCGCGATCACCACGCAGCTGCAGGAGGCCGCCGACAAGAAGATCCCGGTGATCGCCTACGACCGGTTGATCCGCAAGTCGCCCAACGTCGACTACTACGCCACCTTCGACAACTACAAGGTCGGCGTGCAGCAGGCCACCTCCCTGCTGGTCGGCCTCGGGCTCAAGAAGGAGGACGGCTCGGAGGGGACGGCCAAGGGCCCGTTCAACATCGAGTTGTTTGCCGGCTCGCCGGACGACAACAACGCGACCTTCTTCTTCAACGGCGCGATGGACACGCTCAAGCCGTACATCGACAAGGGCACGCTGGTCGTCAAGAGCAAGCAGACGGACTTCAAGACCGTCGCGATCCTGCGGTGGGACCCCGCCACGGCGCAGAAGCGCATGGAGGACCTGATCACCAAGACGTATACCGGCGGCACGAAGGTCCAGGGTGTGCTGTCGCCGTACGACGGTCTGTCGATCGGCATCCTGTCGGCGCTGAAGAGCAGTGGCTACGGCACGGCCGGTCAGCCGTACCCGATCGTCACCGGCCAGGACGCCGAGGTCGCCTCGGTGAAGTCGATCATCGCGGGGGAGCAGTACGCCACCATCTACAAGGACACCCGAAAGCTGGCCGACGTCACGGTGAAGATGGCCGACGCGGTGCTCAAGGGTGCCAAGCCCGAGGTCAACAACACCAAGGACTACGACAACGGCAACAAGGTCGTTCCGTCGTACCTGCTCGACCCGGTGATCGTCTACAAGTCCAACTACAAGGCGGCGCTCGTCGATTCCGGCTACTACACCGCGGACCAGCTGAAGTAATGTCCCGACGTCCGGCTGGCGGTCGCTACCCGCGCTGCCGGCCGGACGCCCGGGCCTGTACGTCGCGGGCACAAACGCCCGTTCAACCCGAAACTGATCGAGAAGGCGGCGGGCATGACCGACGCGATATTGCAGATGCGGGGGATCACCAAGACCTTCCCCGGCGTCAAGGCGCTGCAGGACGTCAACCTCGAGGTGCGACGCGGCGAGATCCACGCGATCTGCGGCGAGAATGGCGCCGGCAAGTCGACGCTGATGAAGGTGCTGTCCGGCGTCTACCCGCACGGGTCGTACGACGGGGAGATCTACTTCGACGGCGGGATGTGCGACTTCGCCGGCATCCGCGACAGCGAAAAGCGCGGCATCGTCATCATCCATCAGGAGCTGGCGCTGAGCCCGTACCTGTCGCTGGCCGAGAACATCTTCCTGGGCAACGAACGGGCCAAGCGGGGCCTCATCGACTGGAACCGCACCAATGCCGAGGCCGCCGACCTGCTGAACCGGGTGGGCCTGCGGGAAAACCCGACCACCGCGGCGAGGGACCTCGGGGTGGGTAAGCAGCAGCTGGTGGAGATCGCCAAGGCGCTCTCCAAGGAGGTGCGCCTGCTGATCCTCGACGAGCCGACCGCAGCCCTGAACGACGAGGACTCCGCGCACCTGCTCGACTTGCTGCGCGGCCTGCGCGATGAGGGGATCACCTGCGTGATCATCTCGCACAAGCTGAACGAGATCGAGGCCGTCGCCGACGCCGTGACCATCCTGCGGGACGGCCGGACCATCGAAACGCTGGACATGCGCGCCGGCGGGGTCACCGAGGATCGGATCATCTCCGGCATGGTTGGCCGCGACCTCGAACACCGGTTCCCGCCGCACGAGTCGACGATCGGTGAGGAGGTGCTGCGCATCGAGGACTGGACGGTGCACAGCCCCACGCAACACGGCCGGGTGGTCGTCTCCGAAGCCCACCTGACCCTGCGCCGCGGCGAGATCGTCGGGCTGGCCGGACTGATGGGTGCCGGCCGGACCGAACTCGCGATGAGCGTGTTCGGCCGCAGCTACGGAGTGGACATCTCCGGCCGCGTCTTCAAGAACGGCAAGGAGATCCAGATCCGGACGGTGGGCGACGCCATCCGGCACGGCATCGCATACGCCACCGAGGACCGCAAGCGGTACGGCCTGAACCTCATCGAAGACATCAAGCGAAACGTGTCCGCGGCCCGGCTGGAGAAGGTGGCAAACCGCGGATGGGTCCACGACAACGAGGAGTACCGGGTCGCCGAGGAGTTCCGGTCCAGCCTCAACATCAAGGCGCCGAGCGTCGCCTCCACCACCGGCAACCTCAGCGGCGGCAACCAGCAGAAGGTGGTGCTGGCGAAGTGGATGTTCACCGATCCGGACGTGCTGATCCTCGACGAACCCACCCGGGGCATCGACGTAGGCGCCAAGTACGAGATCTACGGGATCATCAACCGGCTCGCCGACCAGGGCAAGGCGATCCTGGTCATCTCGTCCGAGCTGCCGGAACTGCTCGGCATCTGCGACCGGATCTACGCCCTGTCCGCCGGGCGGATCACCGGCGAGCTCTCCCGGGCCAACGCCACCCCGGAGCGCCTGATGGCGTACATGACCACGGTAAAGGAGTAGCGGCCCGATGAGCAGCGTCGCGCCCACGAGCGACCAGATCCCGACCAACACCAGCGTCGCGGTGGACCCGGATCTGACCTCGCCACCGACCAACACACCGAGGAGTCGATCCTCGGTCGGCCTGCGCCAGAGCGGCATCTACATCGCGTTCGCGGCGATCATCGTCCTGTTCGAGGTGCTCACCCAGGGCGCTCTGTTGGAGCCGCAGAACATCTCCAACATCGTCGTGCAGAACTCATACATCCTGATCCTGGCGATCGGGATGATCTTGATCATCATCGCCGGCCACATCGACCTGTCGGCCGGCTCGGTCGTTGCGGTCACCGGGGCGATAGCCGCGGTACTCATGGTGAACCAGCACGTGTCCTGGCCGCTCGCCATCGTAATCACGCTGGTCATGGGCGCGCTGATCGGCGCCTGGCAGGGCTTCTGGATCGCGTACTTCGGCATCCCGGCCTTCATCGTCACCCTCGCCGGCATGCTGGTTTTCCGTGCGCTCACCCTCACCGTGCTGGGCAACCAGGGCATCGGCCCGTTCCCGGACAACGTGCGGACGCTGGCCAACGGCTTCACGCCCGGCTTCCTGGGCAATGTCGGCCTCGGTGTGCTGGGTGGAGCGGACCTGTTCTCGCTGATCGTCGGTGTGCTCGCCGTCGCCGGCATCTTCGGGGTGCAGTGGCGGGCCCGGCGCGGCCGGATCGGCTATCGGCAGGCCGTCGACCCGCTGCCGATCTTCGCCCTGAAGCTGGCCGGTGCCGCCCTCGTGCTGATGTTCATCATCGTGCAGATCGCCCGGTTCAAGAACCTGCCGTGGGTGCTGGTGCTGCTGGCGGTTCTCGTGCTGGCGTACACGCTGATCAGCCAGCGGACGGTGTTCGGCCGGCACATCTACGCGGTCGGCGGCAATCTCCAAGCGGCCAGTCTCTCCGGCGTCAAGGTCAAGGCCGTGACGTTCTGGATCTTCGTAAACATGGGCGTGCTCGCCGCGATCGCCGGAATCATCTTCGCCGGCCGGCTGAACCAGGCCGGTCCGACCGCCGGCAACTCCTTCGAACTCGACGCCATCGCCGCCGCCTTCATCGGCGGCGCCGCCGTGCAGGGCGGCGTTGGCAAGGTCGCCGGTGCGATCACTGGCGGCCTGATCATGGCCGTGATCAACAACGGTATGTCCCTCATCGGTTCGCCGAGCGAGCGGGTGATGCTGGTCAAGGGGCTGGTCCTGCTCGGCGCCGTGGCGTTCGACGTGTGGTCCAAGCGTCGCGCCGGCCGGACGCGCTGACGGCCGTGGGCGTGGCGGCGACACAGCGCTGAGCCGATCCGCAGGACAGGCGGGGCCGGTGGCCGGGCGCATGCCCGGCACCGGCTTCGCTCGTCTGGTGAGCCGGTGCTCCTCATCAAGGCCAGCAACCTGCGGGCGACCTTGACCCGAGGACGAGCAACTCACCGTGGATGCGCATGTACCCCACGGGCTGTTCTCGCAGGACAGGCGTAGGCCGGTGCGCGAACGGATCGGATGGTGCGTGGCCGACCGGCTCGCTTGGGGTGAGGTTGCGGTGCCAGTGCAGCACGGTCTCCGGACGTACGAGCAGTCGGATCCCGGCGTCCTTGGCCCGGTCGCTCATGGGTAGCAGGCGCTCCATCGCCAGCGCGTTGGTCACGGCGAAGTACGCCAGTCGAAGTAGCACGAACAGGGATTCTCACCCAGTCACGGTCGGCAATTCGAGGTGCGCCGGAGCCTGGCCCCGGGTGAAATGCCGGTGTAGTGGTCAGACTGGCCCGTGACCAGGGAGGACGACATTCTCGGCAGCCGCAGGGTCAACGCAAGCGTGGACGCCCCCGAGGATTCGCGGTCGGGCCGGGCGGGGCTGCGCGACGTCGATTGGTGGCGACGCGCAGCCCTGCCGGCGTTGAGCGGTGCCGTCAGCCGATGTTCAGCTTCTGCTTGGCGGTGTTGATGTGCTCGTCGAGCTTGGCTCGGAGTTCGGCGCGCTTGCGTTCGCGGAGGACCCGGTTGGCTTCCTTCTGGGCGGCCCCGGCCGCAGCGGCGGCGGCTTCGATCTCGGCGGTGACCTCCGAGGTCGGCTGGCGTTCTACGGTGGCGTCGAAGCGGGCGGCCAGTTGGTCGAGGGGTTCGGGCGTGGTTTCGGCCGCCTCGAGGATCAGGACGGTGGTGCCCGGTGGGATCTCGCGGGACAGCAGCGCCAGGGTGCCGTCCACCTTGGTCGCTCGGTCGATGTCGAAGACGCCTCCGACCAGTGTGCCGGTGCCGAAGCCGAGGAGCAGGCCGAGCGGTCCTCCGAGCACGCCGACCAGCATGCCGATGAGACCACCGGTGGCGGTGCCGGCACCGATCGAGACGTCGCCGAGTTCGGGCATGTGCAAGGTTCCGTCGGGGCGCCGTTCCAGCAGTGCGGCGCTGCGAATGTCGAGGCTGGTCAGGTCGGCGTCCAGCTGCCGGAGCTCGGACAGGCCCTGGTAGGCGTGGCTGGCCTGCGGGAAGCGGATGAGGGCGACGGATTCGGTGACGGTCATCGGGTTCCTCCGTTGACTGGTTCTCTGGTCGATCTATGAGACACCCTGCCTTACAACGAGGTGTGAGGCAAGATGTTTCATAGTGGCGTGCGTCATGGAGCGGTCAGCTGGGCGGTGGCTGCTGTCACCAGTCGTCCATGGCGACTTGGAGGCGGTTTACCGGAAGGACGCGGCCCGGCACGGCGAGCTCCGCATCGATGTTCACGCCGGACGGTGGTTGAGCAGACGGTGGCCCGTTGGCGTACATCCGGTACCGGCGAACTGAACCCGGGGTTTCAGGCCGCGGCTCGGTGCCGCACCGTGACGGGTCGGTAGAACCCAGTGCGCGATGACGGACTCGCGACTCGGTGCGGCCACCGCGGCAGGGGATTTCTTCACCTTGGTCGACGAGTTCGGCAGCAGCTACGTTCGGCGGATCTCCGCACGACCATGGAATCGGACGGGGCACCGGGGAGGCCGCCGCCACTCTCGGGCGACGAGCGGACCGGCGGGGTGCCGGGGGCCTGCGCGACGGGCGCCGCTTCACCCGGGATGCCGGCGGCCGGGAAGCGTGCTCTTCGAGGGTTTCCCGATCGAGCAGGGTGCGGGTGAGGGCGTGAGCTGTTGGCGGTGCTCTTCGAGGGTGGCCAGCGCCTCGGCGTAGCACTCGTCGACGATCCGGCGGGCCTCGCTATCTGCGAGTTCTTTGGTGGCGGGGGCGAGGCCGTCGAGGCCGAGCGGGGACTCGCTGCCGGGGTGGGGCAGCACGGTCATCGGGCCGATCGCCTCAGACATGCCCCAGCGGCCGACCATCTGTCGGGCGATCCGGCTGACCTGGTCGAGGTCGCTTTCCGCGCCCGTGGGGACATCGGCGTACACGGATTGTTCCGCGGCGCGTCCGACCAACGCGCCGACGATCGGGCCGCGCAGGTAACGGGCGGAGTAGCCGTAGCGGTCGGCCTCCGACACCTGTCACGCCGAGTATCGACGCCGCCAGTGGCCCTGTGCTTCCTGTCTGCCATGCCGGAACCGTCGTCCCTTTCGCTGGCACAGAACAGGGTCGGCATGCACCTGCTGGGACGGTGGGCAGGACAGCGGCGGGACCTCTGCGCAGGCGCTATCAGGTCACGATGCCCTGCCAGTCACGTGGAGGAACGGGTCGCCCGACCAAGTCGACGAATCCGCAGCGGGACAGCAACGTCGGTCAGTCGGAGAGTCAACCCAACCGGGTGACCCCGCATCCTCACTGTCAGTCCTCCTGGAAGTAGCTGATCAGGCGGAGGATCTCCAGGTACAGCCAGACCAGTTCGACGAGGATGCCGTACGCGCCGAGCCAGCCGTACTTGCGGGGCAGCTCGGCGGCGATGCTCTCCTCGATCTGGGCGAAGTTGGTGACGAACATGAGCGCGGCCACCACGATGCAGATCAGGCTGAAGATGATGGCGATGCCGCTGCCGTCTCGCAGCGGGCCGGCGGACCCGGTGAACAGCGCGATGACGAGGTTGAGCAGCATCACGACGACGAGGCTGATGGACGCCCCGATCACGACTCGGGTGAACCTGGGTGTGGCGCGGATGATGCGGGCCTTGTAGAGGCTGGCCATCACGAAGAAGACGCTCAGCGTGGCGATGACGGCCTGCGTGACGATGCCGTTCCAGCGGGTCTGGAATGCCTCGCTGACTGCGCCGAGGAAGACGCCCTCGGCGATCGCGTAGGCGAACAGCGGCACCGGGTTGGTGATCTGCGCGAACGAGATGACCAGGCCGAGGACGAGGCCGATGACCATCGAGGCGATCCACACCGGCGCCAGCGCGGTCGTCGGTACGAGCGCCCAGGTCAGCGCCGCGGCCATGACCGTGGCGCCCAGCAGTGACACGGTTTTGACGACGACGTCGTCGAGGGTCATCACGTCCCGGCCGGTCTGCACGGCCACCGGGTGTTGATAGCCCGGCATGCCGTACCCGACCGGCACGTCGACGCGGCTCGCGGGCTGATGGGCGGCGGTGGCCAGTTGCCGCAGCACCGGGTTGGTGGATCTCATCTGGGCACTCCTTTGAACCGGTGGCACCTTCACGTTCTGTGAGACATAATGACTTAGAAATGCGCAGTGAGTCAACGTGTCTCATAGTGAGGTGTGTCATGGTTGATGAGCCGACCGATCCGCGGGCGGTGCGTAGCCGGGAGGCGATGGTGTCCGCTGCGAGTGCCCTGCTGGCCGAGGAGGGCCTCGAGGCGGTGACGCATCAGGCGGTGGCGGCCCGGGCCGGGGTGGGCCGCGCCACGGTTTACCGGCATTGGCCGCAGTTGCTCGACCTGCGGCTGGCCGTGCTGTCCGCCGGCGAGCACGAGCTGCCGCCGGTACCTGCGCACCTGACCGCAGCTTCCGGCGCTGACCCACGCGCCGAACTGGCCTTTCACCTGCGAACCATCGCCACGCGGTTCCACCAGTCGGCGAACGCGGTGATCGCCGCCGTCACCGGCGGCGCCGAATATGACGAAGCTATGCGACGACTGCGCGAGAAACTGGTGACGCCGATGATCGATTCGCTTCGCCCCGCCCTGACCGTGGCGGTGGAACGCGGGCTGTTGCGGACCGACACGACGGCGGAAACGTTCGCCATGGCCACCATCGGACCGCTGTTCTACCAGCGGTTCCTGCTCGGCAACCCCCTCGACGACGCAACCGTCGACGCAGTCCTCAGCACCGCCTGGCGGGCGTACGCCCCGACACCGCCGCCACGGCCTCGTTCCAGCCGCGGCACGGAGGTTGCCCAGACGGGGAGTCGAGGAAGATCAAAAGAAAAGTAGCCTCTCCGCGAACGGCCTGGCATTCGGCGGTACGGACGAGACCGAACGCCTGCCGCGCACGCGGGCCCCGCCGGGCAGTCGAGACGATCGAGGCTAACGAGCAGGCGGCTCCTGGCGGTACCAGCCGGTGAGCCAGCAGACGCACCGGTCGGTGTGCCGGGCCCCAGCATGGAAGGAGTCGCCCTCCCAGCGGACGGCCACGTCGTCGGCCAGCGCCGCGACCTCCTCGTGCTCGAACAGGTCTTCGCCTCCAGATGCCGCTCCCGCCGCCATCGGCGCACCACGCCAAGCTGGCCACGCCAACATCGCCGCCGCCAAGCTCCACCGCGCCTGCGAAGCAATCGGCCACTGGCGCTACCGGGCATCACCTGACAACCCGTTGGGGTCAGCCGGCCGGGCGCGCCTGGTAGAGAGGCGAGCGCCGCAGCCGCCAGGCCGCCGCCAGCATCAGAACGCCGGCCACGATCGCGTACGCGCCGATCACCCGCGCGATGAACACCGCGCCGACGTCGGGGCGGACGAGAATGAGCACCCCGGCCAGGACCGACACGATGCCGACCACGGCCAGTAACCCCCAGCCGCGTAGGCGCGTCGCAGCCCAGATCTCGAGGACGCCGATGACGATCGCCCAAATGCCGATCACCACAGCCAGCGCCAACGCGGTGATCGCGGGCCACACCAGCGTCACCAGGGCGATCGCCACGCCGAGCAGACCCGCCAGGATCAGCAGCGCCCGAGCTCTGCCCGCCTGACCACGGCTGAACCCCGCCGCCAGTTGGAGCGCTCCGCTAACGAGCGCGTACGCGCCGAACAGCAGGGCGAGGGCGAGCGCCGTCACGGAGGGCCACACCAGGGCCAGCAATCCGAACACGATGGCGGCCGCTCCGCGCAGGGCCAGTGCCCAGACGACATTTCGCATCCCGTTGCTCCTCGATGGGACGGGGCCCCTCGGGCCTTCGCAACGTTCCGTCTAAAGGCTACGCACCCTTTACTCCGAATCGAGGGGAATTCTCAATTCAGAGTGCGCCGAGCGGGTTCAGACGCAACGGCCGTGAAGCTCGCGCCGCTGGCGCTCCTGACCCGGCATTTCCCGAGTGAAATCCGTACGCGACGGATCATCCTCGGCGCCTCGGTCGGGTTCGGCTTCGCGGCCCTGCAGACGGCCGGGGTGCGCCGTCACCGTGCTGGTCACCGTCAACGGGCTGTCGCCTGCTGTTCTCGATGGCGGCAGCACCTACCTCACGCTTCCTGCTCCGGGCCCATTCTGCGCAGCGGCATGGGGTCCTGCCTCGGAAGACGCCCTCTGATCCCGATGAGGTGGTCCAGCTGATGCAGGAGGAGGTTCTGGTCGATTGCGCGGGCCGGGCGGTGGCGTACTCTGCCGCCGTTCGGCAGGCGAGGTGTCAGTCGCCGGCTCGTCGATGGTGGCGATGTGACGCACCGGCGAGGCGAGGAGCCACAGTACGGCGAGGGTACCGCCAAGGCCGGCGACGACCAGCGTCGGTCTCAGGCCGATGGTGGTGCCCAACCAGCCGCCGACCAGCGCTCCGAGCGGTCTGATCCCGTAGTTGACGGCGCTGTAAGCGCCCGCCCGGCGTCCCCGCGCGTCGTCGGGCGTGACCGAGGTGAGCAGGGCGTTGAGGTTGACGTCCATCAGCATCACACCGACGCTGGATACCAGTTCGATGGCCGCGAGCGCCGCGATTCGGGCCCAGGTTGGGCCGGACACGAACGCTGTCAGCGCCAAGGGTGCGGGAAAGAGGACCACGCCGATCATCGCGGTGCGGCCCAGTCCGATGGTCCGGGAGACCCGGGGTGCCAGTGCCGCACCAGCCAGTCCACCTACCGCCCCGATGCCGAACGCGATGCCGATAGCGCCGGCCGACAGACCAAGCTCGCGGCTGGCATACAGCACGAGCAGTGCGTTGGTCATGAGGGTGAAGAAGTTGACCGTGCTGGTGCAGCCGAGAGCGGCGCGCATCACCGGATGACGCAGCACCAGCATGAGTCCGTCGCGGACCAGGCCAAGCGTCGATGACCGCGTTGGCGCCGGCCGGGCCTCGGCCACCGGAATCCGGCCGATCAACAGCGCGGAGCCGAGGAAGGACACCACGTCGACGAGGACCGCGACCGGGGCGGTGAGGGCCTGGACCAGGCCGCCGCCGAGGGCCGGCCCGGCCACGAACGAGGCCGCACGGCTCAGACTCAGCTTGCTGTTCGCCTCCACGTAGGCCGACGGCGGGACCAGAGCGACGAAGAACGCCTGGCGCGCCATGGCGAACAGGACCGCACCAGCCCCGGTGAGCAGGGCAACCAGATAGAGCTGAGTCAGCGTGACCACGTCCAGTAGGTAGGCCACCGGAAGGCTGAACAGCACCGCCGCGCGGACCAGGTCGGCCACGATCAGCAGGCGGCGCTTGCGGGTCCGCTGATCCACCCACGCGCCGACGAACATGCCCAGCAGGTAGGGCAGCCAGATCAGCGCGGTAAGGACGCTGACCTGCGCGGGCGTCGCGGCGAGGACGGTGACAGCGATCAGCGGCAGGGCCAGCTCGCTGATCCGGTCGCCGAACTGGGAGATCGTTTCGCCGATCCAGAAAGTCCGAAACCGACGATTGTCGCGCAGGACCGTCCGGGGTGCCGTGCCTGTGGCGGTCATGACGCCGCCGGGTCGTCGCCGGGCTCAGGCAGCAGATAGCGCAGCATCCGGACGAGCCGCGCTCCGTCCGGCAACTGGCCACCCTTACGCCGGACGTACGGCGCGAGCAGTGCCTCGATCGCTTCTTCGAGCTGCCGCAACTCGTCAGCAGTAACGGCGAACCGGGTATCGGCCAACCCCGCCAGGGCTCGCCACTCCGGATCCAGCCGCGGCTCGTCCCGCAGTGACCACTGCACGGGCGCCTCCGCGGATCGGGCGAACATCTCGGCGCGCAGCTGCCGCGCCGCGTCCTGACCCTCTGCATCGTCTGGCGTGGTGAACCGGAACCCCCTGGCTGCCGCCTGCCACCACCGCTCTCGCTTACTCGTCGCGCCGTCCCAGTCGGTGACCAAACCGAAGGAAGCGAGGTGCCTCAGGTGCCAGCTGACGACCGATGGCGTGGCACCGACGTGCGGTGCGAGCTGGGTCGCCGTCGCGGGGCCGTGTCGCTGCAGCCGGTCAAGCAGGGCCAGCCGTACCGGATGAGCCAACGCGCGCAGCGCCTGCGGAGAGGTCAGCTCGACATCTCCGTAGGGATTCGTGAGAGACATGTTTCGAAAGTAGTCTCTCAGATCGACCCGGTCAACCCCGCTGCTTCCCGGCGATGACGTCAACGACTGCCGTACGCGCTTGACAGGTTCAGTGAAGCCGGAACACCGACCCGGCCGAGGCGTGCGCAGCCACTGGCTGCCAGCGGTCCGCATCCAGTCCGCAATAGGTCGACGGATGGCGGGGAGTGGTGTGAGATGTTGAGAGGCATTTCCGCTTCGGGTCCGTGGGGTTATGTCCGTTTCGGGTGGCTGGTTCTGTCTCGCGGATCATCCAGACAATGCGATTGCCGCGCGATGATCGTCGGGCGTAGGTTGTGCACACACGACTGGCGCGGGTGGGCGACCACCGGGGAGTGAAGGTCGGGGCGTCGACCGCCTGGGTGCCCCTTGTCGATGAGACGAGGAGAGGCGCCCGTGACCGTCCGCCACCGGATCCTGCAACTGTCCGACACCCACCTGAACAGCCCTGACGTCGATGCCTCCGCAGCGCTGGCGCGCATCCTGTACGACGCGTGCTTCGTGCCGGAAGTGGATCTGGTCGTCGTGAGCGGCGACATCGCCGACGACGGCTCCGCCGAAGGCTGCGCGGGCGTGCGCGAGCAGGTGGGCCGGTTCGGCGCCGAGCGGGGCATTCCGCATGTTTACTGCACGGGCAACCACGACACCCGTGAGGCGTTCGCGGCCGCCCTCGGCTCCGGGCACCTGGCCGCCGACGGCACCGACATCGGCACGACCATGGCGGGTGCGTCCGGCGAGCGCGCCGCCGTCAGCAGCGTTGCTGGGCTGCGTGTGATCACACTGGACAGTCTCGTGCCCGGCCAGGTGCACGGGCATCTCGACCCAGCCCAGCTGGCCTGGCTGCGTGACGTGCTGGCTGAACCCGCTGCGGCGGGCACGGTGCTCGTGCTGCACCACCCGCCGATCGCCGTGCCCACCTCCCCGATCATGGACAGCGTGAACCTGCGTAACGCCGGCGATCTGGCCGATGCGGTACAGGGCACCGACGTCCAGGCGATCCTGTGCGGTCATTTCCACCTGCAGCTGTCCGGCCTGCTGCGGGGCATACCGGTGTGGGTGACGCCCGGCGTAGTCACCCGCATCGACTTCACCGCGCCGCCGCGGCGGGAGCGCGCGGTACTGGGCGCCGGGGCCACCGTGGTGGATCTCGGCGGCCCGACCTCCCCGCTCTTCCACGTGCTGCACGCCCGCGACCCGCGGGCCGGCGAGCAGGTGTACCTCGTCGACGCGGTGTCGGGCGAGGACGTCGTGGGCGAGGAGCCATGAGGGGCGGGCCAGCTGGCCTCGCCGAGCCGGTGCAACCACCCACAGGCTCCGGTCCAGCAGGTTGCGCCGGGCAGCAACAGCTCCGGCACAGCCAACTCGGCGTCGCTCAGATCTCCGCGAGCCAGCGCATCCTGCGGGACGAGCGTCTGACCGTGACCCGCCAAGGCAGCGGTGCCTTCTTCTACCCGGTCGTGGAGCACACGGTGATGATCGAGGGGAAGGAAGTCGGGATCTTCGATCCGATGGGCAAGGATGCGATCCTGTTCCATCGGGCCATCAGCGACGACGAGACGTCGGACGCGCCGCAGTACGTGGAGCAGGCCCGAACATGGTTCGACTCCATGTGGTCCACGATCGCCCGTGAGTATCAGCCGTGACCCGGCCGCACGACCGGCTCACCGAAATCGCTGAGCGTGCCGAGGCTGTACTTCTCGACTTCGACGGCCCGATCTGCAGCGTCTTCGCGGGCAAGTCCGCGCCGAGCATCGCCGCCGACCTTCGCCAACTGATCGTCAGCGAAGGTGTTGACCTGCCCAGCGAGCTGCGCGACCAGGACGACCCGCTGGAACTTTTCCGCGCGACAACCGCGTTCGCGCCCCAGCTGGCCGACACGATTAGTGCGGCCCTTGAGACAGCGGAGGTCGAGGCGGCCGCAACCGCGGAGACGACGATCGGAGCCTTCGATGTCGTCCGCGCGTGTCTCGCCACCGGGCGAGCCCTTGCCATCGTCAGCAACAACTCCACCGCAGCCATCAGCACCTACCTCGGACGCCGCGACCGCGCCCGGTACTTCGCCGCCGTCATCGGACGGGGTGAGCGTCCGGAACTGATGAAACCCAGTCCGATCCCGGTCGTGCAGGCACTTCAGGCTCTGAACGTCCGACCCAGCGCCGCCGTCTTGGTGGGTGACTCCACCACTGACATCGAAGCCGCCCATGCCGCTGGCGTCGCCTGCATCGGGTACGCCAACAAGCCGGGCAAGGCGGAGCGCCTTGCCGCCGCTGGCGCCGATGCGATCGTCACGGACATGAGCGACCTGGCGGGTGTCCTCGCCAGCACGCGTAAGCCAGAAAGCGGGCTGCCGTGGGTCGAGTCGGGAGGCGGACCACTCATCGTCGTGCCGTCGTCAGCCCTCACCCAGTGGAGGGGCGCACCGTTCGACTTTGACCCGGGCGACCTGGACACGTGGGGGGATTATGGCCGGGCCTGCCAGATCGACGGCTACGCCGGCACCCTGGATGTCGGTGACGACCAGGCGCTCGTCCTTGGCGACGAACCAGCATCCACCACGTACCTTCCGGATCAGCGGCTCTTCGTCCGGTGGATCTACGCCGACTCCGAGGAAGACGTCATCCGCCTGATCCCCAAAGCCGTCGCGATGGCCGACTGGGAAGACGCAGGTACTTGGACGACCAGCGGACCGGCGCATTTGTTCGACTCCACGCTCGCCGGCGACGAGCTGGAGCACGAACACCACCTCACCGTCGACGTAGCTCCCGGCACCTACCTGATCCGCACCGCCTACGTTGATCCCGAGGATGGGACAGCACTGGCGCTGGTCCAACTGTCCGAGCAGACGCTGCCAGGCTGAGCGTCGCCTGATCGATCCACACGGACACGGTGGCCGTATGTGATCCGACAACAGATCCGCGACACATGTCCGCGAACTGATGTGCGACAGGTCCAGCGACCTAGATGCCGTTCTCTGGACGTGCACCACGTGCACGACAGATGTCGGGGACTGCGGTTTGCCGGCTCCGACTCATCGGATTTGGTCCGCCGCGCGTCATGGGCGGGGCGCTGGCCAGGAAGGGCACTGCATGACGCCAGGAGTTGATATTCATCGGCTCACTCAACCTGGCCCATACTGGCTGGATCGAACCAGCTTGGATCAATCCGCCACGGGCTGCCGTCCAGGAAGGGGCACCCTACCAGCCCGGCGCCTCGTTGGTTTGGGCTCGTGGGGGCGCGGGGACGGAGACGTCCAGGGCCAGAATTCGGCCGGTAGGGTCACCGGTGAACATCGCCGGGCCCTTGGACCAGTCGCCCACCACCATGAACAGTGTCCGCCCGTCCGGGCCGCCGAGGGCGCACGAGAAGCAGCCGAGCCCGGTATCGACGGTCTGCAGCACCTCGCCACCTTCGCGTACCCGTACGCAGCGATGGTTGGGCACGTCTGCGTACCAGACGGCACCCTCGGCATCGAGGCAGATGCCGTCGGGAGCGGCCGCCTCGCCCAGACAGGCCCAGACCCGACGGTTGGCGAGGCTGCCGTCGGGTGCGATGTCGAACGCGGTCAGCATGTGGGCGTACGACTCCGCGACGATCAACGTCGAGTTGTCGGGCGTGACGGCCATCCCGTTTGGGAAGCCGAACCCGTCCGCCACCTGGCGAACCGCGCCGTCGGGGGTGGCCAGGGCGGCCAGCCCCGGCCGGAAGTCTCCGCCGGGGAAGTCGAACGCGATGTTGTTGAGGTACGCGTTGCCGCGGCTGTCCACCGCAATCTCGTTCCAATGCTGCACGTCGAACGCGCCGCTGAGGTCGGCGTGGGTGACAAGGCTGCCGTCCGTCTCTTGCCGTACGACGCTGCGGGTGGCTCCCGAGACGAGCAGGAGCCGACCGTCGGGGAGCCAGTCGAGGCAGACCGGGCTGAAGCCGCCGTCGCCCGGTGGCCGGAGCATCACGTCGCTCTTACCGTCCAGGTCGACCGCGATGATCTCCTGGCGGGCCCAGTCGGCGAACCACAGGCGGCCGTCGTGCCAGCGGGTCGACTCGCCGAAGACGATCCCGTCCATCAGTGTGCGTAGGTCGGACATCGGAGATCCTCCTCTGTACCGGCGTCCCCGTCGGACGCCACTCATACGGTATGTAGAAGCTGGGCGGCCGGTTTCGACATCTGGACAACCGAGGAGGCACCCATGAAGTACGTGATCCTGATCCGACACAACCCGAAGGCCCGCGAGGTCTGGGCGAGCATGCCCCCCGAGCAGCGCGCCGAGGGGCTGGCTGTCTACGCGGCGCTTACCGAGGACCTGGTCCAATCCGGGGAGTTGATCGTGTCGGAGGCGCTAGCCGACCCGTCGATGGCCAAGCGGGTCAGCGTGCGCGACGGCGAGGTGATTGCCAGTGACGGGCCGTTCGCCGAGGTCAAAGAGCACTTGGCCGGCTTCTACCTGATCGAGTGCGACAGCATCGACCGGGCCGTCCAGTACGCCGCCCGCATTCCCGAGGCCGACTTCGTCGAGATCGAGGTGCGCCCCGTCCTCGACCACATCAGCGTAGACATGTGACGGCGGCCATCCCGGGCCTTCTGCGGGAGCTCACCCCGCGGGTCCTCGGCGTGCTCGTACGGCGGTTCGGCGAGTTCGACCAGTGCGAGGACGCCGTCCAGGAAGCGCTGCTGTCGGCCGCCCAGCAGTGGCCGTCCGACGGGGTGCCGGCCAACCCCACCGGCTGGCTGGTCACTGTCGCTTCCCGGCGGTGGACCGAGATGTGGCGCAGCGAGACCGCCCGGCGCCGACGCGAGACGAACGCCGCACAGCTCGAGCCGCCGGCCGCCCCGCCGGCCCCGGCGGAGGACGATACGCTCACCCTGCTGCTGCTGTGCTGCCATCCGGCCCTTACCCCGGTATCGCAGGTCGCGCTGACGCTGCGGGCCGTGGGCGGCCTCACCACAGCGGAGATCGCCCGCGCGCTGCTGGTCCCAGAGGCGACCGTGGGCCAACGGATCAGCCGCGCGAAGCAGCGTCTCAAAGGAACACAGTTCACCCTGCAGCCAGCGGCGGAGCTGGCCGACCGGATGGTCGCCGTCCGGCATGTCCTGTACCTCATCTTCAACGAGGGCTACACCGCCAGCTCCGGGCCTACCCTGCAACGGGTCCAGCTCAGCGTCGAGGCGATCCGCCTGACCCGGCAGCTGCACGCACTCCGGCCCCATGACGGAGAGGTCGCCGGACTGCTCGCGCTCATGCTGCTCACCGATGCCCGCCAGCCGGCCCGTACCGACAGCGACGGCGCGCTCATCCCGCTGGCGGAGCAGGACCGCACCCGATGGGACAGGGCCGCCATCAACGAGGGGACCGCCCTCGTCACCCGGGCCCTGGCCACGGCCGAGCCGGGGCCGTTCCAGCTGCAGGCCGCGATCGCCGCCGTGCACGACGAGGCGGCCACGGCGGCCGAGACCGACTGGCCGCAGATCCTCGTCCTCTACGACCTACTGCACCACGTCGCGCCCGGGCCGATGGTCACGCTCGGCCGTATCGTCGCACTGTCGATGGTGGATGGCCTACGGGCGGGGCTGCGCGCGCTTGACACCGCCGCGGGCGAGCCGGTACTCGCCGGCCACCACCGGTTGCACGCGGTCCGGGCCCACCTACTCGACCTGACCGGCGACGCGGCCGGCGCGCGAGCCGAGTACGAGCTGGCCGCGCGGCGGACCCTCAGCATCCCGGAACGTGCCTACCTCGAGTCGCGGGCTCACCGTCGGTCGTCGTAGTCGAAGCCGTTCATGCCGGTCATGACAATGACGACCGGTCCTGTCGGCGAATGCAGCACGGGGTCGTCGGCGGGAGCCGTTGCCGCCGACGACCGTGGCGGTCGTGCCTGCGGCGTGGAGATGACGCCAGAACCAGCGTTGGCGGTGCTTGCCCTGGCTACCTCCCGCGGTTGAACTCGGCCATGAGGCGACGGTGGGTTTCGCGGGCGGCGGCAAGTTCCTCGTCACGTTCCTCGAGGATGCCTTGCAGGTCGAGCACCCGCTGGCGCTGGTCGTGAAGCTCTGCCTGAACGTCTGTGGTGTCGAGTGGGCTAAGAGGCCGCTGCAGTCGGCGGCGTGGGCGCCGAGCAGCTCGGACAGGCGGGTTTCGAGGTCGTTGATGGGCCGCTGCAGTCTGCGGCGTGTTCGTGCAGGTTGGCGTTGTCGGCGAGCAGGGAGCGGCGGCTGACGGTCGTCGTGGCTTGGCCGGGTTCGGTACCGGCGGCTGGCGGGTCGGCTGCGGCTACAACCGCGGCGTGCAGGTCCGCGTGGCGGTGGATGAACGAACGGTGCACTCGTCGATCACCACCGACCAATCCGATGCCCGCCCCGGCCAGCACACGCGGGGCGGCACTGACGAAAGGACCGATAATGGCTGACGGAGCCGTCGGCAAACGATGCGGATGCGTCCACGACGGCAAGCGCGCTCACCCACGTGTTCGCCGACGCCGCCGGGTGGATCGCCGACGTGGTCGCCGCGCGGGCACCGCAGGCGACCTACTGCCTGGACCCCTATCACCTGGTCAGTGGACTGTCCAACGCCCGCATCGAAGCCAACAACTGCACCTACGGGTGCTGACCCGCCAACCGACGGCTACCGCAGCGGCACAGCGCTGATCACCATGGCCAACCTCCGACGAGGCGGCCTCTGCCCAGCACTCCCCGGACGATCATGAGGCCTGACCCACGAGAACGTCAGTAGACCCCGAAAAAAGCCGAGGCGGCCTTGAGGATCTCATTGGCCCGCTTCAGCTCGGCATTCTCCGGCGCAGCCGGCGCGGCCCGTCGAGCACGGGCGACATCGCGACGAGGGTACGGACGATCCGGTCTTGTAGCGCGCGGTCCCACTGGAACGAAGCCCGGTGGGCGCTGCGGCCGGCCAGCCGGAAGCCAGCGGGCCGCCGATGATCGGGCCGAGCGGACCGGAGTCAGCCGGCGTTGCCGAAGGCGGTGACGCCGTGAGCCTTTCCTAGCGGGCCGTGGATCGTCACGATCCAGTATTCGCCCGTCGACGTGAAGTGCGCGCTGTAGACCCAGTGCGGCTCGGGGCTCAAGGTGAGGTCGTACCCGGGCGGCGGGGCGGGCACCACGACGCTGTCCACGACGGCCTGCGAGCTCAGCGCCAGCAAACGAGGCTTGTTGTGGTTGACGAAGGCGTCGAGGAACTCCCGGGCGTACTTTTCCGGGTCGGTGTGGAACACGGTCGGGTCGAGCTTCACTTCGATGATCGAGTGCGTGGTCAGGTCGTTGCGCAGGCGTAGGATCAGGTCGGAGCCGAGCTTGTTGCGGTAGGTACAGTAGGTCGACCCGGCGGCGCCCTCGCAGACCGTCAATTTCCAGGTCATGTCCAGATGCGGTACGCCGATCCGCGTGACCTGCGTGTACGCGGCGTCCGACAGGACGCTGTGCAAGGTGTCGGTGTCGCAGGACAACCATGCCTTCATGAACTGTAGCGGCACGCCGCTGCCGCCGGTGGCCTTGCCGCTCATCTGGCAGCCGCCGCCGGTCGGGCTGGCCGCGGGCGTGGACGGTTCGACGCTGGGGCTGGCGTCCGTGCTGGGTTCGGTGCTCGCGCTCACGGAGGTGTTCGCGGAGGCGGCGGTGTCCGGGGTGGTGTTCGAGGTGCAGCCGGCCAGCAGCGCCAAGCCGAGCAGCAACCCGACCATGCCGGTCGCGGGGGCAGGCATAGCGGCTCCTTTGGACATCCGTTCCTTGGGTGCTCCGCTGCCCACCAGCGGATACCGAACACGGTAAGAACCCTGCGGCCGCCTGAACATCGGGCAAGGTACGGATTTTCTCGCCGTCCGGCTTCTCCGTACCGACCTTAGTTTGGCGTGGCGTCGGCGAGGAGGTCCTCGACGAGACGGGTCGCGGTGGCGGCCGCGGCGGCGGTGCCGGGCCGGGCGGCGCTCGCGTACAGCCCTTCCACGATGAGCCAGATCCGGTCGGCGAGCTGGCCAGGGTCGCTCACGTCGAGCCGGGCCACCAGGCCGTCGATCTCGGCGCGGGTGTCGCGCAGGTAGTCCCGAGCCACCCGGGCCGGCTCCCCCTCGTCCTCCGGGAACTCGGTCAGGTAGAGGCGGAAGGCACACCCCCGGAAGTCGGGCCGGGTGGCGGTGGCAGCGATCTCCCCGACCAGCGCGCGCAACCGTGCGGCCGGATCGTCGCCGGGCACCTGCTCAGTGAAGGCAGCCGAGGACCGATCCCGCTCCCGCCGGCAGGCCCGCAGGTACGCGGCCACCAGATCGTCCTTGCTGGGGAAGTGGGTGTAGAGCAGGTTCTTGCCGCAGCCGACCGCGTCGATGACCTGGTTCATCCCGACCGCGCGGACGCCGTGCCGGTAGAACAGGCCGCCGGCGGTGCACAGGATCTTCTCCCGGCTGCCGGGCGTGGCGGTACGCGCCATGCGGCTCCTTCCTTCCGGTTGCTGTGGCGAGGATAACGGACCGATCGGTCCGCCAGCGATTGACCGGCGTGTGAACGGCGGCGCAGGATCGGACCACTCGGTCCCGGACCGATCGGTCCGGTTCAACTCGCAGGAGGCAGCGATGCGCGACGCGGTCATCGTGGAGGCGGTACGGACACCGGTGGGCAAGGCGAAGCGGGGCGGGGCGTACCTGGACGTCCACCCCGTCGACCTGCACGCGCACGCGCTGCGCAGCCTCGTCGCCCGGGTGCCGGGCCTCGACCCGGGCGACGTCGACGACGTGATCGGCGGCGTCGTCGGCCAGGTCGGCGAGCAGAGCACCAACAGCACCCGGCTCGCCGCCATCGCCGCCGGCTTCCCCGAGTCGGTGCCCGGGGTGACCGTGGACCGCCAGTGCGGCAGCAGCCAGCAGGCGCTGAGCTTCGCCGCCCAGGGCCTGGTCGCCGGGGCGTACGACATCGTCATCGCCTCCGGAGTCGAGTCGATGAGCCGGGTGCCGATCGGCAGCGCGGCCGTCGTGAACGGCGTCCGCACCGACTTCACCGGCCCGGCGGTCGCCGCGCGCTACCCCGGCGGGCTCATCCCGCAGGGCGTCAGCGCCGAACTGATCGCCCGCAAGTGGGGGCTCTCCCGCACCCAACTCGACGAGTACGCCGCCACCAGCCACCACCGCGCCGCCGCCGCCTGGCGGCAGGGGCGGTTCGCCGCCCAGGTCGCACCGCTGCCCGGCGTCGACCTGGCCATGGACGAGACCATCCGGCCCGGCACCACGGTGGCGCGGCTCGCCGAACTGCCCGCCTCCTTCGCCGCCGACCACTGGACCGCGCGCTTCGGCGAGATCGACTGGAGGGTCACCGCCGGCAACTCCAGCCCACTCAACGACGGCTCGGCCGCGCTCCTGCTCACCACCAGCGACACCGCCCGGCGGCGCGGCTCGCGCCCCCGAGCCCGGATCCACACCGCGACCGTCGTCGGCGACGACCCGATCTACATGCTGACCGGCATCATCCCGGCCACCGCCAAGGTGCTCGCCCGGGCCGGCCTCACCATGGACGACATCGACGCGTTCGAGGTCAACGAGGCCTTCTCCTCCGTCGTGCTGGCCTGGCTCGCCGAGACCGGCGCCGACCCGATCCGGGTGAACGTCGACGGCGGCGCGATCGCCATCGGCCACCCGCTCGGGGCCAGCGGCGCCCGGCTCGCCACCACCCTGCTGCACGTCCTAGAACGCACCGGCGGCCGGTACGGCCTGCAGACCATGTGCGAGGCGGGCGGCACCGCCAACGCGACGGTCATCGAGCGGCTCGACGCCTGACCCGACCCCGGGCACGGCCGCTTGGCCGTGCCCGGACTCGACCTGCCGTTTGATTAGGCTGTTTGTGCTCGTCGACCACGCCGAGGATCGGTCGTCGCCGCGTCACGAATGGCCTCTGGGCATTACAAATCCGTACGGTGCGGGCATGATCACCATGCCGCCAGTGCTTGCAGCGCGGTGGACGAGTCAGGCGTGCGACCGTAGCCGGAGGTGGTGGGGCGCGGGCAACCCCGCACTTGATCGAGGAGCGTCGCGACGTCGACGCCCTCGCCGGTGCCCCGCCAGGCGACGTGTCGGTCGGGCCGCACGAGGAGGAGGTCGGCGCCGACGATGTCGCGCAGGTCAGGGCGGTGTAGGTGCACCGGGTCAGGGGCATGCCTCGTTCCCAGGCTGCGGTCTCCCATCCCGGGCCCGCCGGACTTCCCAGCTCGATGAGGGTGAATCCGGGGCCAAGTTCGTCGAAGAGCGAGCGACCGGGTCCCAGCCACAGGTGGGGGAGCCGGGCGCCCGGCGCAGCCGAGGGCTGGTAGTGCGACGTGGTGGACTCGGGTGCGGGCCCGTCGTCGTCGATGACGAGGGGCGACTCGCGGTAGCGCGTGCCGAGGACGAATCCCAGCGTGTTCATCTCGGCGGTCTTGGACCGTCGCATTGCGGCGGCCGCGTTTGCGCGCGCTCGCTGGCCGGCGGGTCCGTCGTCATCGAGCTCGGGTTGGACGAGATCAGGGGGAGTACCTTCATGTTCCGCTCGGCCTCGGCGATGGCGCGTTGGGCCATCGGACGGCGTTCGGTTTCATACGAGTCGAGTAGCTCCGGGCCAGCCCAACCGGTGATGGCCGCGGCGAGCTTCCAGCCAAGGTCGGCGGCGCCGGGGCGTAAGGGGCCGGGGCGTAGGCAATCCATGTCGCCATTGGTAACGAGGCTGGCACAGCGCACGTATTCAGCGTGGGTGAGGTAATCACCGCTCCCTCAAAGCGATGGGACTTCACGAGACACTGTCAAACGTTTTCGTGGCCTCGGATGGAGAACGTCGTCTTCCTCGGCCCGCCCGGCACCGGCAAAACCCACCTGTCCATCGGTCTGGGCATCCGGGCTTGCCAGGCCCGGCACCGGGTTGCGATCGCCACCGCCGCCCAATGGGTGTCCCGCCTCGCCGACGCCCACCACGCCGGCCGGCTCCAAGACGAACTCGTGAAGCTCGGCCGGATCCCCCTGCTGATCGTCGACGAGGTCGGCTACATCCCCTTTGAAGCCGAAGCGGCGAACCTGTTCTTCCAGCTCGTCTCCAACCGCTACGAACGCGCATCGCTGATCGTCACGTCCAACAAGCCCTTCGGACGCTGGGGCGAGGTCTTCGGCGACGACGTCGTCGCCGCAGCCATGATCGACCGCCTCGTCCACCACGCCGAAGTCATCTCGAGGAAGGGCGACAGCTACCGGCTCAAAGACCGAGACCTCGGCCGCGTCCCCGCGGCCACCAAGACCAACGACTAGCAAAGACCAACCAGCAGAGGGGGTCCGTTTTCGACCGTCGCCACGGGGTCCGTTTTCGGCCGTCGTTGACAGCGCGTTTCGGGCTCCGGACGGGTCGATGAGCGGGTGCCTGAGGCGTAACCTTGCAGAGCGCTCCGCGCTGCGCCGCCGGTTGGTCGGCCGTGGCTGGTGCGGCGGGAGTCGGGGAAGGATGGGGTGCCAGGCCCGGTGCCGTGGGCGCAGGGTCCGGTGAGTTTTCACCACGGGAGGCGTCAACACTGTCATGCTGAACACGCACAGGCTGGAGACCGCCGAGGCCGACATCGTCTATGACGTGCACGGCCCGCTGCTCACGGCCGACGGACGCCCACCGCTGTTCATGATCGGCCAGCCGATGGACGCCAGCGGCTTCGCTACGTTGGTGTCGTATTTCCCCGACCGCACCGTGGTCACCTATGACCCGCGCGGTCTTGGCCGCAGCAGCCGCAAGGACGGCCGGGTCGACCATGACCCCACGATCCAGGCCACCGATGTGCACGCCGTTATCGAGGCGCTGGGTGTTGGACCGGTCGAGATGTTCGCCAGCAGTGGCGGCGCGGTGACCGCGCTGGCGCTGGTGGCGGCCTTTCCCCACGATGTCACCACCCTGGTGGCCCACGAGCCACCACTCATCTCGGTGCTGCCCGATGCCGGGGCTGCCGAGCGCGCCCGCGGCGGCGTTCGCGACGCGTACGAGGCCAAGGGGTCAAATGCCGGCATGGCGGCCTTCATCGCCATGACGTCGTGGCGAGGCGAGTTCGACGACGACTACTTCGCCCAGCCCGCGCCGGATCCGGGCCAGTTCGGGATGCCCAGCGAGGACGACGGCTCTCGTGATGATCCACTGCTGTCGGATCGGTCCTGGGCGGTCAGCAGCTACCGTCCGGACCTGGACGCGCTGGCCTCGGCGCCGACACGCATCGTGATCGCAGTGGGCGAGGAGTCCGCGGGCGTTTCACCGGGCGCAGCTCCGTGGCCACCGCCGAACTGCTCGGCCAGCGGCCGAGCGTGTTCCCCAGCCACCACGGCGGCTTCCTCGGGGGCGAGTTCGGATACCCCGGCCAACCCGAGGCCTTCGCGCGCAAGCTGCGCGAGGTCCTCGACGGCGACAACTGACGCGGTCTTCCGCCTCGCCGTCGATCTGGCCAGAACGTGGTGGCCCGCAGACACGGCGAGCAGGTCCAGGCGGCCGTGTGCCGCAGGGTGCCGCAGGTCGCTTGGTCGGCCAAGGCCTGGGCCGAACGCTGGACCGATGAGCATCCAAGTCCAACCGCGCCCAGCTGTGGCCATGAACATCCGGATCTAGCCGCGATCAGCGCGCTGAGGTGTCGCAGATCAGTTGGCGGATGAATGTCGGGCATCAGTCGACGGAGGACAGTTCGTCGGCTGGCTTGTCGGGCTCCAGTTCATGCGTGACGGATTGATGTCAGATGTTGGGTGACACGTCCGGCTAGACGATCTCTTGGTTGGACAAGGCGTGCGTGGCGAGCCATCGCTCGATGGCGGCAAAGTCTGGCTCGGAAAGTCCTACGCGTGAGTCAACGCGGTGGAGAATTGCATGTCCTGGATGGTTGGTGGCTACCCAGCCTCGGTCAACGTCGCTGATCTCGTCGTCACCACACGAAGGGGCGCCCGGCCGCCCAGGCGACCAGGGCCTTGGTTTTCCAGTGCAGCCCGGGGGTCAGTTGCGCCTCGTCGCCCTCCGGCAAGTCGATGACTGGCAGTCCTGGCAGGCCGATTCGCGGTGCCACCTCCTCGTTCGCATCGGCCATCCACGTGCTGGCCCAGACCAGCTCGCACCCGAGCGTGGTGAGCCGCGCACCGTGCATCGGGTTGAGCCTCGACAGGAGGGGGTTGGACATCTCGTCCCATGCGCCGGTGGCTTCGGCCCTGGCTGCATGCCCTTCGGAGTCCTTTGGCGGCCCCCCACCAATCGGGATGAGTGGTCCATCCACGTCGAGGAAGAGCAAGGGACGCTCGGCACCAGCGGTCACCGTCGCACGATAGCGACCCCGGCCCGCGGAGCGTCACCCATCAAGTGAAGCCAACCCGTCATTTGGACCAACGTCCCTGGGCAGTACATCTAACTTGATCTTTAACCCCCGAGGGTCCTGTTGGGACCTCGACCGAACGCTGAACGCAGACACCCGCCGTTGACGATGGTGCAACGCTTTCCCAGGCCAGGGAACGTGTGCGGACGCCGACGGACGAGGCGCGCACAGCTGGTAAGCGAGATGTCAGGGTCTCACCGAGGGGGCACAGCCCCGACGATCCTGCGCCTGCATCGTGTCAACCAGTCCGCACCGTCATCGGGAACTCGATCACTGGCAACCTTCAAGTAGAAGTAGCTCCGCCTCGACAGTCGCACCTGCACACTGCCCAGGTCCTTTGCCCGCAAGACCCAGAGGCGATCGCCGCAGCCTGACCAACACCGATAGATGCCAGTCCGCCGCCGATCAACCAACCACTACGCGCGGATTCGGATCTGAGCAGGACGGAAGCAGGGGGCCCTCTCGTGGGATGGCCCCCTGCCTTGATTGGCCGGCCGGCCTTCAATCGGCCGGGCCATGCCTTCTGGCCGGTGTCACGGCTGGGTCATGCGCTGCCAGCTGAACGGGCCGAAGGAGTTCGGACCCGACGGTGCCTTCTCCTCAGGATTCACCGTGAGCTTCAGGTACTCCAGCGGGAACGTGCTGCCGTGCACCACGATCCGGTGGAAGTTCGCTACGTCGTAGCCGGGGTGGGTGAAGGCCGTCGAGGTGCACGAGGTCTCGCCACCGCCGGTGGCCTCCGTCAGGCACGGTGCGCTCGGCGAGAGGGGGTTGTCGGACCGGTACGTGTGCGAGTCCCCGTTGAGCATCAGCACCGGCTTGCCGAACTGGGCCGTGTGCGCCGCGATGCTGGCGACGAACGGTTCGAATCCGGTCAGGTGCGAGAGAGACTTGCCGTCCAGGTCCCACATGTCGGCCTGCTCGATGATCGTCACCGCGCGCACGTGGTCCGCCTGCGCCTGCGCGAACGCCCGGTCGAGCCAGCGCAGGTCGGCGCCGGTCCGCTCGGCGACCTCCTGCGCCTGCTCGGCACTCATCACGGGGGCGCCGTACCAGATGTCCTGGTCGTTGTTGGAGCCGCCCGGGATGTTGAGCGTGACGAACAGGACGTCCTTGCGCTCCCACATCACGTTCTCGACGTACTTGGCGTCGCTCGGGTACGCGGGATCGTACTCGCGCGCCTGCGACACCACGTGCAGGTTTCCGCCACCGAGCGTCCTGCCGGGCTCGGTGAAGAAGTCGGAGCGGACGAGGTCGAGGTTCGCGACGGGGTTGCCGGAGGCGTAGTCGACCGGCAGGTGCGTCACCGGATCGAGCACGTAGTTGATCTGCTGGGTGGCCGCGCTGTAGGCGCCGCCGCCCTCGGCGGCCTTATGGCAGTCGGTCCACTCGTTGTCGCCCGGCGTGTAGACCAGCGGGTCCTCGAAACGGGTCCACAACGCAGCGACCGACTGGTTGTACGCGGCGGTGCAGTACTGCTTGCCGGAGTGGATGTCACCGACGTGGGTCACGAGGCTCACCTGCGGATCGGCGTTGATCCCGTCGATGAACGCCGCGCTCGCCTGGAACTCCGCCGTGTCGGTCGGCGACGTGCCGTAGGGCGAGTCGCCGTAGACCGCCAGCGTCAAAGATTCCTGCGTGTCCGCCTTGGCCGCCAGGGCCGAGGATGGAATCGCTGCGAGGATTGCTGCTGCCGCAGCCGCCGTAGCCATCACCGGTAGTTTCCGCATTCTGGGCTCCCTTCACATAGCCAGATGCCGGGCACAAAGTACAGTTGGCGGCCGCCTTTGAAGGTTGAGCGTTGCCGAGCAGAAGGAGGCGCGTAGCCGAACTCCAGGAGATCGATTCGCAACGGCCCGTCGTCGCGGAGGCGCCGCTCGATCCGAGGTCGAGAACCGGCCGCCGCAGAGCATCTACGCCTAAACGCCGGAAACGTTTCCTCGCGCCGGGATTCGTCGAGACTCTGGGGCGGGTCGGCCCGTTCCGGCCACAAACGATGCGGCTCGCCGATCCGCTGGCGTGCGTCGGCAGCGCGTTCGGCCTCGCTCGAAACACCATACCGACGGTCCGGGAGACCTTGCGAAAGCTGACCCTGCCGCGAACCTTCCTCGTCGGCAACCACGGCGACGAGGTCCGCGACATCGAAGGCTAGACCACCGCCCACGGCCGACGCGCGCAGCTGCACTGCGGCAACCGCCGGCGAACCGCGGCGGTGCCGCTGGTGTCTGGCATCACTGCCGGCGGCCGCCTCCGGAATGCTCCCCTGAGGGACCCGGACATGGCCAGGACCGTGAAGGAGACCGCGGCCGCCGCCGGCCAGCCGCCCGAGGTAAGTGACACCCTCGCCGGGCACAGTTGCTGACCGCCGGGGAATCGGCGCCAACATCAGAGCCGGCGGCCTGAGTGTCGAGGTCACCTTTTGGCCCAAATACCACCACCACTTCTGCCATAAGTTCCAGTAAGAAGGTCCCGCTCCTGGGACGGAGTCGCCCCGGAGCGCGGCGCGCAGCCCCGACCAAACGGGATGATCGAGCAGCCATCCGTGCGCCAACAGCCCTGTCTGTTCCCGGCGATGAACGCCGCCAGAGGTCACGACGACGGAGACTCAATCAGGCGATCCGGCGTACGACCATCACGAGGCTCGCCAGCGTGAGGCGATCGCAATTTGGAAGCTAAACATGGGAGCCACCGGGGCGGACTGGACCGGACGGGGCCGAACCGATGGAGTTGCCGAGCTGACCATGAAGGTCACGATTTTGCAACGGAACGATCTTCCGGCGTTGCGGCGGCGCGGCGTGTAGGGGAAGTTGTGGCCCCTGGCGCCCGAGGATCCGCCATCGGCGCACCTGCCCGCGGTGAGGAGGCCCGATGGTCGCCACCGGGCGCCGGCCCTAGCTGTGCGAGGTGTTCCAATGCCCTCAGACCACCCAACGGCCCACCCGTCACAGGGCCACCCCCTCCCCACATCGCAGGTCCCAGCGACGTTCCTCCTCGCCGCCACCACGTCGCTCGTCGCCTCAATCGCCGAGATGCGACAGGTCGCCCAGGTGTGGCTCGCCTGCGAGCGGGACTCCGCCGGCATGGGCTTCGGTTTCCTGCTGTTCCACCTGCCGGTGTTGCTCCTCGGGCAGACACTCGCCGTCGGCGCCCTCGCCTCCGCTGTGCTAATGCTTGTTGGCCCCCGCCCTGTCGCGGTGCCGCTCGCCGTCGCCGTCGGCCTCGCCGTCCTCGTGGGATGCGCCTTCGCCTACTTCCATGTCAACGGCCTTCCTATGGCCAACGAATTCTGCCGTACCACACAGCCGACCTGGTGGCCCTGACCCGCCTCCCGTACATCTCAGCGCATTGACCGCTTTGGTTTGGGTGCCAGATCCGTACCAGGTCGCCGGGTCACGGTGGGGGACTGGCGGGGAGAGCGGCCGCTCGGCCGCAGGTCGCGACCTCCGCAGCCCAGCTCGATACAAGAGAGCCCCTGGCAGTGTGGGAGCCAGCCGGAGCCGTACAGGCACGGAGCCGAGCAGCCAACGAAGCAGCCAAGCCTCCGGACGATGACGGACAACAAGGAACCGTAGATGTAGGTCGACGAGGACCAGGTCGACGGCGATTAGGGGGTCGGTGCTGACTCGTAATGCGTAGGTCAGCGACGGCTAGTGCGGTGTCCACTAACGTTCACCGGGTTTCCGGTGGGTGTTGTGGATCCTCGCCGGGTGGGCGAGCGACTCCCCGCCGGGTGGTGGGGCGGGCCTCCGCGGGCCAACTGATCCTCGCGCCGCCTGTTGTGGGCGGCGGGGGTCACGTCGGGACTGGCCGGCACCGGGCAGGTGCCGGCCGGCTCGACGGTGCGTGACCACCAGCGGCAGCACGACGGCTGCCGGGGTGGTGGGTCCGCCGCCCGGGGTGCGGGTGGCGATGCTGGCGGCCGCGACGAGGTCGCGGTGCCCGGAGAACTGGCAGTGCGGGCAGGACAGGGTCCGCCCACGGGGTTTCGGTACCCGCTGGTGGCAGGTGGGGCAGGTGGAGGAGGTGCCGCGCTCGTTCACGAGCCAGACGGTGATCCCGGCGAGGGTGGCCTTGTCGGTGAGGACCTGCAGGAGGCGGCCGATCTGCCACTGCCGCAGCCGCAGGTTGTGCCGCCGCCCCGCAGCAATGTTGAGCACGCCACGCGGGTCGCCGACGTGCAGCACACCGACCCGCTGACGTATCGCCCAGGAGACAACCGTGCGGGCGGCTTCGTGCTGGGCCTGGCGCACCCGCCGACGATGCCGGCCCTCAACGAGGCGCGCGCGGCGGCGGTACTGCCGCCACCGCCGCGAACCCTTCTGCCCCGGCTTGGGTGCCCGGCGGGCGACGGCGCGGCGGCGGGCTTTGGTGTCGGTCAGGTGCATGCGGTGCTCGGCGCGGATCGCCCGTCCCGACACCAGCAGTCCGTCACCGTCGGGGCCGGCCACCGCATACGGGTGGATGATCCCGAGATCCACCCCGGCCACCCGGCCCGGATCAGGTTCCTCACCGGCCGGATACACCACCACCGAGACTTCGGCGGTCACGTCCAGGAACAGTCGGCCGCCCTCGCACAGCAGGGTGATCGACCGGACCTGCTCCAGCGGATACGGCAGATCCCGCGCCAACCTCACCCACAACGGCGTCGTGCCTCTCGCGGTGGAGATCCGTACCCGGCGCCCGTCGAGGGTGAACGTGCCGTGATACCAGCGCACCGGCACCAACCCCCGCCGCCGACGCGGAAACCCCGCCGACAGGTCACCGTCCTTACGGCGCTTGGCGGCCGCGAACCACGCATCCGAGAACCGGCGCAACACCGACCGGGCGCCGGTGGTGTCGAGTCCGGCGAACGTGCCCGGCCCCGAGGCCGCCAACTCCCGGCACAACTCCTGATAACCGGTCAGCGGAACGTCGCCGCGGCGGCGCCGCCACGCGTTGATCTCCAGCACGCATGCCCACACGTCACCGCCCGAACGCAACAGACCGAAGCACCGCCGCCGCTGACTGGGCGTCAACCGCAGGGCGACCCGCGCGGTGCGATGCACCACCCGCGGCGCGGCGGGATCACGACGGCGAGGCACGAGGCGAAGCCAACACCACCCATACGACACTTTCCCGATCCCCCACCAACTCGGCGAACGTTTGTGGACACCGCACTAGGCTGCGGCGGTGCGATGGACGGTGCTGGACGCGGCGTTGGACTCCTCCGGACGGGGCCGGGGCGAGGAACGCGCGCCGGGCGCGCTGCGGGCGGCCGGGCTGCTGGACCGGCTCGGCGCGCATGACGGCGGAGCGGTCCACGCCCGGATCGACGATCCGCGGCGGGACCCGGCCACCGGCCTGATCGGTGCCGCACAGGTCCGGGAGGCGAGCATGGCGATCGGTGCCGGGGTGGCGCAGGTGCGGGCCGCCGGAGACCTTCCCCTGGTGGTCGGCGGGGACTGCACGATCCTGCTGGGCGTCTTCCTCGGCCTGCCCGCCGGTACGGGCCTGTGGTTCCTGGACGGTCACGTCGACTTCTTCGACGGCCACACGTCGGAGACCGGCGAAGGGGCCGACATGGAGCTGTCCATCCTCACCGGTCACGGTCCCGACCTGTTCGGCCGGGCACTGGTCGACCCCGCCCAGGTTCGTCTGCTCGGCCATCGTCCGCCGCAGGACGATCCGGCCCGCCGGGAGGCCGACCGCGTCGACCCACGGATCGTCCAGCTTCCGGCGCCTGCGCTGCGGCAGCGCGGCGCCGCGCCGGTCGGCCGGGAGCTGGCTGCGGAGGGGTCCGCGCCGGTCTGGCTCCACCTCGACCTCGACGTGCTGGACCCGCGTGCGCTGCCCGCCGTGACCTACCCCGAACCCGACGGCCTGGACTGGGACGATCTGGCCGCGCTGGTCGAGCCGCTGGCCCGGTCCGAGCGCCTGCTCGGGCTCAGTGTCGCCGACTTCAACGCGGACGAGGACCCCGACGGGCGCCACGCCCGGCACCTCGTCGAGGTCCTCTCCACGGTTCTCGCGTCCTGACCGTCGAACCGGGTGTCAGCTCACTGCCGCCGGTGGTGCATGCCCAGGCGGAGCAGGACGAACCGGAGCGCGGTGGCGGCCAGGTTCGCCCCGACCAGCACCGTCAGCTCCACGAGCCGGGCCGGGGTCGCGGTCGCCGCGTGCAGGGCCGCCAGCGAGCCGCTGGTCAGCGCCAGGCCGAGGGCGAAGGCGAGCAGCCCCTGCAGGTGGTGCCGGCCGGCGTGCCGGCGACCGGTGATGCCGAAGGTGAGCCGGCGGTTGGCGGCGGTGTTGGCGACCGCGGTGACCAGCAGCGCGAGCAGGTTCGCCGCCTGCGCCCCGAGCACACCGCGCGTCGCCACGAACAGCGCCAGATACGCCAGCGTGCTGGCCACCCCGACAGCCGCGAAGCGGGCGAGCTGGCGGG
>NZ_QGGF01000217.1 GCF_003857015.1 Micromonospora globispora | reverse complement strand
GGGCAGGTGGGTACGCCGTTGCGCAGGCCGGGCAGCCGCCGCCCAGCCTGCGCAACGGCGTACCCACCTGCCCCCGGCACGGTGCCCGGCTCGGTGACGCCGGGCCGCGGCCGCGTACCGAGGTGCTGGCGGTGCGGATCGGCGGGATGGTGCGCCGGCGCTTCGTGCTCACCGAGTCCCAGCCCGTGCTGGTCGGGCGGGCTCCGGAGCAGTCCGGCGGGATCATGCTCGGTCAGTGGCTCAACGACGAGGCACGGCGCTGGGTCAGCCGCAACCACGTCCGGTTCGAGCTGCGGGTGGGCGAGGTGATCGTCACCGACACCAGCACCAACGGCTCGGGCATCCGGCCGCGTGGCTCGATGGCCGAGCCGGACCGGCTCCCGCTCGCCCCGCAGCAGTCCCGGGTGCTCGGCGAGGGGGACGTCGTCGAGCTCTATCCGGGGGTGCAGATCGGCCGGGCCGACGAACTGCCCAGCGCCGCCCCGTTCACCCCCGCCTCGGTGATGGCCGAGGCTCCCACCATGGCGATGCGCCTCCCGCGCGTCTGAGGCCGACGAAGAAGGGCGCCGGGACCGTCGCGGTCCCGGCGCCCTTTCGCGTACGCGGAATCAGCCGGCCAGCACCGCGGCGAGCTGCGCCACCGCGTGGTCGATCTCTTCCTCGGTGATGACCAGCGGCGGGGCCAGCCGGATCGTGGAGCCGTGGGTGTCCTTGGCCAGCACGCCCCGCTCCATCAGCCGCTCGCAGGCCTGCCGGCCGGTCATCAGCGCCGGGTCGATGTCCAGGCCGGCCCAGAGGCCGCGGCCCCGGACGGCGACCAGGCCCTTGCCGACCAGCGCCTGCAGGCCGGCGTGCAGCCGGGCGCCCAACTCGGCCGAACGCTGCTGGAACTCGCCGGTGGCCAGCAGCCGGACCACCTCGGTGGCGACGGCGCAGGCCAGCGGGTTGCCGCCGAACGTCGAGCCGTGCTGGCCGGGCTTGAGCACGCCCAGCACGTCGGCGTCCGCGGCGACCGCGGAGACCGGCACGATGCCGCCGCCGAGCGCCTTGCCCAGCAGGTACATGTCCGGGGTGACGCCCTCGAGGTCGCAGGCGAACGTCGCACCGGTCCGGCCCAGGCCGGACTGGATCTCGTCGGCGATGAAGAGCACGTTGCGCTCGGTGCAGACCCGGCGTACGCCCGGCAGGTAGCCCTCCGGCGGCACCACGACACCCTGCTCGCCCTGGATCGGCTCGAGCAGCACCGCGACGGTGTTCTCGTCGATCGCGGCGGTCAGGGCCGCCAGGTCGCCGTAGGGGACCACGGTGAAGCCCGGGGTGTACGGCCCGAAGTCGGCGCGGGCGTCCTCGTCGGTGGAGAAGCTGACGATGGTGGTCGTCCGGCCGTGGAAGTTCCCCTCGGCCACCACGATGTTCGCCTGGCCGGGGGTGACGCCCTTGACCTGGTAGCCCCACTTGCGGGCCACCTTGATCCCGGTCTCCACCGCCTCGGCGCCGGTGTTCATCGGCAGGACCAGGTCCTTGCCGCAGAGGTCGGCCAGCTCACGGCAGAAGTCGGCGAACTGGTCGTGGATGAACGCGCGACTGGTGAGCGTGAGCCGGTCGAGCTGCGCGTGCGCCGCCTCGATCAGCTTCGGGTGCCGGTGACCGAAGTTCAGCGCCGAGTAGCCGGCCAGGCAGTCCAGGTAGCGGCGGCCGTCCACGTCGGTCAGCCACGAGCCCTCCGCGGAGGAGATCACCACGGGCAGCGGGTGGTAGTTGTGCGCCGTGTGACGCTCCGCGTCCCGCACCGCGGACGGCGTCCGCAGCATGTCGTCGATGATCACTTGACTGCCTTTCCCTGACGGAGTCGCAACGTGCAGCATTTCGGTCCGCCGCCGGCCTTGCGCAGCTCGGACAGGTCGATCCCGATGGTCTCGTAGCCCCGGTCCCGCAGCTTGGCGGCCAGGTCGGTGGCCTGCGCGGGCAGCACCACGTGCCGGCCGTCGCTGACCGCGTTCAGCCCCAGCACCTCGGCGTCGGCCATGGTGGCGTGGACGGCGTCCGGGAAGAGCCGGCGCAGCACCGCGCGGCTGCCGGGCGAGAACGCCTCCGGCAGGTACGCCACGGTCCGCTCGTCGAGCACGGTGAGCGCGGTGTCCAGGTGGTAGAAGCGCGGGTCCACCAGCTGCATGGTGATCACCGGGTAGCCGAAGACCTCCTGCAACTGCGCGTGCGAGGCGTGCGCGGTACGGAAGCCGGTGCCGGCGAGCAGGTGGTCACCGACCAGCAGGACGTCACCCTCACCCTCGTTGACGTGCTTCGGGTCGTACATCTCGAAGCCGGCGGCCTCGAACCAGGCGCGGTACGCGGGGGCCTCGTCGGCGCGCTGCGGGTCGCGGAACTGCACCGCCATGGCCTTGCCGTCGATCACCGTGCCGCCGTTGGCGGCGAAGACCATGTCCGGCAGCCCGGCGACCGGGTCGATCAGCTCGACCTCGTGACCCAGGTCGAGGTACGTCTGGCGGAGCTGTTCCCACTGCCGGATCGCCAGGTCGGCGTCGACCGGCGCGGTCGGGTCCATCCACGGGTTGATCGCGTAGTCGACGGCGAAGTACGTCGGCCGGCACATCAGAAAGCGCTGGCGGATGGCGTCCATCGTCATTGTCCTGCTCCCAGGGGTCGGGCGCGCCCGGCCACCGTCGGTCCACGGGCTGGCGCCGTGGTCCAACGGTATGCGGCGCGGGCCGACGACATCCACCGCGAGAAGTTGCGTGCAGCGACGCATCGTTGCGTCTGGCCGTCCTTCGGCGGTGGATCGTTGCGTCATCCCGGTCCTGGCTGATGAAGTGCCCGCCGCCCGCGTCCGACGGCACGGGACGACCGGCCGACACCCGGGAGGGCGTCGCCGTGCCGAACCGGGCCGGAACACACTTCGGGGGCGGCGAACCGCCGCCCCCGAAAGAGGATGTGCCCGGCTGGTGAACCACCAGAGCTGATCGGGCGTGCCGGCGCTGCGCCGGCGGCCCGGACAGTGCCCGTCAGATCACCTGGTCAAACTGTGAATCAAGCCACTCCCGGAACCGGCCCACCCATTCACCGTCGGTGGTCGGCCAGTCGAACTGGCCGGTCAGCGCCACGACGCCCAGCACCACGGCGGCGAGGCCGACCAGGATGCCGATCAGCGCGTCGGTCTTGCCGGCCACGTGCCGGCGGCGGGTGGCGATGAGACCGAGCACGGCGAGGACCGCGCCGACCGCGCCGAGCCCGACGCCGTACCCGGCGAGGGTGCCGCTCAGCACGAAGAGCGCCCCCACCACGGAGACGATGAGGCCGAGGGTGGCGAGAAGGCTGGCCCGGGGCTTCGGGCCGGCGACGACCGGCACGGGCTCCGTGCGGCCGTCCACGTCCCGGTCCACCGGCCGCTCCATCGTGTGGTCCCGCTCCAGGTCCACGGTGCGCTCCAGGGGATCCGGCTCGACCGCGGCGGCCCGGCGATCCGCCTCCGCGGCGCGCTCGCGGTCCGTCGCCGCGGCGCTGCTCCGGTACGTGCCCCGCTCGTCGTCGCGGCCGGTCATCACCGGCTGCCCGGCCGGGGCCCCGGCCCGGTCCATCGTCACCGTCCGGTCCCGGTCGTCGACGCGCCCGTCGCCGTTCACGTCCTGCTGAGGCGCCCGTGTCGTGCGGCGCGACAAGATCTTCACTTCGACACCTCCTGATCCGATGCGTGGAGGCCGCGGAAGCGCAGTGGCAGCCACGCGTAACAGCTCGGAGGTACCCCGTCACGCATCGGTCGACACCCGTCGACGGACCGCAGGCTTCCTCGTGCCTCGATGCGCGGCGGTCGGGCTACGGTTGCCGACGTGCCCGAAGGACACACCATCCACCACCTGGCCGCCCGGCACGCCGACCTGTTCGCCGGCGACAAGGTGCACGCCGGCAGCCCGCAGGGCCGCTTCGCCGACGGTGCCGCGCGGTTCACCGGCACCGTCCTGGACGCCACCGAGGCGTACGGGAAGCACCTGCTGCACCACTACGCCGGTGAGCTGACCCTGCACGTCCACCTCGGGCTGTACGGCAAGTTCACCGACGGCGTCGGCGAACCGCCGCCGCCGGTCGGCCAGGTGCGGCTGCGGCTGACAAGCGACCGGCACTGGCTGGAACTGCGCGGCCCGACGGCGTGCGAGCTGCTCACCCCGCCCGAGGTGGCGGCGCTGCGGGACCGGCTCGGCCCGGACCCGCTGCGCGACGACGCCGACCCGGGACGGGCGTACGCCCGGATCTCCCGCAGCCCGACGCCGCTGGCGGCGCTGCTGCTGGACCAGTCGGTGGTGGCCGGCACCGGGTTGATCTTCGTGACGGAGGCGCTGTTCCGGGCCGGGCTGCCGCCCCTGCTGCCCGGGCGGGACCTCACCCCGGCCGGCTGGGCGGAACTCTGGGCCGACCTGGTCGACCTGATGACCCTCGCCGTCGAGCGGGGCCGGATCGACACCGTCCGGGACGTCCACCTGCCGGAGGCGATGGGGCGCGCGCCCCGGGTCGACCGGCACGGCGGCGAGGTGTACGTCTACCGCCGCCCCGGCGCGCCCTGCCACGTCTGCGGGACGGAGGTCAGCCGGGGCGAGCTGGCCGGCCGCAACCTCTACTGGTGCCCCACCTGCCAGGCCGGCCGGCCCGGTCCGGCCGGTCCACGCGTCAACTGACCGAGCGGAGGAGGCCGCGGGATCGCCGGCGCAGCCGCTCGACCGCCGCAGCGGTCGCCTCGTCGGCGGGCAGGAGGACGACCAGCTGCTGCGCGTCGGTGCTCCGCAGCTCCAGCTTCTCCCGGTGCCAGCGCAGCTCGTGCCCGGCGGGATGGGCGAGCCGGAGCGGGACCGGCGGCGGGGGCAGGTGGTGGTGGAGCCGCCGGGTGAACTCCTGCCCGGCGACGGGGGCGAGGTCCGCCCTGAACCACTCCGCGGTCTCCGCGGACGGCCCGAGCCACAGGTCGAAGACCTGCTCGTCGGCGACCTGGTCCCAGTCTGGGAAGACCGTCCGGGCGCGTGGATCGGTGAACACGTAGCGCGTCAGGTTCGGCGTCCCGGTGCCGAGCAGCCCGATCTCGCCCATGACAAGCTCGAACCCGTCGGTGTACGCGAGGACGTCGCCCAGGCGGTTGGTGACGTAGGCGGCGCCGGGTTCGAGCAGTCGGAGGGTCTCCCGCACGGTGGGCCGGACCTCACGGTCGGGTGGCGCCGGCCGCCGGCGCCCGGCACAGGTCCCGCCGGTGATCTTCGCGAGGTAGCGCAGGTGGTGCCGTTCCCCGGCGTCGAGGCTCAGGGCGTCCGCGAGCGCGTTCAGCACCGCGGGCGACGGGTTGCGGTCCCGTCCCTGCTCGATCCGGGTGAGGTACTCGACGCTGATCCCAGCCCGCGTGGCCAGGTCCGAGCGGCGTAGGCCCGGGGAGCGGCGCCGGCCCCGGTCCGACAGGCCGAACGACTCCGGCTGGATGCTGTCTCGCTTGGCTCGGACGAAGTCGCCCAACGGCGTACCCATGGGTGGGAAGTCTAGGGCGGGCGGCGGCCGCGGTGGCCGTCGTAGCGTGGCCCTGCGAGGGCCAGCCTGCGCCCGGTCTGGTTGCCGCCGCCGCGACGGCGGACCGTGGACGGCATGAGCGAGAAGCACAAGTTGGTCATTGTCGTCGGGAGCGTCCGCGAAGGCCGGTTCGGGCCGGTCGTCGCCTCCTGGGTCGCCGAGCGGGCGCGGGAGCACGGTGGGTTCGACGTCGAGGTCGTCGACCTCGCCGACGTAGAGATCCCGCTGTCGTTGCCGGCGGTCCCACCGAAGTTCGCCGGCGATTCGTACCCGCGTCCGGCGGGGATGGCGCCGCTGACCTCCCGGCTGGCGGACGCCGACGCGTTCATCCTGGTCACGCCGGAGTACAACCACAGCTACCCTGCCGCGCTGAAGGCGGCGATCGACTGGCACTTCACCCAGTGGACGGCCAAGCCGGTGGCCTTCGTCAGCTACGGGGGCGCGGCCGGCGGCCGGCACGCCGTTCTCCACCTGGAGAACGTCCTCACCGAACTGCACGCGGTGACGATCCGCGACGGTCTGGCCTTCCCGAACTACTTCACCGGGTGGGAGGACGGCCGACCGCTGGACCCCGAGGTGCCCGGATACGCCAAGACCCTGCTTGACCAGCTCGGCTGGTGGGCCGCGGCCCTGCGGGCGGCCCGCGACGCGGCCCCGTACCCGGCCTGACGCCGGGGCTCCTGGAGTGAGCGGTCGCACGGGGACCGCTCACTCCATGCCGAGCAGCCAGCGGACTATCTCCACCTGGTGCGGGAAGATCTGGTCCTCGGCCATGCTCCAGGCCAGCGTGTGCACCACGGCCCAGCCGCGGACCCGCTCCCGGTCCAGGCCCAGCTCGGCGCTGAGCCGGCCGAGCCGGTGCCGGACCGCCGCCGGCGAGTTCCCCAGCTCGGGGCCGCGCACCAGCGGCACCGCCGCGAACTCACGCTCGCCGACCAGCGGCTTCGGGTCGATCACCAGCCAGGGCTCGCGGCCCGCCGCCAGCACATTGCCGGCGTGCAGGTCCTGGTTGACCAGCACCTGCTCGCCCTGGCTGGGCACCAGCTCGGCGAGCAGCCCGAGGGCGGCGTCCAGCAGCACCCGCTCGAACGGCTGGTTCAGCCGCTCCCACTTGGCCGGCAGCCGCTCGGCCCAGCCGTCCGCTTCCTCGGCCAGCGGGGTGAACGGCGGGCCGGCCGGCACGCCGAGCCGGGGGAGCAGCCCGACCGCCACGTCGAGCGCCGCCTCGGACGGCAGCCCGTGCAGCGGGGCGCCGGGCACGCAGCGCTCGACCAGCAGCGCCCGCCGCTCCGCGTCGTGGGCCAGCAGCCGGACCGCCCCCCGACCCGCCCAGTGCGCCAGCGCGGTCGCCTCGTGCACGCTGTCGTCGTCCGGGTACTGGAGCTTGAGCACCGCCGGGGTGCCGTCCGGCAGCTCGGCCGGCATCGCCAGCGACGCGAAGGCGTACGCGAACGGGCGGCCGACCCGCAGCTCCCACCGCTCGACGCACTTCGCCAGCCGGTCCGGCAGCACCGCCAGCCACTCCCGGCCGGCCGGCACCCGCTCGGTCCAGCGCAGCCCCTCGGGAATCTCCACCTCGACAGTCACCCGGCCATCCTTGGCGAGCCCCAGTGACCGGACAAGCCGATTCCGCTCTCGAAGTCGACACGAAGCGTCAGCGGCGGCCGGTGCCGGCGAGGGCGTCGACGGCCTTGCGGGCGGCGATCAGCACCGGATCCCAGACCGGCGCGTACGGCGGGGCGTAGCCCAGGTCCAGCGCCGTCATGTCGTCGACGGTCATGCCGTTCCAGAGCGCCACGGCCAGGGTGTCGATCCGCTTGGCCGCCTCGGACCAGCCGACGATCTGTGCGCCGAGGAGCCGGCCGCTGGGCCGCTCGGCGATGAGCTTCACGGTCATCGGCCGGGCGCCGGGGTAGTAGCCGGCCCGGTTGGTCGACTCGGCGATCACCGAGACGAACTCGAAGCCGGCTGCGGTGGCGTCCCGCTCGCGCAGGCCGGTACGCCCCACCTCCAGGTCGCAGACCTTGGTCACCGCCGTGCCGATCACGCCGGGGAAGGTGGCGTACCCGCCGCCGATGTTGATCCCGGCCACCCGGCCCTGCTTGTTGGCGTGGGTGCCGAGCGGCACGTGCACCGGCAGCCCGCTGACCCGGTGCAGCGTCTCCACGCAGTCGCCGGCCGCCCACACCCCGGGCACGCCGGGCACCCGCATCCGGCGGTCGGTGCGGACCCCACCGGTCGGGCCCAGCGGCAGGCCGGCGGCGTCCGCGAGCGCGGTGTTGGGGCGTACGCCGAGACCGAGCACCACGACGTCGGCCGGCATCGGCCCCTCGGCGGTGACCACTGCGGAGATCCGGCCGTCCCGCTCCTCCAGGCCGGTGACCGTCAGGCCGGTGTGGATCTGGATGCCGACCCCGCGCAGCGAGTCGACCACCAGCTCCGCCATGTCGGGGTCCACGGTGGACATGGGCTGGTCCGCCTGCTCGACGAGGTTGACGGAGAGCCCGCGCTGGAGCATCGCCTCGGCCATCTCGACGCCGATGTAGCCGCCGCCGATCACCACCGCCCGGCGGGGACGGGGCTCGCGCTCCAGCCAGTCCAGCAGCGCCGTCCCGTCGTCGAGGGTCTGCACGCCGAAGACCCCCGCGATGCCGGTCCGCGCCCACGGCGGCTTCATCGGCACCGCGCCGGTCGCGTACACCAGGGTGTCGAAGCCCTCACGGACCTCGCCGCCGGCGTCGAGGTCCCGGGCGACCACCTCGCGCCGGTCCAGGTCGATGCCGGTCACCTCGTGCCGCATCCGGACGTCGATGTGGAACGACTCGCGGAAGGTGGCCGGGTCGCGGGCGATGAGCCGGTCCCGGTCGGGCACCACGCCGCTGACCCAGTACGGGATGCCGCAGGCGGAGAAGGAGGTGGAGTGCCCGCGTTCGAACGCGACGATGGCCAGGTCGTCCCGGTCGCGGCGACGTCGGGCCTGGGACGCCGCCGCCATTCCGGCGGCGTCCCCGCCGATGACGACCAGCCGTTCGGCCACGACGCCATCCTGTCACGCCGAGATCGCCGGCGGCGCCGGCGCGCGGGGTCCGGGCCGGGTCAGCCCCGCGTCTGCCGGGCCACGTCCTCCACCACGTCGATGATCCGACCGGTACGCCCGAAGACCGCCCGTTGCCGCGCGGCGCCGCTGCCGTGCCGGCGCAGCGCGCCCAGCAGGTCGTTGACCGTGGCAAGGTCGCCGTGCCGGTCCAGTTCCGGGCGGACCCGCTCGACCAGCTTCTCCAGCAGCTCCCACGCCGGTCGCAGCTCGCCGTCGATCGGGTCGACGCCCTCGCCCTCCAGCCCGTCGTGGGCGACCCGCCAGTGCGCGGCCACCAGCAGGTGGTGATCGGTCCGGAGGGCCGGCCGACCGTCCGCGATGTCGGTCAGCGCCGTCGCCACCAGCGCCCGGACCAACGCCGCGACCAGCACCGCGTCGTCCACCGACGGGCAGACGTCACCGATGCGGATCTCCACCGTCGGGTACTTCGCCGACAGCCGGGCGTACCAGTAGAGCATCCCCTCGTCGAGCATCACGCCGCTCGCGATGAGCTGCCGGATCAGCCGTTCGTAGTGTTCGTGCGACTCCAGCCAGGGGGTGGGCGCGACGGAGGGCCAGCGTTCCCACTCGACCGAACGCCAGCTCGCGTAACCGGTGTCCTCGCCCTTGGCGAACGGGGAGTTGGCGGTCACCGCCTGCAGGATCGGCAGCCAGGGTCGGACATGGTTGAGGATCTGCACCCCGGTGTCCGGGTCGGGGATGCCGACGTGCACGTGCATGCCGTTGTTGCCGGGGCCGGGGACCAGCAGCCGGTACCGCTCGATCATCCGGTCGAAGCGGGGCTTGTCGACCACCGGCGGGATCGGCCCGTCCACCGGGCCGGTGCCGATGGCCAGCACCAGCACGCCGGCCGCCTCGGCCGCGTCGGCCAGCGCGGCGCGCAGCACGCCCAGGGAGTGCCGGATCGAGGAGAGTTCCAGCCCCGGCGGGCTGCCGATCTCGATCTGGCTGGTCTGGAACTCGCGTTCCACCTGCCCGCGCAGCTCGGCCGGCACCTGCTCCATCACCAGATCGACGGCCGGTACCGCGGTGCCGGTGTGCGGGTCGACGAGGAGGAACTCCTCCTCCACCCCGACGGTGAGCAGGTCGGTGCCGCCGGGGGCGGCGCTCCGTTCCCGCTCCGCCACTGACCCGCTCATCGCCACCACCGTCCGCTCCGTGCCGGTCGCGGCGCCACGCCGCGTCGTCGGGGGGCCATTACCCACCGTGTCGACTCGGGGAAACGCCGTCACGGCGTGTCGTCCCGGCGGGTCCCCGACCGCTGCCGACCTGACATGATGAGCGGTCGCATGCGACTACGATGGGGCGGTCGAACACCTGCGCGTCGCCACCGGCAGCGAGGGAGGGCGCGTGACCCCCAGCACCGCGTCGCGGACGGTGACCGACGCCCGGCGGGCCGGCCGGGACTGGCGACGCCTGGTGCCCCGGGCCTTCGCGGCCCTGCTCTGGGTGATCGCCGTCGTCTGCGCGTTGGCCGCGCTGAGCAGCTCGGCCCGTTCCGGCATCCAACCGGTGCGCACCGCGATCGACAAGCTGCTGCTGCCGGCCCCGGCGAACCTCGCGTACGCGGTCTTCATCGGCGCGCTCGCCTCGGCGGTGCTGCGCCGCAAGCGGCTCGCGTACCGGGTGCTGGTGGTCTACTTCAGCCTCATCCTGGCGGTCGGCGTGCTGGCCGGGGTGCTGTTGCTGACGGTGGGTGCCAACCGGCTGACCGACGACGCCGGCGATCGGCTGTTCGACACCCTGGAGACGGTCGGGGTGTGGGTCGGCATCGCCTTCGCCGCCGCCGCGCTGGGTCTGCTGCTCGCCGCCCGGCGGGAGTTCTATGCCCGGGTGCGCAGCGGCGCCACCTGGCGGGCCCTGGGGGTCTTCCTCGGGCTGGCGGCGGTCTCGGTCGGGCTCGGCTACCTGCTGCTCCTCGTCGAGCCGGGCAGCCTGCGCACCTGGTCGGACCGGCTCGGGTACGCCGTCGAGAAGGTCTTCGGTGGCGCGGTCATGCTGGACGTGACCCGGCAGGGGCAGGCGCCCGGCTGGGTCAACCTGCTGCTCGGCGGCTTCGGCGCGATCGCCTTCCTCGCCGGCCTGTTCACCCTGGTCCGCTCGCAGCGGGCGGCCGCGGTGCTGCACCCGGACGAGGAGGAGCGGATCCGGGAACTGCTGGCCCGGCACGGCGAACGGGACTCCCTCGGCTACTTCGCCACCCGCCGTGACAAGGCGGCCATCTTCTCGCCGAGCGGCAAGGCGGCGATCACCTACCGGGTGGTCAGCGGGGTCAGCCTCGCCAGCGGCGACCCGATCGGCGACCCCGAGGCGTGGGGGCCGGTCATCGAGGCGTGGCTCGACCAGGCCCGCGAGTACGCCTGGACACCGGCGGTGATCGGCGCCAGCGAGGCCGGCGCGCGGGCGTACCACCGGCACGGCCTGAAGGTGCTGCAACTGGGCGACGAGGCGATCCTGCTGACCCGCGACTTCGACCTGGACGGCCGGGACATGCGCCCGGTACGCCAGGCCGTTCACCGGGTCGAGCGGGCCGGCTACACGGCCCGGGTACGCCGGCACGCGGAGATCCCGCCGGAGGAACTGGCCCGCCTGGCCCACCTGGCCACCGCCTGGCGGGACACCGAGCACGAGCGGGGCTTCTCGATGGCGCTGGGCCGCCTGGGCGATCCGGCGGACGGCGAGTGCGTGCTGGTCGAGGCCCGGGACGGCAGCGGCCGGGTGCGGGCGCTGCTCTCGTTCAGCCCGTGGGGCGCGCACGGGCTGTCGCTGGACCTGATGCGCCGGGACCGCACCGCCGAGAACGGGGTCACCGAGTTCATGGTCGCCGCGCTGCTGGCTGCGGCCCCCCACCTCGGCGTCGAGCGGGTGTCGCTGAACTTCGCGGCGTTCCGGTCCGTCTTCGAGCAGGGGGCGCGGATCGGCGCCGGCCCGATCATGCAGCTGTGGCGGCACACGCTGCTCTTCTTCTCCCGGTGGTGGCAGCTGGAGTCGCTCTACCTGTCCAACGCGAAGTACCAGCCGCACTGGACACCCCGCTACCTCTGCTTCGCGGAGCGCCGGGAACTGGCCCGGGTGGGTATCGCCGCGGGGGCCGCCGAGGGGTTCCTCGCCCTGCCCGGGGGCCGGCCCACCCCGCTACACGGGGTGCCGCCGCCCGGTAACGCCGTCGGCTACGTGCCGCCGACGGCGGCGACGGTCCGGGCGGTGGCGCCGGAGCCGGCCCCGGAGCAGCGGCCGGAGCAGACCCGGGTACGCCTGGGGAAGTTGGACCGGCTGCGCGCCGCGGGCGTCGACCCGTACCCGGTGGACTATCCCCGTACGGCGAGCTGCGCGGCGGTGCGGGAGCGGCACGCGGGGCTGGCGCCGGACACCGGCACCGGGGAGACCGTCGGGGTGGCCGGGCGGGTGATGCTGGTCCGCGACCACGGCGGAGTGCTGTTCGCGACGATCCGGGACGGCAGCGGCGACCTGCAGCTGATGCTGGAGCACGACCTGGACCGGTGGCGGGCCACCATCGACATCGGCGACCACGTCGGGGCGACCGGCGAGGTGTACGCCACCCGGCACGGCGAGGTGTCGGTCCGGGCGGCGCGGTGGCGGCTGACCGCCAAGTGTCTGCGCCCGCTGCCCGACAAGCATCGCGGCCTGGCCGACCCGGAGGCGCGGGTCCGGCAGCGCTACCTCGACCTGGCCACCAACCCGCAGGCGCGGGCGCTGTTGCGGGCCCGCGGCGCCACCCTGCACAGCCTGCGGGGGACCCTGGCCGACCGGGGTTTCCTGGAGGTGGAGACGCCAATCCTGCAGCGGGTGCACGGCGGGGCGAACGCCCGCCCGTTCGTCACCCACAGCAACGCGTACGACCTGCGGCTGAGCCTGCGCATCGCGCCCGAGCTGTACCTCAAGCGGCTCGCCGTGGGCGGGGTCGAGCGCGTCTACGAGCTGGGTCGGGCGTTCCGCAACGAGGGCGTCGACTTCAGCCACAACCCCGAGTTCACGGTGCTGGAGGCGTACCAGGCGTACGCCGACTATCACGACATGCGGCACCTCGCCCGGGACCTGATCGTCGGGGCGGCGGTGGCCGTGCACGGCTCCCCGGTGATTTACCGCCCCGGGTCGGGTGAGCCGGTGGACGTCGGCGGCGAGTGGCCGGTGCGGACGGTCAACGAGGCGATCTCGGCCGCGCTGGGCGAGGAGGTCAGCGCCGACACCGAGCTGGCCGTCCTGCACAAGCTCTGCGACGCCGCCGGGGTGCCGTACGACCCGCGGTGGGAACGCGGCGCGGTGCTGCTGGAGCTCTACGAGCGGTTGGTGGAGGCGCGCACCGAGGTGCCCACGTTCTACCTGGACTTCCCAACCGACGTGTCGCCGCTGACCCGGCAGCACCGCAGCGACCCGCGGCTGGCCGAGCGGTGGGACCTGGTGGCGTTCGGGATGGAGCTGGGGACCGCGTACTCCGAGCTGGTCGACCCGACCGAGCAGCGCCGGCGGCTCACCGAGCAGTCGTTGCGGGCGGCCGGCGGCGACCCGGAGGCGATGGAGCTGGACGAGGACTTCCTCGCTGCGCTGGAGTACGCGATGCCGCCCACCGGTGGTCTCGGCCTCGGCGTGGACCGGCTGGTGATGCTGCTGACCGGCCGGTCGATCCGGGAGACGCTGCCCTTCCCGCTGGTCCGCGAGTCGTCTTGAGCCGGCCGGCCCGGGCACTGCCGGCAGTGGCGCTCGCGCTGGCCGCCGTGTTCTACGCGTCGTGGCTGCTCGGGCCGGTGCTGAACCCGGCGTTCGGGCTCCTCGACGGGTACGCCAGCGAGCTGGCCGCCCGGGACCAGCCGCACCATGTGGTGTTCGGGCTGGGTGATCTGGCCACCGGGGTGATCGCCTCGGCCACCGGCGTGGCGCTGGCGTGGCGGGCGCGGGGCTGGTTGCGGCGGGCCTGGTGGGCGTTGTTCGCCTTCGGCGTGGCCACCGCCCTGGACGGCACGGTGAGCGCGATGGACTGCGCGCCCACAATCGACGCCCGCTGCGCCAAGCTGGAGGAGTTGGGGGCGCTGTCCTGGCGGCACGAATGGCACTCCTTCAGCTCTTCCACGGCGATCGCCGCCGGCGTGGTCTCGCTGCTCGCCCTGCTGGTGGCTCGGCGCGGCGGGACCCGGATCCGGTGGGGGCTGCTGGTGGCCGCGCTGCTCCTGGTCGGCACGGTCGGCTCGACGGCGGAGGTGGCCCACCCCGACGCGGCGCTCGGTGCCTGGCAGCGGGTCCAACTGCTCGGCCTCTCCGGCTGGCTGCTGTTCGCCGCCGCCGTGGTCGTCCGCCCCGACCCCGCAGGGGCGACGGCCGGGTGGTCGGGCCGGGCGCGATCGGGGCGCCGGGCGTGACACCGGGTCCTAGGCTGGGCGGCGTGGCGTTGCTGGTGACGGGGACGTGGGCGTACGCGCTCGCGCAGTTCACCGTGCTCGCGGACCGCCCTGTCGGGCTGCTCGCCGGCGCGGCCGTCGTCGCCGCGCTGCTGCTCGCCACGCTGCTCGCGTTCCGGGTGCGGGCGGTTCCGGGC
>NZ_QGGF01000414.1 GCF_003857015.1 Micromonospora globispora | reverse complement strand
CACCACGTCCGCCGCGCCGACCCAGCCGGGCACGCCGGCGCTGCGGTGCGGGATGACCGGCACCGGGCAGCGCGGCCCGGCGACCGTGGCCAGCACGTCCCCGGTACGCCCAGCGGTGCCGATGCCGGCGATGACGACCGCCCGGGGGCGGCCCTCGTCGGCGAGCAGGCTCAGGTTCGCCTCCGCGGCCAGTGCCGCGGACTCGCGCACCTGGGCACCCGCCGAGGCGGTGAACCGCAGCATGCCGCCCGGGTCCTGCTCAGCGAGGGCGCCCGGGTTGTCCAGCAGCGACTCGTCGGCGCGCCGGTGTCCGCTGACCCCGGCCGTACCCTCCATCACCGCTGCGACGCGGAGCCGCCGCGCGCGTCGTCCGCCGCGGGGCCTCCCCGCGCCTCGTCCAGCAGGAGCACCGGAACGTCGTCCCGGACCTCGAAGATCCGACCGCACTCGGTGCAGGTCAGCGTCTGCGCCTGCGCGTCGTAGTCCAGCGGGGCGTGGTGCGTGTCCGGGCAGGCGAGGATCTCGAGCAACTGCGGGTCCAGGGCCACGGCGCGGCTCCTTCCACGTATGCGGTCTCACCGGTCGGCGGTGCCGACCGGCGCACGCGATCTTATCCGCGAACCGGGTCGGGCACCTCGCCACGGAACGAGATCATCCGCCGCCCGTTTCGCACCTCCACCACACCTCGTCACCGCCCCTGAGCGTAACGGAGTGAGGTGCTCGACTCCGGCTCAGCCGGGCAGGCGGGGCATCACCGTGGTGGCGTCGCCACCGGCCGGCGCGGGCGGCTCGCCGCCGCCCTGCCCGGAGGCGGGGCCACCGTAGACGTTCCCGGCCGGGCGGGGCGCCGGGGTGCCCCCGTAGAGGCCGGGGGTGGACGGCTGCTGGCCGTACAGCTGGCTGGTCGGCGCGCCCGAGCGGTACGTGGTGCCGCCGGCCGGCCGGGACAGCGGCACCTGCGGGTGACCGAGGTTGTCATCGGCCTTCTCCGCCCGGTTGCGGCGGACCAGCAGCACGATCAGGGCGATGCCGACGAGCACCAGCGCGATGCCGAAGAACATGATCGGGGAACCTCCGGAGGATTCGTCGGCGGCGGCGCTCTGCCCGGCGACCGGGTCGAGCGCGGCGCCCACGGCGGACGCGGTGTCGGCGGCGTTCAGCGGCTCCGTCGCCGCGGCGCTCGGGGTGGGGGTCGGGGACGGCTTCTTCGAGGGCTTCGGCGAGGGCTTCGCCGTCGGTGCCGCGCCCACCACCCGGGACGAGACGGCACCGCTGCCGAGCAGCCGGCCGAACGCGGTGACCGCCTCACCGACGACCGTCAGCCGGCCGCCGGGCGCCCCGGACAGGAAGGCGACCCGGTACCGCACGGTGATGCTCTTGCCCTTGCACAGGGTGGGGTTCGCCGGCGACGTACGTGCGGTGCTCACCGTGCCGCCACCGCCGGAGGCGCCCACCGGCCACCACTGGCCCCCGGCGTTGACCTGCACCCGCACCTGGTTCGGCTCGAGGCCGCCGAGCCGCAGGCCGAGCCCGGTCCGCAGCAGCACACACCCGTCGGTGCGCTTACGCACCTCGATCGCCACCGTGCCGGGCGAGCCGCCGGCGGTGAAGCTGCTCGCCGAACGCACCTCCACCCGGTCACCCTCGGCCAGCGCCGGCGATGCGCCGACGGCCATCAGGCCGCCCAGCACCGCCCCGACCGTGGCCAGCCGCACCGCGTGCCGCCGAACCGACATGTCCACCTCACCGTTTCCACCCCGACGGGGTCCGCGGGTCAGGTTACTACCGGGTCCTGGGGGCCCCCGCTCATTGAGCGCTCCGCATGTGTGCGGCGACACCCTCGCGGGTCCAAGCTCGACCCCCCGGGGGTCGTGGACCCACTATGTCGCGGATATGGCGGTGTCCCGAGGACGTCGACCCGGCCATGTCACCGACGCGGCGGTGCCCCGAGCGCCTGACCCGGTCATGTCACCGACGCGGCGGTGCCCCGAGGGCCTGGACCCCGGTCATGTCGCCGATGTGGCGGGGCCGGACTGCCGGCGCGCGTCCGGCGTCTGCGCCTCCCGGTCAGGCAGGGGTGGCGGCCAGGGCGGCCCGGCAGAGCTGGTCGGCGGTCCGGGTCGTCTCCGGCAGCCGGTAGCGCGGCGTCAACGCCAGCACCCGGTCGACGGCGTTGTCGAGGCTTATCCGGTGGCCGACGCTGACGAAGACCGGCTTCACCCCGTCCCGGGTACGCACCACCCGGCCCACCTCCGCACCGCCGTCGCGCAGCGGCGTCCACGCGCCCCGCCGCAGTCCGGGCTCCTCCCATTCGCCGACCAGCGGCGTCTTGCCCACCCCGATGGCGGGCAGGCCGGTGACCACGCCGAGGTGACAGGCCAACCCGAACCGGCGCGGGTGGGCCAGCCCGTGCCCGTCGCAGACCAGCAGGTCGGGCCGGACGGTCAGCCGGTCCAGGGCGTCCCGCAGCGCCGGCAGCTCACGGAACGCGAAGAGCCCCGGCACGTACGGGAAGGCGGGTCGGCCGACGCTGACGGCTTCGTCCACCACGGCGAGAGTCGCCGCGTCCAGCACCGTGACGGCCGCCGCGAGCCGGTCTCCGCTCTCCGCGTACGCGACGTCGAGGCCGGCCACCGTCGCGGGCGCGGTCGGCCCCGGCCCGACCAGGTCGACCAGCGACCGCAGCTCGTCCTGTACGGCCACCGCCTCGGCCACCGTGCGGGGCGCTCGCCCGCTCCACGCGTCGGACCCGGTCATCCGGTGATGGTATTCGTCCACCGGCACCGTCAGAGGCCGGCGCGGACCTCCTCGGCCCAGCCGAGGACGCCGTGAGCGCCGCTGCTCTCGGCGATCGCGGTCGCCTCATCGAGCAGCATCCGCGCCTGGTCGCGGCGGCCCTCACCAGAGGCGAAGACCGCCAGCGCCACGAGGTTCGCCGCGACGCCGGGCAGGAATTCCAGATCCCGGCGGAGCCGGGTGGACTCCTCCATCAGCTCCCGGGCCGCGTCCATCCGGCCGGCGGCCTGTTCGGCGAAGGCCAGATGCCGCAGCACGTACGACAGGGTTAGCCCGTCTTCGACCCTGACCGCCAGCTCCCGGGCCCGGTCGAAGGCCGGTGCCGCGGCGGCGTTGTCCTGCCGGATGACCTGGTGCACGGCGCCCACCCAGAAGAGTGATTCCGCCTCACCCCGCACATCGCCCAACTGCCGGTAGACCTCTGCGGCCCGCTCGAAGAGCGGCAACTCCCGGGGGTCCTCGGTGCGCTCGGCCAGGAACCGCGCGTGCAGGATCCGACCGCGGGCGAGCGCGAGATCGGCCTCGACCCCGTCGAGATCCCGCTCGGCGGTTACCAGCAGGCCGGAGTTGCCCGCGAACACCGCACGCTCGTAGAGCTCCCGGGCCCACTCGATCCGGTCGTCCCTACTCTCCGTCATTGGCCGACCCGGCCGTCGATGCGTTCGCGTAGGAGGTCGGCGTGGCCGCAGTGCCGGGCGTACTCCTCGACCATGTGCAGCAGCACCTCACGCAGCGAGATCGTCCCGCCGTCACGCATACGCCCCCGGGCCGCAAGGTCGGACGAGTCGGCCACGAACTGCTCCGCGAACCTCACCTCGGACCGCCAGGTGTGCCACGCCTCGGCGACCGCCTTGGGATCGGCCACCGCACCGTTGAAGTCCCCGTCCGGGTCCTCCTTCGAGGAGTAGATCCTCGGCACGTCCTGCCCGGCCATCACCCGGCGGAACCAGTTCTGCTCCACGTCGGCCATGTGGCACACCAACCCGAGCAGCGACATCGTAGACGGCGGCACCGAGCGGCGGGCCAGCTCCTCGGGCCCCAGCCCCGAGCACTTCATTTCCAGCGTCAGGCGATAGTCGCGGAGGTAGCCGATCAGCATGCTGCGTTCGTCGTCGAAGCCGCCGTTCGAGCGCGGGTCCTCGTCTGGAGAGACGAACATGTCGGACGAGCCGAATCGGCGGGCGGGCTGGTCGTCGGTGTCTGTGGTCGTACGCGAGTCAGCCATGCCCGGACCCTCGCCCGGCCGCCCGCCACTCGCAAGGCATTTACCGTCAGGCCGGGCCGGTGGCGATGGTGGGGTCGGCGCTGGCGACGGAGTGGACCACGTCGCCGCCTAGTCCCTCCAGCGATCGACCGAGCAGCTCCCACGCGCGCAGCAGCGTCTCCTCGTAGCCGCGGTACTGCTTCTCGAACGCGGCGCCGACGTCGTCTCTGCCCCACGGCCGTTGCGCGCTCGCGGCGGCGATCTCACGCCCACCTGCCGCCAGCCCGCGCTGACCGCCTCGCCCGCAAGGGCGAGGTCCACTCCCCCACGCCGGGCCCGGGCCAGGCAAGCGCCCAGTTGTACGCCACCCGAGCAGCGCCCGCGTGCGCCAGCACCGCCCGTTCCTGACCCGGCGTCAGATCCAGTGCGAACCGGTACGCCTGCACCACCATCACATCAACCACCATCGCCCGTCACCGCCGCGACGGCCCGCCGAACCCGGTCCGCGGCGCCCCGACGCCGTACAGACGGGCACACAGACCGGTCAGGACCTCGGTGACATCCCCCACCAGGTCGTCGTCCACCCCCGCCGGATCCACCACGAGCAGCCGACGACCCGCAGCGGCCAAGGCCGCCTCGACATACTCGCCGCCGAAACGGGCAAACCTGTCCCGGCGCTCCACCACGATGGTCGTCACCGTCGGGTCGCGCAGCAGGGCGAAGAACTTGCTGCGATGCCCGTTCACCGCGGACCCGACCTCGGTCACCACCCGGGACACCACCAGCCGCTGTCCGGTCGCCCACACAGTCACCCGCGCCACCTGCCGGTCCAGGTCAGGCCGCCGGTCAGCCGACGAGACCCGGGCGTACACCACCGTCTGCCCACCACCGGATGCCGCCGCGGCGAGAGGCTCGCCCACCATGATCAGCCGGCCCAGCCGGTACGTAGGAACAGGCAACGTCCCAGCCGCGTACTGCCGCCGCGCCGTCACGTACGCGACGCCCTGCGACGCCGCCCACTCCTTCAGATTCACCCCGCTCACCTAGCAGCCTCAAGATCGCAAGAGTCTACTGTGGCGCGATCTGTTGTCTGCCCCTCGGTCACGCCGGTCACTGTCCGGGCTGGAGGACCGTGTCGGCGCGGCTCAGTAGGGCGCCGAAGTCGTTGGTCCGCAGGAACTCCACCGACGGCGAGCCGGCGGGGAGGTAGCTCGCCACCAGGTCCCGCGTAGCGGACACGGCCGACGCGGTGGCCCGGTGCACCGTCGTGGTGATGCTCCGGCTCAGGGCGCGGGCGTCCCGGTCGTGGAAGACGGCAGGCTCCAGTTCGACGCTGATCAGCTCGCCTCGGGCTCCGACGATGGCGGTCACCTGCCCGTCGTCGGAGCGTTCGGTCACCCGCAGCTCGGCGAGCTTGACCTGGAGTTCGTCCAATCCGGACCGCAGTCGCTGGTACTGGCCGTACACCTCGTCGAATCGCGCCCGCAGCGCGCGATTGGCGTCCCGATCCACGCTCTCGGCCAAGGCTGCCGCCCCTTTCCGTCACCGTAAGTAGGGCTGACCATACCGGGCGCCACGGAGTCCGTGGGGTCCGGTAGTTTCACTCCGTGATCGAGCGACAGCAGGCTGAGCAACTCGCCGCCGTCTGGCAGGACGGGACTCCGAACGCCTCGGATTCCCGTGCACCTCCCGTGGTCGAGGAGTTCGACCCGGGCTACCTCATCACGACACAGGCCGCCCCCGAGGCGCGCGCGCTTCCCGGCGACCTGCCGACGACCGTCATCGACAAGCAGACCGGGGAGCTCTCCACCTGGCCGCGCCTGCCGTTTCCGGCGGTCGAGCAGATGTACCGGCAACGACGGCCGGCCGAACCGCCGGCTCCCCGGGCGGTCGACCCCGCGGCTCAGCTGCTCCGCGAGCTGAGCCGGGAGGGATTGATTGACGGCCGCCAGGGCAAGGGCGTGTACGTGACGGACGCGTTGCCTCAGTCGTAGAGTCGTAGCCATCCCGCCACCCCCACCGGGTCCGCGTGGGTCAGCTCGGCAGGACGACGGCATCCTGCAGCTCGATACGACCGGGCCGTTCGACTGTTGCCCAAACGCCGAACGTCATGTCGTGGTGCTCGGCAACAGTCCGCAGGAGGTGTCCATGCTCCGGGGCGTCCTCCTGCGCGAGGTCGATCATGACGCATCGGGTAAGCCGGCGGCGTGGGCGCAGCACCACCTCGGGACCGATACGGACGGCTCGCCCGAGCCAGCGATCCTCCGGGAAGTCGCTGCCCGGCACGTCGACGAGCAGATTTGCCCGGAACCGCAGCGGGTCGACCGGCTCCCCCACCAGGTCGTGGAGTCGCCGTAGCGCGGCGGTGCTGATCAGGCTTACCGGTCCCTCGTCATGGTGCATGACCTCCGCTTCGCGCTCAATCGTCACGCGACGGGCCAGCACCTCGCTGACCGCCTCGTGCCCCGCGGGCTCGTCCGCAGCGAAGCGACGTCCGTCGGGCAGCTCCACGACCGGGGCCGGATCACCGGAATGCCCGCGCAGCATGAACAGGCCGGGCATCCGCCGGAAGCGACGAGTGTTCTTCCCGCTGCCCAGCTTCCCGTCGCCGTCGCGCACCGCCCACAAGCGGTCACCAACCAGCCCGCGCTGGTCGACCTCGGCTGCTGCGAGCTGCTCACCGAGCAGAGACTTGATCGGATACCGGCGGATCTCGACCAGCTTCATCGACGCCACTGTAGATCGCCGAGCCGCGAAAGAGCGTCTTGCTGGAGTGGCTACAGCGCCACCCCGGTCAGCACCATGACGCGCGGGTCGGTGTAGTCCTCCATCGCGCTGCGCAGCCCCTCGCGCCCGACGCCGCTCCCCTTCACCCCGCCGTACGGCATCTGGTCCGCCCGGTACGACGGCACGTCCCCGACGATCACCCCGCCGACCTCCAGCGTCCGCGAGGCGGCGAACGCGACGTCCAACCGGTGCGTGAACACCCCCGCCTGCAACCCGTACGCCGAGTCGTTGACGGCGGCGAACGCGGCCTGGTTGTTCTCGATCCGGTCGACCACCAGTACCGGCCCGAACACCTCCTCGGTGCAGACCTTCGCGTCCTTCGGCACCCCGGACAGCACGGTCGGTGGATAGGTGGCGCCCTCCCGCCGCCCGCCCACCTCGATGCTGGCGCCGGCGACGACGGCCTCGTCGACCCACGCCTCGACGCGCTCCGCCGCCTCGACCGACACCAGCGGCCCGACGTCGGTCAGCGGATCGGACGGGTCGCCGGTGCGCAGCGCCTCGACCGAGGCGACCAGCCGGGGCAGGAAGCCGTCGTAGAGCCACTCGTGCACGTACACCCGCTGCACCGCGATGCAGCTCTGCCCGGCCTGGTAGTTGGAGAACGTCGCGATCCGGTGCGCGGCGAAGGTCAGGTCCTCGTCAGAGTCCCAGTCCTCGCAGATCACCGCCGCCGCGTTGCCACCCAGCTCCAGGGTCACGTGCTTCTCCGGCACGGACCGGCGGATGGCCGCGCCGACCGGGCCGGAGCCGGTGAACGACACCACCGGCAGCCGCGGGTCGGCGACCAGCTCGGCTGCGCGCTCGTTGGGCAGCGGCAGCACCGAGAACATCCCCTCGGGCAGCTCGGTCTCGGCGAGGATCTCGCCGAGCAGCAGCGCCGACAGCGGGGTCGCCGGGGCGGGCTTGACGATGATCGGCGCGCCGACCGCGATGGCCGGGGCGACCTTGTGCGCGACCAGGTTCAGCGGGAAGTTGAACGGCGCGATGCCGAGCACCGGTCCCTTCGGCACCCGTCGCACCAGGGCGATCCGTCCGGTCGCCGTCGGATCGGTGTCCAGGCGCTGCAGCTCGCCGGAAAACCGCCGCGCCTCCTCGGCCGCCCAGCGGAACGTGGACACCGCCCGCCCCACCTCGGCCCGCGCCCACTTCAGCGGCTTGCCGTTCTCGGCGGTGATCAGCGCCGCGACCTCCTCGGCCCGCTCGGCGAGCCGCCGGGACACGTGGTCCAGGGCCACCGCCCGCTCGTGCGCGGGCAGGGCCGCGGCCTTCGCGGCCACCGCGGCCGCTGCCGCGACGGCCGCTTCGACCTGGTCGGCGGTGGCGAGCGTGGTACGCCCCACCGTCCGGCCGTCGTACGGGTGCGTGACGGTCAGCTCGCCCTCGCCGTGGGCGGGGCGGCCGGCGACGAAGAATGCGGTCGGCTCCACGTTCGGCAGCGTAGACGACGCGAGGCTCACACGGAAACAGTTGCTCAGGGCCTTGTCTGCCGCGAATTCAGTAGCGAAGATGGCAGTCACATTGCGATTACCTCCGCTGACCTCACCCTCGGCCATCCCTCGGAGACTTCTGATGAGCGACCAGCAGCAGCTGCGCAACTTCGTCAACGGCGAGTACGTCGACCCGGTGGACGGCGGCTACTCCGACCTGATCGACCCCTGCACCGGCGAGGTCTTCGCCCAGGCTCCGGTCTCCGGCGCCGAGGACGTGGACGCGGCGATGAAGGCCGCCGCCACCGCCTTCGAGACCTGGCGGGAAACCACCCCCGGCGAGCGGCAGAAGGCCATGCTCAAGCTCGCCGACGCGGTCGAGGCCCGGGCCGCGGAGTTGGTCGACGCCGAGGTCCGCAACACCGGCAAGCCCCGTCAGCTCACCGCCGACGAGGAACTGCCGCCGTCGGTGGACCAGTTCCGCTTCTTCGCCGGCGCCGCCCGTCTGCTGGAGGGCCGCTCGGCCGGCGAGTACATGGCCGGCCACACCTCGTACGTGCGGCGCGAGCCGATCGGCGTCTGCGCCCAGGTCACCCCCTGGAACTACCCGCTGATGATGGCGGTCTGGAAGATCGCCCCGGCCCTGGCGGCCGGCAACACGGTGGTGCTCAAGCCGTCCGACACCACGCCGGTGTCGACGCTGCTGCTGGCCGAGATCGCGTCCGAGTTCTTCCCGCCGGGCGTCTTCAACGTGGTCTGCGGTGACCGGGACACCGGTCGTACCCTCGTCTCGCACCCGACCCCGCAGCTGGTGTCGATCACCGGCTCGACCCGCGCGGGCATGGAGGTGGCCTCCGCCGCCGCGCCGGACCTCAAGCGGACCCACCTGGAGCTGGGCGGCAAGGCCCCGGTGGTGATCTTCGACGACGCCGACATCGCGGCGGCGGCCGAGGCGATCGCGGTCGGCGGCTACTTCAACGCCGGCCAGGACTGCACCGCCGCGACCCGGGTGCTCGCCGGTCCCGGCATCTACGACGACTTCGTGGCCGCCCTCGCCGAGCAGGCCCGCAACACCAAGACCGGCGCGCCGGACGACGAGGACGTGCTCTACGGCCCGCTGAACAACGCCAACCAGCTCACCCGGGTCACCGGGTTCGTCGACCGCCTCCCCGACCACGCGTCGGTGGAGGCGGGCGGCTCGCGGCTCGGCGAGCGCGGCTACTTCTACTCCCCGACCGTGGTCTCCGGGGTGCGGCAGGCCGACGAGATCATCCAGCAGGAGGTGTTCGGGCCGGTCATCACCGTGCAGCGCTTCTCCGACGAGGACGAGGCGGTGCGCTGGGCCAACGGCGTCGACTACGGCCTGTCGGCGTCGGTCTGGACGAAGGACCACGGCCGGGCGATGCGGATGACCCGCCGGCTCGACTTCGGCTGCGTCTGGGTGAACACCCACATCCCGTTCGTTTCCGAGATGCCGCACGGCGGCTTCAAGCACTCCGGGCACGGCAAGGACCTCTCGGTCTACAGCCTGGAGGACTACACCCGGATCAAGCACGTCATGCACAACATCGAGGGCTGATACCCGTGACATCGTCTGAGGAACTGCACAAGCGCCGGGGGACCGCGGTCGCCCGCGGCGTCGGCAGCACCATCTCGTCCTACGTGCACCATGCGGGCGGTGGCACGATCACCGACGTCGAGGGGCGGGAGTGGATCGACTTCGCCGCCGGCATCGCGGTGGTCAACGTCGGCAACTCCGCGCCGCGGGTGGTCGAGGCGGTGAAGGCGCAGGTCGAGCGCTTCACCCACACCTGCTTCATGGTCGCGCCGTACGAGTCGTACGTGGCGGTCTGCGAGCAGCTCAACGCGCTGACGCCGGGTGACTTCGACAAGCGCTCGGCGCTGTTCAACTCCGGCGCCGAGGCGGTGGAGAACGCCGTCAAGATCGCCCGGCACGCGACCGGGCGGCCGGCGGTGGTGGTCTTCGACCACGCGTACCACGGCCGGACCAACCTGACCATGGCGCTGACCGCGAAGAACATGCCGTACAAGCACCGGTTCGGGCCGTTCGCCGGGGAGATCTACCGGGTGCCGATGTCGTACCCGCTGCGCGACGGCGGGCTCGACGGCGCCACGGCGGCGGCGCGGGCCATCGAGATGGTGGAGAAGCAGGTCGGCGCGGAAAACGTCGCCGCGCTGCTGATCGAGCCGATCCAGGGCGAGGGTGGTTTCGTCGTACCGGCCGAGGGCTTCCTGCCGGCGCTGCGCGAGTGGGCGACGGCGGCCGGGGTGGTCTTCATCGCCGACGAGATCCAGACCGGCTTCTGCCGGACCGGGAACTGGTTCGCCTGCGAGCACGAGGGCGTCGAACCCGACCTGATCACGCTGGCCAAGGGCATCGCCGGCGGGCTCCCCCTCGCCGCGGTGACCGGGCGGGCGGAGCTGATGGACGCGGTGCACGTCGGCGGCCTCGGCGGCACGTACGGCGGCAACCCGATCGCCTGCGCCGCCGCGCTGGCCGCGATCGAGACCATGCACGAGCTGGACCTCTCCGCGGCGGCTCGCCGGATCGGATCGGTGATGGGCGACCGGCTGCGCGCCATCGCCGCGCGCGACCCGCGCGTCGCTGAGGTACGCGGCCGGGGCGCGATGCTGGCCGTGGAGCTGGTGCAGCCCGGCACCCTGGTTCCCGACCCGGCCGCCGCGGCGGCGGTGTCCGCGGCCTGCCACGCCGCCGGTCTGCTCACCCTGACCTGCGGCACGTACGGCAACGTGCTGCGTTTCCTGCCCCCGCTCGTCATCTCCGACGACGAGCTGGCCCGCGGTCTGGACATCCTGGACGCGGCCTTCGGCTGACCCGGCCGGTCAGCCCCGATTCGTGGAACACCATGGGTGTCGATCCCCCCAGGAGCTTGCCCATGGTGTTCCACCCCACGCCGTAGTCACGGCGTCGGGCGGGCGGGTGGGTGTGGCGCCGGCACCGCGCGACACCCACCCGCCCCCAGTCAGAGGCACAACCAGCAGTACGCGTCGACGCCGTCCGCGACCGCCCGACGCGCCACCCGCCGCAGCTCCCCGATGAGCTGGGCGATGAATTCCAGCTCCGGCTCGCCCATCCACTCCTCGGCCGTGGCCCAGCCCGCGGCGACCGCGGCGACGCGGTCGTCGGGCAGCGCCACCAACTCGGCGACGAACTCCGGGTTGAGCCGGAACAGGTACGGCCCCTCGTCGTCGTTGCCGTCGACGCGTTCCCCGCCGGGTCGCCACGCTATGCCACGACTCCGACACTTCCCATCCTCGACAGGGGACACATCCGTCGTAGTCCTGTTCTATAGTCCTACTGTCGTAGGACAATAGAAGGGTTGCCCGGGTGATCGAGTTCGTGCTGGACGGCCGGTCCAAGGTGAACACCTACGTGCAGCTCATCCAGCAGGTCAAACAGGCCCTGCGGGTGGGGCTGCTGACCCCCGGCGACCAGTTGCCGAAGGTCCGCGACGTCGCGCAGTCGCTGGCGATCAACCCGAACACGGTGCTGAAGGCGTACCGCGAGCTGGAAATCGAGGGCCTGGTCGAGGGGCGCCCCGGCGTGGGCACCTTCGTCCGGCGCACCCTCGCCGGGTCGGCACTGGCCAATCAGGCCGAGCTGCGCGAAGAACTGGTGGCCTGGCTGCGCCGGGCACGGGCCGCCGGACTGACACCGGAAGACGTCACCGCCCTGGTCGAGACCACCATGCGGGCCGCGCTCGCCGCCGAGACACCGCGCACCGAGCCCGCCTCAGCAGGATGAGAGGGACATCGAATGGAGATCGCGCTGGAGGCCGAGCAGCTCGGCAAACGGTACGGGAGAACCTGGGCGCTGCGGGACTGCTCGCTGCGCCTCCCCACCGGACGCATCGCCGCCCTGGTCGGGCCCAACGGTGCCGGGAAGAGCACCTTGCTGCATCTCGCCGTCGGCCTGCTGCGGCCCGACGCCGGCGCGGTCCGGGTCTTCGGTGAATCGCCGTACGGCAACCCGGCGGTCCTGCCGGAGATCGGGTTCGTCGCCCAGGACACCCCGCTCTACCGGGACTTCACGGCCGCCGAGCTGGTGCATCTGGGCGGCCGAATGAACAAGCGCTGGGACGCCGCACTGGCCCGCAACCGACTGGCCCAGCTCGGCATCCCGCCGAACCTGCCGGTCGGCAAGCTCTCCGGCGGTCAACGGGCCCAGGTGGCGCTGGCCCTCGCCCTGGCGAAACGACCCCGGCTGCTGCTGCTCGACGAACCGGTCGCCAGCCTCGATCCGCTGGCCCGCCGCGAGTTCCTGCAGTCGCTGATGGGCAGCGTCGCCGAGTCCGAGACCACGGTGCTGCTCTCCTCGCACCTGCTGGCCGACCTGGAGCGGATCTGCGACTACCTGATCGTGCTGCACGCCGCCCGGGTGCAGCTCGCCGGACCGGTCGACGACCTGGTTGAGGCCCACCGGCAGCTGATCGGGCCCCGGCACGGCGACGGCCCGATCTCCGGAGTGGCGGGGGTGGTCCGGGCCAGCCACACCGCACGCCAGTCGACGCTGCTGGTCCGCACCGACGGCCAGGCCGTCGATCCGGAGTGGGCGGTGCACGACGTGACCCTGGAAGACCTCATCCTGGCCTATCTCGCCGACGGCGAGACGACGGTCAGTCACACGGCCTGGGAGGTGCCGGCATGATCTGGCTGGCCTGGCGGCAGCACCGTAAGCAGCTTCTCTTCACCCTCATCGGGTTCGCGGCCCTGGCCGCCCTGATGATCCCGATCGGCCTGTCGATGCGGCACACGTTCACCGACCTCGGGCTGCCGGACTGTGTTCGTGAGGTGGCGCGTGCCGACGTGGCCCCGGCGACCGCCGAGAGCTGCGAGGCAGCGTTCCACCGGTTCACGAACCGGTACGGCAGCCTGAATCTGGTGGCCGTCCTGCTTCTCGTTCTGCCGATGCTCGTCGGCCTGTTCTGGGGCGCCCCGTTGGTCGCCCGCGAGGTGGAGCACGGCACGCACCGGTTCGCGTGGACTCAGGGCGTCGGCCGGACACACTGGGCACTGGTGAAGTTCGGGCTGGTGGTCGCGGTGACGGTGGCCGCCGCGGTCTGCTACGGACTGGGCATGTCCTGGTGGGTCAGCCCGCTGACCCAGGCCGCACGCGAGGGCCGGCTCGGCTTCATCGTCTTCGACCTGCAGGGCATCGCCCCGATCGGCTACACGCTCTTCGCCGTGGCGCTCGGCATCTTCGCCGGTACCGTCTGGCGGCGGATGCTGCCCGCCATGACCGTCACCCTCGTCGGGTTCATCGGCGTACGCGCGGCGGTGGCGATCCTGGCCAGGCCGCACTACCAGCCCGCTCGTACCCTCACCTTCCCCATCGAGGGGACCGGGCCGATGAGGGAGAGCCATGGCGACTGGGTCCTCGCGAGCGGGGTCCGCAACGCCGACGGCAAGATGGTGGCGGCCGACACCCAGATCATGTGTCGGCCGGGCGGCCGGGGGCCGGGCGGCGGCGCCTGCGGCGCGGAACTGGGTGCGGGACCGGGCGCCTACAACTGGCAGCTCTACCAGCCGGCCGGCCGGTTCTGGCTGTTCCAGGGCATCGAGACGGGAATCTTCGTCGCCCTCGCCGCGCTCCTGCTCTACCTCGCCGTCCGGCGCATCCGCCGCATCGCCTGACGGCCTCGGGTGGAACACCATGGATGTCACCGCGTCCACGAGACATCCATGGTGTTCCACTCACCGGAGCCGTGAGCCGGTTCAGCCCAGGACTTCCACCACGTTGCGGCGGATGACGTTCTTGCCCGGCTCGCGGACCAGGTCCATCGCCGCGGCGTTGAGCAGCACGCAACTGCCCGACGGCCCGGTCACCGTCACGGTCACCGCCTTGTTGTTGTCCAGGTTCGTCACCCGCAACCGGGTGCCCGCCGGGAACTGTCCGCTGGTCGCGGCGGGCGAGCCGCCCTCGGCCGAGAACGTGATCGCCCCGCTGCACGCGCTGGGCGCGGCCTCACCACCGGCCGGCTGCGCGTCGCCCGGCCGGGTCTGGCCGCCGGGCTGGGCACCACCGCCGGGCCGGACGGCTCCCCCGGGCTGCACCGCGCCGTCCAGCCG
>NZ_QGGF01000412.1 GCF_003857015.1 Micromonospora globispora | reverse complement strand
GCCGGGTGCGGCGCTGCTCGCGGCCGCGGCCGGGGACGCCGCCGCCGCGGAGCGGCTCGTGGCCCGCGCGATCAGCGTGTACCGGCCCGCCCGGCGACGCTGACCGGCGGGCGACACAGCACCCACTGGGGGCGCGGCCCGCCGAAACGGGGGTGGATCAGCGGTCAGAGCCAGCTGAACAGGTGCCGGGGCAGTAGCGCGTAGCCGACGAAGGCGACCACGTCGAGCAGCGTGTGCGCGATGATCAGCGGCAGCACCCGGCGGGTGCGGAGGAAGAAGAGGCTGAAGATCACGCCCATCACCGCGTTGCCGACGAACGCGCCGAAGCCCTGGTAGAGGTGGTAGGAGCCGCGCAGCAGGGCGCTCGCCGCGACCACCGCGCCGAGCCGCCACTGGAGCTGCCGCAGCCGGGTGACCAGGTAGCCGACCACGATCACCTCCTCCAGCACGGCGTTCTGCACGGCGGCGAGGATCAGCACCGGCACCGCCCACCAGAGGTGCCGCAGGCCGGCCGGGACGACGGTGGCGTTGATGCCGAGCTGCGCCGCCGCCCAGAACAGCGCGAGGCCGGGCAGGCCGATCAGCGCCGCCAGGCCGGCACCCCAGGCCAGGTCCGGCCCCGGCCGTCGCAGGTCGACCCCGAGGGTCCGCGCCGGGTCGCCCGGGTCCCGCGCCAGCAGGTGTACGGCGAGCAGCACCGGCAGCAGCGCGAAGAGGATGCCGAGCAGCTGGTACGTCAGGTCGAGGTAGGGCCGGGCCGCCTGGGTCGCGTTCAGCGTGGCGGTCTGCTTCGACAGCGGTACGGCCGCGGTCACCCTGGCGATGATCTCGACCAGCGCGTAGACGGCCGACCTGCCGAGGGACAGGCCCAGCACGAGCAGCACCTCGATGCCGAGGACCCGGCGGATCACCGGGCGGGTGAGCTCCTCAACGGTCACCGCACCACTCTGCCCCACCGGCGGCCGGATCGACACGACCCACCGGGAGTGTGAGACCGTCGCACATTCTGTGCGACCGGTGCGCACGCTGCGTGGACATCCTGTGGAGGCCCGATCCGCCGTCAGAAGGAGCGTGCCCCTGTGGAGGACTTCGCGCGGCTGTTGAAGGAGAGCTGGGCCCTGGTGGAGGAGGACCGGGAACGGCTGAGTGCACACTTCTTCGCCCGGCTCTTCCTCCTCGACCCCGAGCTGCGCCACCACTTCCCGGTGCAGCTCAACGGGCAGGGCGATCGCGTCCTGGATGCCATCGTCACGGCCACCCAGACGGTCGGCGATCCGGAGAGCTTCGACGGGTACCTGCGCGCCCTGGGCCGGGACCACCGCAAGTACCAGATCGAGGCGAAGCACTACGAGACGATGGGCGTGGCGCTGCTGGACGCGCTGCGCAGCATCGCCGGCGACGGCTGGAACCTGGAGTACGACCAGGCGTGGCGGGAGGCGTACGCGCGGATCAGCGAGAAGATGCTGGCCGGCGCCGCAGCGGACGAGAACCCGCCGTACTGGCATGGCGAGGTGCTGACCCACGAGCGGCACGGCCGGGACATGGCGGTGCTGACCGTACGTGCCCTGCAGCATCCGCTGCCCTGGAAGGCCGGCCAGTACGTCAGCATCGAGGTGCCCCGCTACCACCCGCAGGTCTGGCGGAGGTACTCGGTGGCGAACGCCCCGAACGACGACAACGTGCTGGAGTTCCACATCCGTACGACGGCCGGGGCGGGCTGGGTCTCCGGCGCGCTGGTGCGCCGCACCAAGCCGGGGGACCTGCTCCGGCTCGCCGCGCCGATGGGGTCGATGACGCTGGACCGCTCGTCCACCCGGGACGTCCTCTGCGTTGCCGGTGGGGTGGGGCTGGCCCCGATCAAGGCGCTGGTGGAGGAGCTGACCGCGGTCAACCGGACCCGCTGGGTGCACGTCTTCTACGGCGCCCGGCGCCGGGAGCAGCTGTACGGCCTGCCCCAGCTCCAGGAGCTGGTGGCGACGTACCCGTGGTTGTCGGTGACGCCGGCGTGCAGCGACGACCTGAGCTTCGACGGCGAGCTGGGCGACATCTCGGAGGTGGTCACCCGGTACGGGCCGTGGACGACGCACGACTGCTACGTCTCCGGCTCGGCAGCGATGGTCCGGGCCACCCTGCGCGCGCTGGCCGAGGACGAGGTTCCGGCACACAACATCCGGTACGACACCTTCGGCGACCTGTAGACCTTCCTCCCCCGAGCCGGGTCGCGTGCCCTCCCCGCTGGGGCACGCGACCCGGCCCTCTTTTCGGGCCTGGGCGGGCCGGGCCCGGGGGATCAGTAGCGCCAGGGGTGCCCGGCCTCCCGGTACTCCTCCACCGGCACCAGCGGCACCCCCGGTGCCATCCGGTCCACGTAGAGCCGCCCCTCCAGGTGGTCGATCTCGTGCGCCACCAGCCGGGCCACCGCGTACTCGAAAGACGTGATGATCCGGCTGCCGTCCCACTGGGCGTGCTCCACGTCGATCCGCAGCGGGCGGGGCACCAGCCCCCGGTGGTCGAAGAAGGAGAGGCAGCCCTCGTACTGCTCGTCGGTGTCCGGCGCGGCGTCGACCACCCGCGGGTTGAGCAGGACGACGGGCTCGGCGGAGCGGTCGGCGGGGCGTACCACGGCGGCGGCCCAGCCGAGGCCGAGCTGCGGGGCGGCCCGCTCCTCCCGCGCCAGGTCGAACGGGCGGGCGGGCTGTCGGAGCCGGTCGTCGCCGCGCTGAAGGATGTCGATCCCGCGCATCCGGTCGCTGGCCCGGGCCCCGGCCGGACCGTCGGGCTCGGGTTCGGGCGGCCGGCTCCGGAACCGCCACTGGAGGCGGTAGCGGGCGTTCAGCGGGAGGTCGTCGGTGGCCCAGTCGAAGAGCGCCCGGCCGCCCTCGTCGTGCCGATGGATCGGCGTACGCAGTGGCCCCTCTTCGGACGAGAGGGAGGTCTCCACCCCCCACACCTGCGGGTCGAGCCCGACAGGGAGGTCCAGCCGGACGGCGAGGTGCCGGGTGGGCAGGCGGACCGCCCGCTGGAACCAGGGACCCCACTTCTCCTGCCCCACCTGGTACGCGTACTCGATGGTGACCCGGTCGCCAAGGTAGAGCGGGAAGCGGCCGTCGGCGTTCTCAAAGAGCAGCCAGATCTCCTTGAACGCGTCCCGGTCGTGCTTGGCCCGCCAGTGCATCGGCTCCCGCTCGCCCCCGTCGTCCCGGTACGCCCGCAGTTGCAGCTCGGTGAAGGTGAGCGGGTGCTCCCGGTGGTGCCGGTTCGACCGGCCTGGGTCGTTGGGGTAGCGGTCGACGGCCACCCGGACCAGGTAGCGGGTGACCGGCTCGGTGCCGGCGTTGTAGAGCTCGCGACGGATCACGCAGTGGTAGCCGTCGTCGGCGTGGCGCAGGGTGGCGATCTCGCGCTCGACCACCAGCCCGGTGCCGGGCGGCAGCCACTGGCCGGGTACCTCCCGCTGCCCGGCGCCGGAGCGGGCGTGCCGCAGCCGGTCGTACTCCCGGAAGCGCTGCCAGATCGCGCCGCTGGCCGCCAGGACGGCCTCGGCCCGGCGGGCGAAGTCCTCGGTGGGCCGGTGCCGGCGGCCCTCGACATGGCTGACGTACGACGGGTCGAAGCCCATCAGGGCGGCGAGTTGCTTCTTGGACAACCCGCGGCCGGTGCGGTGCCGGGCGAGTTCAGCCGCGAACGAGTCGGCGGCCCGCTCGATGGGTGAGGTCGTCATCGGCTTCTTCGGGGCCGGGGACACCAGTCTCACCGTGGGTGGCCGAACGTGCACAGAAAGTGCCTCATTGTCGACACTTACCTTGACAGTCGAGCTATCCCCGTCGATGCTGGCGCAGCCCGCCCGGCGGGCCGCCCCGTTTTCCGCGCGCCCCGCCGGGTAGTAGGCCGACACGCCCGCCCGACCGCGAAGTGACCGGGACCTCTCGATCCGCCCTCGGTGCAACTTCCCCCGGTCCGCGAGCTGTGGTTAGGCTAGCCTTAGCTACGACAGCACGTGCCGAACGGCGAGCGACCAGACAGGGGACGGACCAGTGACAGCGGTGATGCCGATGCGGGACGTCGCCGCACCGCTCGCCCCGGTGACCGCGACCCTGCGGGCCATGTTCGGGACCGACGACCTGCCCGGGCTCGCGCCCGGCCTGCTCGTCACCACCGACGAGCCGCGCTGGACGCCGGCGACCCGGCTGGTGGACGGGACGCTGCTGCCCGAGTTTCTGCGCGCCGCGACCGTGCGCTGGGGCGGCACCCCGCACGCCTGCGCCGCGCTGGCCTGGAAGTCGTACAGCTACTGGACGGCGCTGCCGGTCGTGCTGGGCTGGGCCTCCGCCCGACGGGTGCCGCTGCTCGGCCCGGCCGACGTCCTGATCCACTTCGAGGACCACCGGCCGCTGCTCACCCTCGGCCTGCGCCGCTCCACCACGGTCGCGGTGCTGCCGAGCGACCCGCTGGCCCTGACCGACGCGCCGGAGGTCCGGGTCGTCGCCGACGAGGCCGAACTGCTCGCCGCGCTCCGCGCCTCGCTGCTCGACGCCCACCTCTCCCCGCTGATCGCCGCGATCCAGGCCGAGGTCCGGATCGGCACCCGTACCCTGCTCGGCTCGGTCGCCTCCGGCATCGCCCACGGCATCCTGCGGGCCGCCGACACGCTCCCCGGCCCCTCGGTCCGCAGCATCGAGACGCTGCTCGACGCGCTAGACCTGGCCGACCTGATCGAGCTGGTGCCCGGCCCGGCGGGCGAGCCCACCGTGCAGCGCCGGACCTGCTGCCTGGCCTTCACCCTGCCCCGGCCGAAGATCTGCCAGGGCTGCTGCGTCCGCCCCGCCTGATCCCGACGCCTCGACGGCGATCAGTCGACCAGCGGGCGGACGTCCCAGAGCCACACCCCGCCGTTGAGGACCGGCGTGATGCCGGTCAACTCGGTCATCGCCCGGCGTAGCGCCTCGGCCTGCTTGAGCCGCGGGTCGAGGATCACCGCGCCGGCCCGCCAGTAGCGCAGGTCGTCCACGGCGGCGACCCGGTCCTGCGGCGTGATCGGCGGCACGGCGTCGGTACGCCGGACGGTGGAAAAGTAGCTGCTGGTGGGCCGTGGGGTTGCGCTGAAGAGGGCGACCCGTCCGGCGCCCGGCCGGGTGTCGGGGGCCAGGAAGTAGCCCCGCGCCAACGGCATCTCCAGCCGGGTCTCGGCGGACCAGCGCAGCGGGTCGGGATAGGTGGTGTCCGGGGTCGGCAGCGTGACGATGCTGCGCCCACCCGCCACGTACGGGCGCCAGGCGCCGGAGGTGACGAACCCGGGCGTCGGGTCCAGGCGTATCGAGGGGAGCGGGGTCGGCAGGATCGGCAGCAGGGCCATCGCCAGCACGGTGGCGGTGGCGAACCAGATCTGCGGGCGGGCGTCGGGGTGCCGCCGGGCCAACGTCCGGGCCTGCTCCGCGCCGAGCGCGAGCAGCACCCCGATGATCGGGGTCAGCGCGAGCGACCACCGGGTGGGCACCACCGAGTGCAGGATCGGCAACTTCTCCAGCGGCGCCCAGGGTCCGGGAATGCCGGTCTCCCGGCCGTCGAGGCGGATCTCCCGGCCGAGGGAGAAGAGGGCGAAGATCAGGCCGAGCGCGGCCAGGCCGAGCACCACCGGACTGCGCCGCAGCCACCAGACCAGCGCGGCCACGAGGACCACCAGCGGCCAGCCGAAGAATGCGTTCTCCTCGGTCGCGTTCTTCGCCAGGCGCGCGCTGCTGCGGGCGTCACCCGCCACGGACTCGCGGGACCAGGCGAAGAAGGCGGCGAGGTCGGTGCGGTAGCCGCGGATCAGGGGGGACAGCCCCCGGTACGCGCCAGGCCCGAAGAACTGCACGTGGAGCGGGTACGCCAGCAGCACCCCGGCCACCGCGGCCGCGACGCCCAGCCCGGCGCAGAACGGCCGGACCCTTCGGCGCAGCTCGGGACGGCCGAGTGCGAGCGCGGTCACCACGACCCCGAGCCCGATCGCCGTCATCAGCAGGATCTCCAGGTTGATGAAGGCCTGCCAGACGACGAGCAGCCCGAGCAGTACGCCGTTGCGCAGCCAACGCCCCGGTTCGGCGAGGCGCAGCGTCCGCCAGACGATCAGGGGCACCACGAACTGGGAGACGATGTTCGGGTGGGCGTTGGCGTGCGAGACCATCGCGGGCGCGAACGCGCAGAAACCGGCCCCCAGCCAGGCCGGTCCCCGGCTGCCGATCACCACCCGGGAGAGGACGAAGTACCAGGCGATGCCGGTGGCGATCATTCCGGCGGTGAGAAAGACCAGGAAAGCCGCTCGGGGGCCGAACAGAAGGGTGATCGGCGTCATTGGGAGTGAAACGGATAATACGGACGTATTCGCCATGAGATTGACGCCGTCCGGCACATTCATCCGATCCGAAGTGAACGGATATGCGAAGTGCGTCACCACCCGTGCGCCGTGCGCCATCATCCATTCGAATTGCGCCTGATCGTTACGGTTGTCCCGAATTCCGTGGGAGGGGCACACCCAGAACCGTGCGGTCACCCAGAAGGCGAGCAGCGCGAAGCTGAGCACGGCGGCGACGTCGACCCACCGCCCCTGCCCGGTCCAGCCACTCCGCTCGGACCCTTCCTCGACCGGGCCGGCGACAGTCAGGTCCGATTCAGGAGTAGTCATAACAATTCGGAGCGTAGTCAGGTTTTTCACGGCCGTGACATGTTTCCGGGTTCTCGGTACTATCTGCCGGGTTCGCCGACCGCCGATCACGTGCCCACCCCCGACCGCAATTCGGCCACCCCCGGTGTCCCGATTCCCACACCATCCCTCCCGGATGGTTGACTCTGTCGGTCCAGGCGCGGGTCAGTCATATCGTGAGGAATCGACGCATGGCAGATATCACTGGGGATCAGCGCATCCAGTCGGAGGTGCTCGAAGGCCTGGCAACGGCGGTCAACCACCGCAGGTGGTTCGTCGAGCTGGCGGTGCCCTACCTCGGTGACAACCCCATCGAGATCGGCAGCGGCCTGGGCGACTACGCCCTGGAGTGGTCGGAGCACCTGCCCCGGTTCACCGCCACCGAGGCGGACCCGGACCGGCTGGTCCTGCTGAAGGAGCGCCTCGCCGGGCACCCGACCGTCGAGGTCCGGCAGATGCTGCTGCCCCAATCGGACCGCGGCGACTACAGCGCGGCCGTGTCGTACAACGTGCTGGAGCACATCGAGGACCACGTGGGCGCGCTGCGCAGCATGCGCGACCTGGTCCGGCCCGGCGGCGCCGTGGTGATCATCGTGCCGGCGTTCCAGTTCGCGATGAGCCCGGCCGACATCGCCACCGGCCACGTCCGGCGGTACACGAAGAAGACCCTCGCCGCGGCGATGACCGAGGCCGGCCTGACCGTCGAGAAGATCCACTACGCGAACGCGCTGGGCCTGATCGGGTACTTCATGGCGACCAAGGTCTTCCGGCTGATGCCGAAGGAGGGCCCGATGGTCAAGATCTACGACACCCTCGTCCTGCCCGCCACCAAGGCAGCCGAGCAGAAGCTCCGCCCCCCGTTCGGCCAGTCCGTCTTCGCCGTCGCCCGCGTCCCGAGCTGACCACGCACGACACACCGAGGGGCCACCGCGACCCGCGGCGGCCCCTCGTCACGTCACGGCAGGCGTCCGGTCACTCCTTGACCTGGTACGTCGGGCGGATGACCGCCCGGGCCAGGGTGTGGAACGCCAGGTTGAAGCCGACGAACGCCGGGCTGGCGCCCGGGCCGACGTCGAGGCGCTCGACGTCGACCGCGTGCACCGCGAAGACGTACCGGTGCGGGCGGTCCCCGGGCGGCGGCGCCGCACCGCCGTAGCTGGTGTCGCCGTAGTCGTTGCGAATACTGAACGCGCCGCCGAGGTCGCTCTCCTTGACCCCGCGGGGCAGCTCGGTCACCGACGGGGGCACGTCGACCAGCACCCAGTGCCAGAAGCCGCTGCCCGTGGGGGCGTCGGGGTCGAAGCAGGTCACCACGAAGCTCTTGGTTTCGGCGGGAAAGCCGGACCAGGCCAGGTGCGGGGAGACATTCTGGCCGCCGGCGCTGCCGTGCGCGTACCGCGCGTCCATCGGCTCGCCGTTGGGCACGTCGTCACTGGTCAGGGTGAACGACGGCACGGTGGGCAGCAGCTCGTACGGGTCCGGGGCGATCGGTCGTTCCAGGGTCATCGGGACGGTCCTTCCGGTACGCGGATTCCTGCGCCCCTTCTTACCCCTTCCGCGCCCCGGTGCGAACCGAAAGCGCGTCGTGTCCGATCTCCTACGACACCGGACCCGCGCGGAGGGTGTGGGATTCGAACCCACGAAGGACATCGCTGCCCTTACCGGTTTTCAAGACCAGCGCCATCGGCCACTAGGCGAACCCTCCCGGACGCGCCCCCGAGGGGTACGCGACCGTGCCTAGTCTGCCATGCGCACCCTTCCGGGCGAGCCGGCGTCCCACCCGCACTGCGAGGATGGACCGAGGTGGCAGACCCCTGCGGTGGTGCTGATCAGCGGAATCATGGCCGCCGGCAAGTCCACAGTGGCCGGGCTGCTGGCGCGACGACTCCCCCGGGCGGTGCACCTGCGCGGCGACCTGTTCCGCCGGATGGTGGTCACCGGGCGCGCGGACATGACCGCGCAGCCCTCCGCGGAGGCGTGGCGTCAGCTGCGGTCCCGCTACGACCTCGCCGCGCTGGTCGCCGACCTGGACGCCGAGTTCCGGGCTGACACGCCGCGGATCGGACTCTGGTTGGACACCTCCGCGCAGAGCCCGGCGCAGACGGTGGACGAGATTCTGGCCGGGGCGTGGACGGACGGGCGGATCGGGTAAGACTGGGCCATGCGCGCGATCACGATCCAGAAACCCGGCGGACCCGAGGCGCTCGTCTGGGCCGAGGTGCCCGATCCGGAGCCCGGCCCGGGTGAGGTGATCGTCGACGTGCGGGCCAGCGCGGTGAACCGGGCGGACCTGCTGCAACGGCAGGGGCAGTACCCGCCGCCGCCGGGCGCCCCCGCGTACCCGGGACTTGAGTGCTCCGGGGTGGTCGCCTCGATCGGCCCGGACGTGACCGGCTGGGAGGTCGGCCAGGAGGTCTGTGCGCTGCTGGCCGGCGGCGGGTACGCCGAGCGGGTCGCCGTGCCGGCCGGGCAGCTGCTGCCGGTGCCGGCGGGCGTCGACCTGGTCCATGCGGCGGCCCTGCCCGAGGTCGCCTGCACGGTCTGGTCGAACGTGGTGGCGATCGCCCAGCTGAAGAAGGGCGAGACGCTGCTGGTGCACGGCGGCGGTGGCGGGATCGGCACCTTCGCCATCCAGCTCGGGGTGGCGCTCGGCGCGACGGTGGTGGTGACCGCCCGGGCGGCCAAGCACGAGCGGCTGCGCGAGCTGGGCGCGGCGCACACCATCGACTACCGGGAGCAGGACTTCGTCGAGGAGATCCGCCGGGTCACCGACGGCCGGGGCGCCGACGTCATCCTCGACATCATAGGGGCCGCCTACCTGCCCCGGAACGTGGCGGCGCTGGCCACCGGGGGCCGGCTGGTGGTGATCGGCATGCAGGGCGGGCGCAAGGGCGAGCTGGACCTGGGGATGCTGCTGGCGAAGCGGGCCTCGGTGACGGCGACCGCGCTGCGCTCCCGGCCGCTCGCGGAGAAGGCGGAGATCGTCCGGGGGGTGCGCGAGGAGGTGTGGCCGCTGGTGGAGTCCGGCGCGATCCGGCCGATCGTGGACCGCTGGGTGCGGATGGCCGACGCCGCCGACGCGCACCGCCTGCTGGAGACCAGCGATCACCTGGGGAAGGTGCTGCTGGTCCGGTGACGCCGCCCGCTCAGCCCGCGGTGACGTCCGCGGCGGGGCGGGGCAGCACCAGCCGGGCGCCCGGCCCCTCGCTGGCCAGCGAGTCCTCCGGGTTGTAGAGGGTGCACCGCTGCAACGACAGGCAGCCGCAGCCGATGCAGCCGTCCAGGTCGTCGCGGAGCTTGCCGAGCAGCCGGATCTTCTCGTCCAGCCGGTCCCGCCAGGCGCGGGAGAGGGCGGCCCAGTCGTCCGGGGTCGGGTTACGCGAGGACGGCAGCGAGTCCAGCGCCTCGCGGATCTCGTCCAGCGAGACGCCGACCTGCTGGGAGATCCGGATGAACGCCACCCGGCGCAGCTCGGTGCGGGCGTACCGACGCTGGTTGCCGCCGGTGCGCTCGGCCCGGATCAGGCCGAGCCGCTCGTAGTAGCGGAGCGCCGAGGGCGCCACCCCGCTGCGGGCGGAGAGCTGTCCGATGGTGAGTGATTCGTGCATCACATGCCTTGAGTTGAAGTGCGCTTCAACTTGGAGGCTAGCCGCATGACGATGACGACCGCCACCGACCACACGCTGTCGGGACGCGTCGGCGCGCTGCTGGAGCGGGTACGCGCCGGCCGCGAGTTCGGCGCGAACGTGTACTCGACCCTCGACGTGCTCCAGGTGCTCTACGACCGGGTGTTGCGGATCACTCCGGAGACCGCCGACGACCCGGACCGGGACCGCTTCCTGCTCTCCAAGGGGCACGCGGTCGCCGGCTACTACGCGGTGCTCGCCGCCAAGGGCTTCGTCCCCGTGGAGTGGCTGGACGACCAGGGCGGCCCGGCGAGCCGCCTCGGCGACCACCCGGACAGGCTGCTGGTGCCCGGGGTGGAGATCGGTTCGGGTTCGCTCGGGCACGGCCTCGGGCTCGGCGTGGGCAGCGCCCTCGGGCTGCGGGCCCAGGGCCGGCTCGACCCCCGGGTGTACGTCCTGCTCGGCGACGCGGAACTGGACGAGGGCTCCAACCACGAGGCGATCGCGTACGCCGGGGCGACCGGGCTGGCCAACCTGACCGCGATCGTGCTCGACAACCGGTCGGCGAGCCACGGCTGGCCGGGCGGCGCCGCCAGCCGGTTCACCGTCAACGGCTGGACCGCCGCGACCGTCGACGGCCGCGACCACGAGGCGCTGCACACCGCCCTCACCGGGCACGACAACCACCGGCCGCACGTCGTCGTCGCGGTCGTCACCAACGGGGAGTGACCGTGCGGGAAACCTTCATCGACACCATGACCGACCTGCTGGCCGAGGACCCGCGTACCGCGGTGGTGCTGGCGGACATCTCCGCCGCCGCGTTCGGCCCGGCCGCGCAGCGGCACCCGGACCGGGTGCTCAACGTGGGGATCCGCGAACAGTTGCTGGTGGGCGTGGCCGGAGGGCTCGCGCTGACCGGGCTGCGGCCGGTGGCGCACAGCTACGCGCCGTTCCTCGTCGAGCGGGCGTACGAGCAGATCAAGCTGGACCTGGACCACCAGGGCGTTGGGGCGGTGCTGGTCAGCGTCGGCGCCTCGTACGACCGGGCGGCGGCCGGGCGTACCCACCTGGGACCGGCCGACGTCGCGCTTATCGACACGCTCACCGACTGGACCGTGCACGTGCCGGGGCACCGGGACGAGGTGCCCGCGCTGCTCCGCGCGGCGGTCGCGGCGGACGGGTCGGCGTACCTGCGGCTCTCGACGCAGAGCAACGACATGGCACGCGGCAACGACGGCTCGTTGCAGGTGGTCCGGGACGCCGGGCCGGGCGCGCCGCTGCTGGTGGCGGTCGGGCCCCTGCTGGACCAGGCGCTGGCCGCGGTCGCCGGGCTGCCGGTCACCGTGGCGTACACCCACCGGCCGCGGCCCTTCGACATCGCCGGCCTGCGGGCGCTGGCCGGCACCGAGGTGATCCTGGTGGAGCCGTACCTCTCCGGCACCTCGGCCCGGGTGGTCGGCTCGGCCCTGGCCGACCGGCCGCACCGGCTGCTCACCCTCGGCGTGAGCCGGACCGAGTTGCGGCGTTACGGCTCGCCGGAGGACCACACCCGCTGGCACGGCCTGGACGCCGCCGGCCTGCGCCGCTCGATCGACGCGTTCCTGGCCCCGGCGCTCGTCTGAGCCCCGAAACGCGACAGGACCCCGCGCGCCGGCGAGCCGGGCGGCGGGGTCCTGACGGGTGGTGCGTGGGCGGCGAGCCGGGGTCAGCGCGCGGGAGTGCCGACCGGGCGACGCCGGGCGCGCTCGCGGCCCAGGATCCAGATCGCCTCGACGCCGTCCTTCCAGGTGATCTTCTTGCCCTCTTCGCGGCCCCGGGCGCGGTAGCTGATCGGCACCTCGTAGGGGCGGATCTTCTGGCGCAGCAGCTTGCCGGTGACCTCGGCCTCCATGCCGAAGCCGCGCGACTTGATCTGGAGCGAGCGGTACAGCTCGACCGGCATCAACTTGAAGCAGGTCTCCAGGTCGCCGATGTAGGAGTTGTAGAGCACGTTGGCGGCCAGGGTGACGCCCTTGTTGCCCATCACGTACCAGAAGCTGTAGGAGCTGTGGCTGCCGAAGGTCCGATTCCCGTAGACCACGGTGGCCCGCCCGTCGAGCACCGGCTCCAGCAGGCGCGGGATGTCCTGCGGGTCGTACTCGAGGTCGGCGTCGAGGATGACCATGTACTCACCCTCGGCGTTGTCGACGGCGGTCTTGATGGCCGCGCCCTTGCCGGAGTTGCGTTGGTGGGTGATGACCCGCAGCCGCGCGTCGTCCATCCGACCGAGAACCTCGGAGGTGCCGTCCCGGCTGCCGTCGTCGACGACGACGAGCTCGATCTCGCACGGGTAATCGACCGCCAATGCCTGCTTAAGGGCATCCGCGATGCGTTCTTCCTCGTTGTAGACCGGCATGAGGATCGAGAGCTTCACGGCATCTCCACGGTGGCGACAGTAAATCGGCCCTAGCGTAGCTTGGCCGATTGTGGCAGCGCAGCCCGCCACCTGGGCATTCCGGGTCACACTGCCCGCCGCCGGCTTTCATGATCATCATCGGGCCGTCCCATCCGCGCTGGTCACGGGCTCGCGACCGGCGAACCGGCGAGGCGCCGGGATGCCGGCTCCCGCGGGCGCCGGAGTCCCGACACCCTCGGTTCGGTCGGCCCGGCCGGACCACTCGGCCCAGCCGGGCCATCCGTCCGGCCACCTTCGACGATGACGCTCCGCTACCGTTCGCTCACCGCTTGACGGGGATCACGATCAGGCGGGCGACCCCGCCGTCGCCGTCCTTCGCGCCGGCCACCCCGATGGTGGTACCGACGGTGATGTCGCTCGACTGCACCGTGGTGCGCCGCTCGATGACCCGCAGCTTGTCGCCGAAGGTCCACGTCATGGTGAAGCCGTCGGTGGACTTGATGGTCATCGAGTCGCCGTCGATCGCGGTCACCTCACCGCGCTGCACCGCCACGGTCTTCGTACCGCCGTCCCTCGTCTGGACCACGACCTCGCCGTGCAGGATGTTCTGCCGCAGCAGCACCCGGGCCCGGTGCCGCTTGCGCCACTCCTGACCGCGCTCGCCGCGCTCCTTTCCGGGACCGGCCTGGTCGCCCGGCGCACCGGAGGTCGAGGGGGCCGGATCGGCGACCTGCTCCACGTCCAGGTCCGCGGCATCGAAGCCCATCGCGGCGAGCGCCTGCCCGTCCACTCCTGCGGCGGCCGCCACCTCGACGGCGGTCTCCCTCGCCGCGCCCTGTGCCACCTGGGCGGGGCCGCAGCCGGTGACGCCGAGCGCGACCGCCGCGAGCAGCGTGGTGGTGGCGGTGGCGATTCCCCAACGTTCCATGACTCTCCCTCTCGTCCGTGGTGCCACCAGCGTGCCCCGCCCGGATGGGCGCGGCGTCAGGCCGATGTTCGGGTCAGGTAAGGATCCCCGGGCAGCCGGACGGTGAAGGCCGCCCCGCCCTCCGCGGCGTGCCCCGCGGCGATGTCGCCGCCGAGCCGGCGGACCAGCCCGGCGGCGAGCGCCAGCCCGAGGCCGCTGCCCACCTTGCGCACCCCCCGGTACCGCTGGTGCAGCGCGCCACGCTCGAAGGCCACCGCGAGGTCGTCGTCGGTGAAGCCCGGTCCGCCGTCGCGGACCTCCACGACCCCGCCGGCCGCCGGGGTGGCGCCGGCCGGCCGGACCGCGAGCACCACCGGCGCCCCCGGCGGTACGACCCGCAGGGCGTTCTCCAGCAGCCCGTCCACCACCTGTCGGATCCGTCCCGGATCGGTGTACGCGGGCACCGGCGCGTCGGGCGCCTCCACCCGGAACGGCACCCCGACCGCCGCGCACCGGTCGGACCAGGTCCGTTCCACCTCGACGGCCAGCCGGCTCAGGTCGACCGGCACCGGTTCCAGCGGGAAGTCGGCGGCCTCCAGCCGGGCCAACGCCAGCAGGTCGCCGACCAGCCGGTCCAGGTGCTCGGCCTCGGCGAGCATGGTACGGCCGGTGTCCTGTGCCTCGTCCGCGCCGATCACCCCGTCGGCGAGCGCCTCCGCGTAGCCGCGGATCGCCGTCAACGGGGTGCGCAGCTCATGCGAGACCGAGAGCAGGAACTCCCGCTGCCGCCCCTCACTGGTGGCCAGCGCGGCGGCCAGCCCGTTCAACGCGTACGCCAGGTCGGCCACCTCGTCGGGCGGTTCGACCGGTACGCGGACCGCCCGGTCCCCGGCGCGCAGCCGGGCGGCGGCGGTGGCCGCGGTACGGATCGGCCGGGCCAGCCGGCGGGCGAGCAGCAGCCCGGCCGATC
>NZ_QGGF01000233.1 GCF_003857015.1 Micromonospora globispora | reverse complement strand
GGCCGGCGCAGACCATGCCCCCGGCGCCCCAGCCCGGCCCCACGCCGGAGCCCGCGCCCGGGCCGCAGCCTCAGCCGCCGGCCGCCGGGTGAGCCCGGCTCACTCCCACTCGATGGTGCCCGGCGGCTTGCTGGTCACGTCGAGGACCACGCGGTTGACCTCGGCCACCTCGTTGGTGATCCGGGTGGAGATCCGGGCGATCACCTCGTAGGGCAGCCGGGACCAGTCGGCGCTCATCGCGTCCTCGCTGGAGACCGGGCGCAGCACCACGGGATGCCCGTAGCTGCGCCCGTCGCCCTGCACACCGACGCTGCGCACGTCGGCCAGGAGCACCACCGGGAACTGCCAGACGCCCCGGTCCAGCCCGGCGGCGGTCAGCTCCTCCCGGGCGATCAGGTCCGCCCGGCGGAGCACGTCCAGCCGCTCCCGGTCGACCGCGCCGATGATCCGGATGGCCAGGCCGGGGCCCGGGAACGGGTGCCGCCAGACCATCGCCTCGGGCAGCCCCAGCTGCAGGCCGAGCGCCCGGACCTCGTCCTTGAAGAGCGTGCGCAGCGGCTCGACCAGGGCGAACTTCAGGTCCTCCGGCAGGCCGCCGACGTTGTGGTGGCTCTTGATGTTGGCGGTGCCGGTGCCGCCGCCGGACTCCACCACGTCCGGGTAGAGGGTGCCCTGCACCAGGAACTCCACGTCGCCGTGCGAGGCGATCTCCCGGGCGGCGGCCTCGAACACCCGGATGAACTCGCGGCCGATGATCTTGCGCTTCTGCTCCGGGTCGGTCACCCCGGCGAGCGCGCCGAGGAACCGGTCCTGGGCGTCGACCACCTTCAGCTTGATGCCGGTGGCCGCCACGTAATCCTTCTCCACCTGCTCGGCCTCGCCGGCCCGGAGCAGGCCGTGGTCGACGAAGACGCAGGTGAGCTGGTCACCGACCGCCTTGTGGACCAGGGCGGCGGCGACCGCGGAGTCGACCCCGCCGGAGAGGCCGCAGATGACCTCCTTGTCGCCGACCTGCTCGCGGATCCGAGCGACCTGCTCGTCGATGATGTTCTCCGGCGTCCAGGTCGGCTCGATGCCCGCGATGTCGTAGAGGAAGCGGGTCAGCATCTCCTGGCCGTGCGCGGTGTGCCCGACCTCGGGGTGGAACTGCACCCCGGCCCGGCGGCCGACCAGATCCTCGAACGCGGCGACCGGCGCGCCCGCGGACTCGGCGGTCACCGAGAAACCGGTCGGCGCCTCGGTGACGCAGTCCCCGTGGCTCATCCAGACCGGCAGGTCGTCCGGCAGGTCGCGGAGCAGCACCCCGGCCTCCGGGCGGGCGTGCAGCGGGGTGCCGCCGTACTCCCGGTTTCCGGTCTTCGCGACCGTGCCGCCGAGCGCCTGGGCCATCGCCTGGAAGCCGTAGCAGATGCCGAAGACCGGGACGCCGGCGGAGAACATGCCGGCGTCGATCTGCGGGGCGCCCGGCGCGTAGACGCTGGCCGGGCCGCCGGAGAGGATGATCGCGGCCGGGTTCTTCGCCAGCATCTCGGCGACCGGCATCGAGTGCGGGACGATCTCCGAGTAGACCTTCGCCTCACGCACCCGGCGCGCGATGAGCTGGGCGTACTGGGCTCCGAAGTCCACCACGAGGACGGGGCGAGGCGTGCTCATGTGCAGAAAGCCTACCGACCGTCACGCCCGCGCCGGGCAGGGGCCGGGCGCGGCACGCGGGACGCGGGTCGGGGATGTCGCGCGGCTCACCCCCGCAGCGCGCCGGGGGCGTCCGCCGGGACCGCCGGGCGGTGCGGGGGGACCGGTTCCAACCGCCGGTACGCCTCGCCGAGCGGCGGCCGCGGGTCCGGTTCGCCCTTGTTCGGCCAGAACGACATGGCCCGCTCGGCCTGGGCGGTGATGGTCAGCGACGGGTTCACCCCGAGGTTCGCCGACACCGCGGCGCCGTCCACCACGTGCAGGCCCGGGTGCCCGTAGACCCGGTGGTACGGGTCGATCACCCCGTCGGCCGGGGTGGCGCCGATCACCGCCCCGCCGAGGATGTGCGCGGTCATCGGGATGTTGAACGGCTCGGTCAGCGCGCCGCCGGGCGTACCGTCTATCTCCTCGGCGAGCAGTCGCACCGCCTGGTTGCCGGCCGGGATCCAGGTCGGGTTCGGCGCGCCGTGGCCGGGGCCGGACACCAGCCGTCGACCCAGGAGACCGCGCCGCCAGCGAGTGGTGAGCGAGTTGTCCGCCGACTGCATCACCAGGGCGATCACCGTCCGCTCCGACCAGCCCCGCACCGACAGCATCCGGGCGGCCAGGCCGGGGTGCCGGACGATGCTGCCGAGCCAGCGCCGGACCCGGCGCGGGCCCCCGTCGACCAGCAGCGACTGGAGCAGCCCCATCGCGTTCGAGCCCCGGCCGTAGCGGACCGGCTCGATGTGGGTCTGCGGGTCTGGGTGGAACGAGCTGGTGATCGCCACCCCCTCGGTGAAGTCCAGCCCCCGCTGGCGGGCCCGCTGGCGCGGCACGGAGGCGCCGAGGATCGCCTCCGAGTTGGTCCGGGTCAGCTCGCCGAGGCGGCCCGAGAGGTCGGGCAGCGCCCCGGTGGCCTTCATCTCGTGCAGCAGCCGCTGGGTGCCGAGCGCGCCGGCCGCGAAGACCACCTGGTCGGCGTGGATCACCTGCCGCCGCTTGCGCAGCCAGGCGCCGGTGCGTTCGGTGTGCACGTCGTAGCCGCCGCCGGGTGCGGGGCGTACGGCGGTGACCGTGGTCAGCGGGTGGACCTGCACGCCGAGCCGCTCGGCCAGCCAGAGGTAGTTCTTGACCAGGGTGTTCTTGGCGCCGTCCCGGCAGCCGGTCATGCACGAGCCGCAGTGCGTGCAGCCGGTCCGCTCCGGCCCGACCCCGCCGAAGTACGGGTCGGGCACCCGCTCGCCGGGCCGGCCGATGTGCACCCCCACCGGGGTGGCGTGGAAGGTGTGCCCCACCCCCATCCGCTCGGCGACCGTGCGCATCGCCCGGTCCGCGCCGGTGACCACCGGGTACGTGGTGACCCCGAGCATCCGCTTCGACTGGTCGTAGTGGCGGGCCAGCTCGTCCCGCCAGTCGGTGATGTCCCGCCACTGCGGGTCGGCGTAAAACGCGTCGAGGGGCTCGTAGAGGGTGTTCGCGTAGACCAGCGAACCACCGCCCACCCCGGCGCCGGAGAGCACCATGACCCCACCGCCGGCTTTCCGGTCCGCCGAGCGGAGCAGGGTGATCCGCTGCAGGCCGTAGCAGCCGAGCTTGGGCGCCCAGAGGAAGCGGCGGGCCCGCCAGGAGGTCTCCGGGAACTCGTCGTCGGCGAAGCGCCGCCCGGCCTCCAGCACACCGACCGTGTGGCCCTTCTCGGCCAGTCGGAGCGCGGTGACGCTGCCGCCGAAACCGGATCCGATGACGACCACGTCATACCGCATGAACGAATCATTACCGACGAGTAGCGGTCGCGCCAGCACCAGTTTTTCGAGATCATGCAGAGCGCTCGATGGAATCGGAGCCGCCGGCGGCAACCCGACGTGCCCGTCGCAGCGTTGTCCGGGTACGGGGGGAAGGGGACGCCGATGACGCAGGGAACGGGACGGCCACGCCGACGCTGGCTGCTGGGGCTGGCCGCCCTGGCCACGGTGGTGCTGGTCGCCGCCGGTGGCGTGCTGATCACCCGGCTGGTGTCGCGGCAAGCGCCCGGCCCGATCGCCGGCTCGGCCACACCCACGCCCGCGACGCCGACCAGCGCCCCGGTCACCGCGAGCCCCACCCCACCCCCCGGCGCGGACCTGAAGGGGCCGCTGAACCTGCTGATCGTCGGGGTGGACACCCGGATCAGCGTGCCCGGCTGGGAGCCGCACGCCGACGCGGTGCTCGTCCTGCACGTGGACGAGGGGCTGAAGCGGGCGCACCTCTTCTCCCTCCCCCGCGACCTGGTGGTGGACATCCCGGCCTACCCGAAGTCCGGCTACCCGGGCGGTCGGACCAAGCTCACCCACGCGATGAGCTACGGCAGCCGGGTCCCCGGCGACAAGGCACACCCGAGCACCGCACAGGGGTACGAACTGCTGCGCACCACCGTCAGCCGGTACACCGGGCTGCGCATCGACGCCGGGGCGGTGATCACCTTCGGTGGCTTCGACAAGCTGGTCGACACCCTCGGCGGGGTGGACATGCGCGTCGACCAGCGGGTCGCCTCGATTCACCGGCGGCCGGACGGGAAGTACCGGGACCGCAGCGGTAGCGAGTACACCGGGCCGCAGATGGTCTACGAGCCGGGCGTCCGGCACTTCACCGGCTGGCAGGCCCTGGACTACGCCCGCCAGCGCTACACCGCCGGCGGCGACTACACCCGGCAGCGCCACCAGCAGCAGCTGATCCGGGCGCTGGCCGCCAAGATCCTCGACCAGGGGCTGGCCCGGGACCCGGACCGGGTCCAGCAGGTGGTGGACGCCCTCGGCAAGACCCTCGTCTACGTCGGCAACGGCCGGCGGCTGATCGACTTCGCGTACGCCCTCGGCGGGATGCCCGCGGACGGCTTCGTCCTGGTCGGCCTCCCCGGCGACGCGGTCGGCTCGGGCAGCGCCTACCGGGGTGAGCAGCTCCGCCCGGTGGGCCGGCAGTTCCTCACCGCCCTGCGGGCCGGACGCGCGGACCAGTTCCTCGCCGCGCACCCGAGCCTGCGGATCAAAACCTGACCCGGGTCAGAACGGCTTCGGCTCGGCCGGCCGTTCGGTGCCGTAGAGCCAGGCGTCGAAGAGCTTGCCCAGCTTCTTGCCGGACACCCGCTCGGCCACAGCGATGAAGTCCGCGGTGGTGCCGTTGCTGTCCTTCTTCTCCTCCGCCCACGTACGCAGGATGGCGAAGAAGGCGGCGTCGCCGACGGCCACCCGCAGCGCGTGGACGGCCATCCCGCCCCGCTGGTAGACCGACTCACCGAACAGGTTCCGCACCCCCGGCCTGCCCGGCGGGACCCGCCAGACCCGGTCGGACGCGGTCGCGTACTGGAGGTCGAAGGTGCGCTGCACGGTGGATCGGCCGGTGTGCTCCGCCCACAGCCACTCCGCGTAGGTGGCCAGCCCCTCGTTGAGCCAGATGTCCTGCCACTTCTCCAACGCCACGCTGTTGCCGAACCACTGGTGCGCCAGCTCGTGCGCGACCACGCCGGTGTTGTCGCCCTGCCGGAAGAACCCGGCCGAGTAGACCGGGCGGGTCTGCGTCTCCAACGCGTACCGGATCCGGTCGTCCGCGACGATCACCCCGCCGTACGCGTCGAACGGGTACGGCCCGAAGACGCTCTCCAGGTAGTCCGCCACCTCGACGGTCCGGCGGACGGACCGGTCCGCGGCCCCCTTCGACAGGCTGCTGCTGACCGCGCTGAACACCGGCCGTCCCTTGTGCTCCCCCGTGGTGAGCCGGAACCTGCCGATCACCACGGTGCTCAGGTAACTGGCCATCGGGGAGCCCTCGGACCACTTCCAGGTGGCCCAGCCGCCCCGGGTGCTCCGCCCCTTCGGCACGCCGTTGCTGACCGCGGCCAGTCCCGCCGGCACGGTGACCTCGATGTCGTACGTCGCCTTGTCGGAGGGGTGGTCGTTGACCGGGAACCAGGTGCTCGCCGACTCCGGCTGGCCGAGCGCGATCGCACCGTCCGCGGTGTCCAGCCAGCCGCCCTCGCCGAGCTCCTCGTTCTTCAACGCGGCCGGCTCGCCGTCGTACCGGATCTCGGCGAGGAAGCCGTTGCCGGAGGTGAGGCCGGTGGCCGGCGTGATCACCAGCTCGTTGCCGGTGCGGGCGTACCCGGCCTGCACCCCGTCCACGGTCACCGACCGGACGGTCAGCCCGGCGAGGTCCAAATTGAACGCCGAGAGATTGGTGGTCGCGGTGGCCCGCACGGTGGTCGTCCCGCTCAGCCGGTCCTTCGCCGGGTCGTAGCGGACCTGGACGGTGTAGTGGGCGACGTCGTAACCACCGTTGCCGTAGCTGGGGAAGTAGGCGTCCCCCACGCCCGCGGCGCCGGGCGCGAACGTCCGGGAGGGCGCCGGCGAGGGCTGCCCCAGCGGCGGGGCCACCCGGTCGGGCTGCGCCGAATCGCAGCCGGCGAGCAGGAGCGCGCCCGCCGTCAGCAACCCGAAGGTCCGTCGCCCGCCCCGCCCCGTCAGCGTCATCGCCTTCGACCCTCCCCGGGAATCGACCGCAGCGACCTCGCCCGGCCGCCCCGCCGGCGGCAGCCTATCGAGCGGGAGTCACACGCGCGTCACGGCAGGGCGGGCGCGGTGCCGCCGATCAGCCAGGCGTCCAGGAGCGGGCGCAGCGTTCGCCCGGCGACCCGTTCGGCGTACGCCACGAAGTCGGCGGTGGTGGCGGTGCCGTCCCGGCGCTCCGCCGCCCAGCCGCGCAGGATGCGGAAGAAGGTGTCATCGTCGACCGTGCGCCGCAGCGCGTGCACGGCCAGCGCCCCGCGCTTGTAGACGGCGTCGCCGAACATGCCCGGCCGGCCCGGATCCACCGACGCCCGGCTCCAGTCCGTCGCCGCATACTCGATCTCGAAGTTCCGCGCCACGGTCCGGCCGCCGTCGTGCTCGTCCCAGAGCCATTCGGCGTACGTGGCGAAGCCCTCGTTGAGCCAGATGTCGCTCCACCGGGCCACCGAGACGCTGTCGCCGAACCACTGGTGGGCCAGCTCGTGCGCGACCACTGTGGTGTTCGGCCGGCCCGCGCCGAAGAAGCCCGGCCCGTAGACCGGCCGGGACTGCGTCTCCAGGGCGTACCGGATGCGCTGGTCGGCGACGACGATGCCGCCGTACGCGTCGAACGGGTACGGGCCGAAGCGGTCGGCCAGGAAGTCGGCGACCTCACCGGTCCGGGCGACCGAGGCGGCCGCCGGACCATCCGGGGGCAGCTCGGCGGCGACCGCGGTGACCACCGGTCTGCCGGCGTGGGTGCCGGTCGACACGCGGTACTTCCCGATCACGAGGGTGGTCAGGTAGCTGGCCATCGGGGAGCGCTCGGACCAGGTCCAGGTGGTCCAGCCGTCCCGGCCGGTCTTCCCGCGCAGGACCCCGTTGCTCAGCGCGGCGAGCCCGTCCGGGACGGTCACCGCCACGTCGTAGCTGGCCTTGTCGGAGGGGTGGTCGTTGACCGGGAACCAGGTGCTCGCCGACTCCGGCTGGCCGAGGGCGATCGCGCCGTCCGGGGTGGCCTGGAAGCCGCCGCTGCCGAGCTCGCCGCTGGGCAGCGGCTGCGGCACGCCGCCGTACGCCACGTCGACGGTGAACCGCTTCCCGGACCGCAGCCCGTGCGCCGGGGTGACCACCAGCTCGTTGCCGTCGCGCCGGTGTGTGGCCGGGGCGCCGTCGACGCGTACCCGGTCGACGGTCAGGCCGGCGAGGTCGAGGTTGAACCGGGACAGGTCGGCGGTGGCCGTGGCGGTGACGGCGGCCTCGCCGGTGAGCCGGTCGGTAGCCGGGTCGTAGCGCACCTTCAGCCGGTACCCGGCCACGTCGTAGCCGCCGTTGCCGGCCCCCGGCACGTACGGGTCACCGGCGTCGGCCGCTCCCGGACGGAACCGCTCCTCGGCGTGGGTGCAGCCGGCCAGCAGCAGCGCCACCAGCGCCGCCGCGTACCACCGCCGCCCCCGGGTCACCCGCCGAGCCTAGATGTGCGACGACGCGGCTGGGATCGGAATCCCACCCGCGCCGTCGATGGTCGGTGCCGCCTCAGCGGTCGAGGACGAGGCCGACCTTCTGGAACTCCTTGAGGTCGCGGTAGCCGCACTTGGCCATCGCCCGGCGCAGGCCACCGAAGAGGTTGAGCTGGCCGTCCGGCTCGTCGGCCGGGCCGAAGAGGAGCTGCTCCATCGAGCCGAGCGGCTCGTTGGCCACCTCGAACGCCCCTCGCGGCAGCGACGGGTGGCTGGCGGCCGAGTGCCACCAGGAGCCACCGGCCGGCGCCTCCGCGCATAGCGAGAGCGGCTCACCGAGCATCACCGCGTCCGCGCCGCAGCCGAGCGCCTTGGCGATGTCGCCCGAGGTCTGGATGTCCCCGTCGGCGATCAGGTGCACGTACCGGCCGCCGGTCTCGTCCAGGTAGTCCCGGCGGGCCGCGGCGGCGTCGGCGATCGCGGTGGCCATCGGCACCCGGATGCCGAGCACCGAGTCGGTGGTCGACCAGCCGTCGCCGCCGATGCCGACGATCACACCGGCCGCGCCGGTCCGCATCAGGTGCAGCGCGGTTTTGTAGTCGGTGCAGCCGCCGACGATGACCGGCAGGTCGAGGTCGGCGATGAACTCCTTGAGGTTCAGCGGCTCCTCGCTGGTGGACACGTGCTCGGCCGAGACGATGGTGCCCTGGATGACCAGGATGTCCACGCCGGCGTCCAGGATCACCGGGGCGAGTGCCAGGGTGTGCTGCGGGGAGACCCGGACCGCCACCGTGCCCCCGCCGGCCCGCAGCTCGCGGACCCGCTCGGCGATCAGGTCGGGACGGATCGGCTCGGCGTAGACCTCCTGGAGGCGCTTCGTCGCCCGCGCCTCCTCGTCGAGGGCGGCCAACTCCTCGAGCACCTTCGTCGGGTTCTCGTACCGCGTCCAGAGGCCCTCGACGTTGAGCACGCCGAGCCCGCCGAGCTGGCCGAGGCGGACGGCGGACGCCGGGCTCATGGTCGCGTCGGACGGGTGCCCGACGCAGGGGATGCCGAACTGGTACGCGTCGAGCTGCCACGCGGTGGAGACGTCGTCGACGTCCCGGGTCCGGCGGCTCGGCACGATGGCGATGTCGTCCAGGTGGTAGCCGCGCTGCGCGGTCTTGCCCAGCCCGATCTCGACCACGTCACGCATGGGGGACTCCAGGTGGTTGGGGGAATGGTGGTCAGCGGGAGTGGTAGTTGGGCGCCTCGACGGTCATCTGGATGTCGTGCGGGTGGCTCTCCTTGAGCCCGGCCGCGGTGATCCGGATGAGCTGGCCACGGCGGTGCAGCTCGGGGATGCTCTCGGCACCGGCGTACCCCATCGCCAGCCGCAGCCCGCCGGTGAGCTGGTGGGCGACCTGGGCGAGCGGACCCCGGTAGGGCACCTGCCCCTCGACGCCCTCGGGGACCAGCTTCTCGTCGCTGGTCACGTCCTGCTGGAAGTACCGGTCCTTGGAGTAGGACTTGGCCTGGCCGCGGGACTGCATCGCGCCGAGCGAGCCCATCCCCCGGTACGCCTTGTACTGCTTACCGTTGATGAAGATCAGCTCGCCGGGGCTCTCCTCGCAGCCGGCGAGGAGGCTGCCGAGCATCACCGTGTCGGCACCGGCCACCAGGGCCTTGGCGATGTCGCCCGAGTACTGGATGCCGCCGTCGCCGATGACCGGTACGCCGGCCGGCCGGGCCGCCCGCGCCGCCTCCATGATCGCCGTGATCTGCGGTACGCCGACCCCGGCGACGATCCGGGTGGTGCAGATGGCACCCGGGCCGACGCCGACCTTGACGCCGTCCGCACCGGCGTCGACCAGCGCCTTCGCCCCGGCGTACGTGGCGACGTTGCCGCCGACGATGTCGATCGAGACGTCCTTCTTGAGCTGGCGGACCATGTCGAGGACGGCCCGCTGGTGGCCGTGCGCGGTGTCCACGATGATCACGTCGACGCCGGCGTCGACCAGGGTGCGGGCCCGCTTGTACGCGTCCTCGCCCACGCCGACCGCGGCGGCCACCCGGAGCCGGCCGGCGTCGTCCTTGGTGGCGTTCGGGTACTGCTCGCTCTTGGTGAAGTCCTTGACGGTGATCAGCCCGCGCAGCTTGCCGGCCTCGTCGACGATCGGCAGCTTCTCCACCTTGTGCCGGCGCAGCAGGTCGAGCGCCTCTTCCTTGCTCACCCCTACGGAGGCGGTGACCAGCGGGGTCCGGGTCATGATCTCGTGGACCGGGGTGGCCGGGTCGGAGACGAAGCGCATGTCGCGGTTGGTGACGATGCCGACGAGCTCACCCTGCCCGTCGATCACCGGGACGCCGGAGATCCGGTACCGGCCGCAGAGGGCGTCGACTTCGCGGAGGGTGTCGTCCGGGCTGGCGGTCACCGGGTTGGTGATCATGCCGGACTCGGAGCGCTTGACCAGGTCGACCTGGAGCGCCTGGTCCTCCACGGAGAGGTTGCGGTGCAGGACGCCGATGCCGCCCTGGCGGGCCATGGCGATCGCCATCCGGGCCTCGGTGACGGTGTCCATGGCGCTGGAGAGCAGGGGCACGGTCAGCTCGATGGTGCGGGTCATCCGGGTGCGGGTGTTGACCCGGCTCGGCACGACGTCCGACTCGCCCGGCTGCAGCAGCACGTCGTCGAAGGTGAGCCCGAGCGGCACCACCCGCGCCGAGCCGGCGGGCAGCTCCGGCAGGTGACCACCCAGCTCGCCGCTGTCGGCGCCGGCCGGAAGATCGGTGCTGGGCGAATTAGTCACGTTTGCTCCCCTGAGCTGGTCGGACGGGCTGCAGCGAGGCGGCGCGCGCGGGCACCGACGCACGCCGGGGTGACGGCGCGTCGCTTCATCGTACCCACTGAGCGGCCCCGCCCCGGGCAGCGGCAGGCGCGGGTAGGCGGCGCCACAGCGCCCGCCGGGGGCGGACTTCCCCCGCCGGTTGGGACTACGGTGAGAGGGTGCACGACGAGCCCATCGACCCGTTCAACGGCGACCCGGCCGATCCGGCTGCCGGCCTGCACGATCCACGGGAGGACGACGCGCTCGACCCATTGACGGACGTCGAGCGCCAGGACGTCCTGGAGGATCTGGCCGACCTGGAGATCTACCAGGCCCTGCTGGCGCCGATCGGGGTGCGCGGGCTGGTCATCGAGTGCGAGGACTGCCGCGAGCCGCACTACTTCGACTGGGATCTGCTCCGGGGCAACCTGCGGCACCTGCTGAGCTCCGGCCGGCCGCGGGTGCACGAGCCGGCCTACGACCCGGACCCGGACCACTATGTCACCTGGGACTACGCCCGCGGCTACGCCGACGGCGTGCATGACACGCTGACCGAGGGCACCGAGGAGGACGACTCCTCCGACGCCTGAACCGGCCGCGAGTGCCGGGTCAGTCAGGCGACCAGCCCGGCGCGGAAGCCGGCGGCCACCGCGTGCGCCCGGTCCCGGGCGCCGAGCTTGCGGAACAGCCGACGGGCGTGCGTCTTGACGGTGTCCTCCGAGACGAACAACTCCCGGCCGATCTCCGCGTTGCTCTTGCCCTCGGCCATGCCGAGCAGCACCTGGAGTTCCCGCTCGGTCAGCCCGATCGAGGCCCGGCCGTTGCGGGGCGCCGCACCGGGGCGCTGCCCGTTCGACGGCGGGGACTCCGGCTCCCCGGCGGTCGGCTCCGCCGGGTCGTCGCCCCGCTGCACCGGCACCACCGTGGGTAGGCTTCCCGGCCCCTCCGCCGGGCCCGCCACCCAGGCCGGCGGCGCACCCCCGGGGGTACGCCCCGGCGCGGCCGACCGGGTCGGCCCGCCGACGGCGGCGGTGTCCCGGGCCGGATCGGTCACCCGGCGACGGGTGGCCCGGCCGGGCGCGGAGAGCAGCAGCAGCGCCTTCGCCACCGCGCTGGTCAGATCGTGGTCGGCGCCCTGGATGAGTCCGCGGGCCCCGGCGCTGATGGTGGCCGCCGCCGCCTCCGCCTCCTCGGCCCCGAACAGAAGTACAGCGGCCTCCGGGGCCCGGGCGAGCACCCGGCGCACGAAGCCGGCGCTGTCCGGCCGGGTGAGGGCGGTGTCGGCGAGCACCACGTCCACCGGACGCTCGGCCAGCCGCAACATCACCTCGGGATCGGAGACGGCCGTCCGGACGACGGCGGCCAGTCCGAGTCGCGCGGCCGCGGAGGTCAGGTGCTGGGCCGCGACCGGTGTCCGGACGCACACGAGAACGCTACGCACTGTGGTCTCCTCTCCGCCTCAGAGCAGACCACGACGGGGTGGGATCGGGAGGAGGTTCCGGGCAATCATCCGAACTTTTCCGACAGATGGGGCATATGCCGCGAGTTGTCCGAGGTTTTCGATCACAGATGTGTGAGGCGAGGAAAGCCCGGGTACCGAGACGCCAGGTCGGAAACGGTGCGCCTGCGCGGACCGCCGCCCGGTAGCTGGCCACGTAAGGATTCCGCGGTGCCGCGCGGGAGGAGGGGTGCTGATGTCGAACGTACGTAGACTGCCCGGACCCATCGTCGATCTTTGGGACTGGCAGCGGCTCGGTGCCTGTCGAGGCCGGGACAGTGCCCAATTCTTCCACCCGGACGGGGAGCGTGGCTCGTCGCGGCTGCGCCGAGAGTCGGGTGCCAAGGCCGTCTGCCGGACCTGCCCGGTCCGCGCCGAGTGCGCCGCGCACGCCCTCTCGGTCCGGGAGCCGTACGGCGTGTGGGGCGGCTTCAGCGAGTCGGAGCGGCTGCGCCTGCTCGCTCTCGGCTGGGAGGACCTGGCCGACCGCCGGCAGACCCGCGTCGACGTCGCCCGGCTGGAGGCCCGCCTCGGCCGGCCGCACAAGTCCACGGTGCCGGCTCAGCGCAAGATCGCCTGACCCGGCCGACAGACCTCACCGGCGCCGCGCCCCGCATCCGGGGTGCGGCGCCGGCGTGTCAGCATCGGCCCGGCGCGGTAGGCCCGAAGGTTCTTTTCAAGAGTTTGCGCGACGTCGGCAAGTCTTGACATTTCCCCGTCGACTCCCGGTTTCCCCGTCACTACCGTCAGTGATATGTTGAAACTTATCGATGTGATGAAGGGGCGCCCCGCCGGTGGGATCGCCGTCGCGGCCGCACTCGTCACCGGCCTGGTGGCCGCCGTGCCCGGCGTGGCGCAGGCCTACGCCAGCTCGGCGACCGGCACCATCAACACCTCCGGCGTCGCCCTGAACGTCCGCTCCGGCCCGAGCACGAGCTGGGACTCCTGGCGCACGGTGGCCGACGGCGCGACCGTCACGCTGCTCTGCCAGACCAGCGGCGATTCGGTGACCGGCACCTACGGGACCACGACGATGTGGGACTTCCTCTCCAACGGCGGCATGGTCTCCGACGCCTACGTCTACACCGGCTCGGACGGCCAGATCGTCAACAGCTGCGTGTACGTCGGCGCGGAGCCGTCGTCCAAGACCAACCCGCGCTCCACGAACGGCGCGATCAACTGGGCGTTCCAGCGCTACCGGTCCACCTCGTACGAGAACCTCTGCCTGGCCTTCGTCGCCCAGGCGTACGGCTGGGGCGGCTCCGGCTGGAACACCGCCGAGATCGGCGGCGACTGGGAGGCCGGCCACGGCTACCTGAACACCTCCGGCATCCCGCCGCGGGGCGCACTGGTCTGGTACCACAACTCGTCCGGCACCGGCCACGTCGCGATCAGCCTGGGCGAGGGCAAGGTCATCGGCACCTCGGTCAGCGGCGCCGTGGGGGTGGCCGGTTACCTCGACCACGGCTCCTACCGCGGCTGGTCGGTGGCCTACTTCCCGGCCGCCTGGTGATGAACCCGTGCGGACCGCTCCCGCACTCCGCTGGCACCCGGTCCGCGCGGACACTCCCGCGCACCGCTGAGCAACCCGGCTGGCAGGGGCGGCGGCACGGCCGCCCCTCGACACCGTCGACCCGACGAAGCGGCACCCCGCCCCGGAAGACCGGCGCGGCCCACCCGTTGCGGCCTCAGCGGACGGTGACCTTCACCGTGTGCCAGCCCGTCGCCCCGTCCGGCTCGACCGGCCGCCGCTGCTCCGTCTGGGTGACGCCGTCCGCGTCGGTCGCCCGCACCTGGAGGGTGTGCTCGCCCGGGGTGGCGTCCCAGCGCCAGGACCACTGCACCCAGGTGTCCGCCGAGACCGTCGGCGCGAGCGCCGCCTCCCGCCAGGGGCCGCCGTCGACCCGGACCTCGACCTTGCGGATGCCCCGGTGCTGAGCCCAGGCCACCCCGGCCACCATGACCGGGCCGGCGGTGAGCCGGTTGCGAGGCCGGGGCGTGTCGATCCGGGACTCCGTCTTGATCGGCCCCCGCGCCGACCACCCCCGCGGCACCCAGTACGCGTCGAAGTCCGCGAAGCTGGTCAGCTCCAGCTCGGTCACCCACTTGCAGGCCGACACGTAGCCGTAGAGGCCGGGCACCACCATCCGCACCGGGAAGCCGTGCTCGACCGGCAGCGGCTCGCCGTTCATGCCGACCGCCAGCAGCGCGTCCCGACCGTCCCGCAGCACCGCCGTCGGGGTGCCGCAGGTCCAGCCGTCGACCGAGCGCCCGACCACCTGGTCCGCGCCCTCCTCCGGCTCGGCCTCGTCGAGCAGTTCCTTGATCGGTACGCCCAGCCACCGGGCGTTGCCGATCAGCTCCCCGCCCACCTCGTTGGAGACGCAGGCCAGGGTGACGTACCGCTCGACCATCGGCCGGGCGAGCAGGTCGGCGAAGCTCAGCTCGATCTCGTTGCGGACCCGGCCGTGGATGCGCAGCCGCCAGGTCTCCGGATCGACCTGTGGCACCACCAGCGCGGTGTCGATCCGGTAGAAGTCGCTGTTCCGGGTCACGTAGGGGGCGAGCTGGGCCAGGGACAGGTCCGCCCCGGCCGGCACCGTCGGTGCGGCCGACGACGGGGTGGGCAGCGCGACGGCGTGCCGGGCCACGGACACCCCGCGCCGCCCGGCCAGCCAGTGCCCTCCGAGCCCGGCCAC
>NZ_QGGF01000230.1 GCF_003857015.1 Micromonospora globispora | reverse complement strand
GTCCAGCGCCGCCGCGGGCAGCCGCTCCGGTACGTCCACCGCCGCGCCGGCGCTGGACGGACCGGGTGGGGAGACCCCGCCGGGTGATCCCCGCATCGACGAGACCGCTCCCGTCGGCCGGCACCGCGGCGACGGCGATGACCTGGAGCCGCGGCCCACGGACCAGGTGCGCGCCGCCACCGCGGGCGCCAGGCGAATCGCCGACACCCCGGCCGAGGTCGCCCGGGCCTACGCGCCCTACCTGATCATCATCGCGATCTTCTCCATCGCCAACCTGGGCGCGGTGAAAACGGCCCTGGCGAAGGAGCCGTGGACGGTGAAGTTCCCCTGGCCGGGGCTCGACATCCTGGGCGGCAACGGCAAGCCGCTGTCCTCGATGACGTTCACCTTCAACTGGCTGCCCGCGGCGGGCACCCTGATGATCCTCGCCGGCATCCTCACCGCGCTGATCCTGCGCGTCTCGGTGGGCCGGGCGCTGCGCGCGTACGGGCGCACCTACGTCGAGCTGCGCTACGCGATCGTCACGGTGATGGCGGTGCTCGCCCTGGCGTACGTGATGAACCAGTCCGGCCAGACCAACACCCTCGGCGCGTTCCTGGCGGCGGCGGGTGGGGCGTTCGTCTTCCTGTCGGCGATCCTCGGCTGGATCGGCGTCGCGGTGACCGGCTCGGACACCTCCGCCAACGCGCTGTTCGGGGCGTTGCAGGTGCAGACGGCGGCCAAGGCCGGGCTCGACCCGCTGCTGCTGGCTGCGGCCAACTCGTCCGGCGGCGTGCTGGGCAAGATGATCAGCCCGCAGAACCTGGCGATCGCCGCCGCCGCGGTCGGCATGGCCGGCCGGGAGGGGGAGATCTTCCGGAAGGTGTTCGGCTGGAGCCTGGTGCTGCTGCTGTTCATGTGCGTGCTGGTCGCGCTGCAGGGCTCCCCGGTCCTCGGCTGGATGGTGCCCTGACGGGTACGGACCCGGGCACGGGCGTCGGCGCTGCCGGCGTCCGTGCCCGTCGTCCGACGGACCAGCTCGGCTCACATCCTCGGGACCAATGGCCCTGAACGGACGGGCCGACGGTGCGGACCGTGAAGACGTGAGCACCGCGACCAGAGCGGCCCGACCGGCCGCGACCTGCCCGATCCGGCCGGGGGAGCCCTGCACGCTCTGCCAGCTCGACGTCACCGGCCCGCAGGACTGCCCCCTGGTCTACCTGGTGATGGGGGACGACGAGCTGCGCGAGGGCGTCCACCAGACCCGGCTGGCCGTGGTCAGGTCGCAGCGGCCCCGGCCGGCTGCGGGGCGGGCAGCGGCTCACCCGTCTCCAGCAGGCTCTTGAGGCTGGCCAGCAGCTCGGGCCAGCCGCCGCTGCCGTCGAGCTGACCGCTGATCGCCCGGTGCATCTCGCTGTCGGGCGAGAAGTCGTCGTGGGTGACGGTCAGCCGGACCGCGTCCCCATACGGCTCGAGGTCGAAGGTGACCTTGGAACGGCGCTCGCCGAGCCGGGCGGCCAGCTCCTCCGCCGACCAGCCGAAGAACTCGGCGTGCTCGGGCTGGAAGCCGTGCCAGCTGTAGGAGAGGTGGCGGTACGGCTCGGCCGCCAGCACTCGCTGCCCGAGGTCCTTCGGCTCGGCGTCGGGGGAGTCCTGCCAGAGCAGCGGTGAGCCGGGCCGCCAGTCCGAGACCAGCGCGACCCCGCCCCAGTAGCGGCGGGTGAACTCCGGCTCGGTCAGCGCCCGCCAGAGCTTCTCCGGGGTGGTCCTGATGTAGGTGGCGTAGACGAACGTCGGGCTTTCCATCGGCTCGGACTCCAATGCTTTCTGCAGGTCGGCGAGGGCGCGCGCCCGTTCCCGGTGGTAGCGGCCGATCCAGCGGTCGGCGACGGCGTTGATCGGGGCGGCGTTGAGGTAGTGGAGCTTCTCCCGGCCGCGCCGCACGGTGGTCACCAGGTTGGCGGCCTCCAGCACCGCCAGGTGCTTGCTCACCGACTGTCGGGTCATGTCGAGCCCGGCGCAGAGCTCGCGCAGGCTCTGTCCGTTGCGGACGTTCAGGCTGTCGAGCAGGCGGCGTCGGCTGGCGTCGGCCAGCGCCCGGAACACGTCGTCCACCCGTCACCATCCCTGGCATGGGCAACCATCCGGCTGCCTTTGCCAGGATAGGCAGCCGGATGGCTGCATGTCCAGCACCCAGGAGTCAGGACGCCGGGAGGTAGGAGCCCAGCCTCCTAGGACGGCTTAGAGGTGGTGACCCGGCTGGCCACCGGGGCAGGGCCTAGCGCGTGGCTCGTACCGTGAACTCTGGCCTCGGGGGTGGATCGTGGACGGTGACGGGCGACGCGACCGACGGGACGAACCGACCCGCGACGTCGAGCTGCCCGACCGGGTCCGGCTGCGCAAGCGGGACCTCGTCGTCCTGGCCCTGATCGCCTGTGCCCTCGCCGCCGCGATCGCCGTGCTGGTCGCCTGGTTGACCGGGGACACCAGCGGCATCGTGGCCGACAAGCGGGAGGTGCTGACCACCAGGTGCGACAGCGACGGTCAATACTGCCGGCTCAGGACCTGCTATCAGGTCACCTACGTCAACCGACGACGGCCACCGGAAGGCCCTGTGCCTGCCCAAGGGCCGGTACGACCAGGTCAGGCTCGGGGACCGCATCTCGGGGTAGCCCGCGTATGGCGCTGGCGGTGTCAGCGTTCCGGGACGGGGGTGCCGAGACGGCCGTCGCGCACCTCGCGGCCGGCGAGGGGTTGGTCCAGCCGGATCCGGATCTTCCGGGTCTCGGCGATGTCGCCGCCCGACCACCACCAGCGTGAGGACGACCGCATCGAGACGCGCAGGACGACCGTACCGGCGTCCTCCTGCGCCGTCGCCCGGTGCAGCACGAAGTCGGGGTGGCTCTCGATGAGCGCCACAATCTCCCGGGGATCGTCGGTGCGGTCGTACGCCTCGACGACGACCTGCTGCTCGCCGGGGCGGAGCACGTCCCGGGCCACCGGCACCGCGCCGATCAGCAGCACCGCACCCAGGACCAGCCAGGCCGCCGCGCCTCGCCGCCACCAGCCCATCTGGGCGGCCTAGGGGAGGAGTCCGGCGCGGCGGGCGGCGACCACCACCTCCAGGCGGGTGTGCGCGCCCAGTTTGCGCATCGCCGAGCGCAGGTAGCTTTTCACCGTCTCCGGCCGCAGCCCGAGCTGGTCGGCCACGTCCGCGTTGGTACAGCCCAACGCCACGCAGGCGAGCACGTCGGTCTCCCGGGGCGAGAGCGTGCTCGGTACCGTCGCGCCGCCCTCGGGCCGGTTCACCGCGCCGGCGAGCCGGTCGGCCACCGCGTCGAGCCGGTCCCGCAGCTCGGGGTCGTCGATCCGGCGCAGCAGCCCCCGCAGCTCGGCGTGGGCCTGCCGGACCTGCTCCCACTCCGGCCCGGCCCCGTTTCGCTCGGGCCGCGGCCGCGTCGCGGTGCGCAGCGTGGTCAGCGCGGCTCGGGTCGCGTCCCGGTCGGTGAGGCGGCGTTCCAGATCCCGACCGGCCTCGACGGCGGCGGCGACCAGGCGATCGCCGAGGGCGAGGCGCTGCCGTACCGCCCCGTAGAGGACCGCGCGGACCTGCCGGTGCACCACCACCGGTACGGCGAGCACCGAGCGCAGCCCCTCGGCCGCGACCGGCCCGTCGTACTCGTGGCTGATCGAGCGGGCGACGGGGTAGTCGTCGACCCGCAGCGGCAGCCCGAGCGCGAGGGCCTTGCCGCCGAGGCCGGCGCCGGCGTTGATGGCCAGGCCGCGCAGTGCGGCGGTGCTCGTGCCGGCCAGCTCCGTGATGGTCATCCGCGTCGGGCCGCCGGGCTGCACCATGCCGCCGAAGGCCACCGGCAGCCCGGTGCCGCGCCGCAGCGTCAGGAGGGCGCGCCGGATCTGGTCGCCGTCGTCGTGCGGATACAGCGGCTCCAGCATGCTCACCTCCCCGGCGGTGGGGCATCCCGGCCACCCCCGTCCGGGGGTGGTGAGACCCAGGTCACCCGATCGAGGATCAGCGTACTGCGCGCGGCACCGTCCCCCCATGGCCGTGCGCCCGGTGACAGGAAGGACACCCCATGGCCACCGCCGGCACCGAAGCCTTCCGCGAGGCGCGCGACTTCCTGCTCGCGTACCGCAAGGACTACGAGACCGCGTACGAGAAGTTCCGCTGGCCCCGACTGGACGAGTTCAACTGGGCCCTGGACTGGTTCGACGTCCTGGCCGAGGGCAATGACAGCACCGCGCTCTGGATCGTCGAGGCCGACGGGGGAGAGGGGCGCTGGTCGTACGCGGAGCTGTCCCGCCGCTCGAACCGGGTGGCGAACTGGCTGCGCGCCCGGGGCGTGCGGGCCGGTGACCGGCTGATCCTGATGCTCGGCAACCAGTTGGAGCTGTGGGAGACCATCCTGGCGGCGATCAAGCTGCGCGCGGTGATCATCCCGGCGACGCCGCTGCTCGGCCCGGCCGACCTGGTGGACCGTCTGGAGCGGGGCGCGGCCCGGCACGTGGTGGTCGGGGCGGAGCACACCGGCAAGTTCGCCGAGGTGCCCGGCGACTACACCCGGATCGCCGTCGGCACCCCGGTCGACGGCTGGCACGCCTACGCCGGCGCGTACGACGAGTCGGACACGTTCACCCCCGACGGGGTGACCCGGGCGGACGACCCGCTGCTGCTCTACTTCACCTCGGGCACCACCGCCCGGCCGAAGCTGGTCGAGCACACCCACGCCTCGTACCCGGTGGGGCACCTGTCCACCATGTACTGGATCGGCCTGCGCCCCGGCGACGTGCACCTCAACATCTCCTCGCCGGGCTGGGCCAAGCACGCCTGGAGCAACGTCTTCGCCCCGTGGAACGCCGGCGCGACGGTCTTCGTCTACAACTACTCCCGCTTCGACCCGACCTGCCTGATGGCCGCCATGGACCGGTGCGGGGTGACCAGCTTCTGCGCCCCGCCGACGGTGTGGCGGATGCTGATCCAGGCCGACCTGGGCCAGCTGCGTACGCCGCCGCGCAGCGTGGTGGGTGCCGGTGAGCCGCTCAACCCCGAGGTGATCGAGCAGGTCGAGGCGGCCTGGCGGGTGACCGTGCGGGACGGGTACGGGCAGACCGAGACCACCGCGCAGATCGGCAACCCGCCCGGCGAGCCGGTGAAGCCCGGGTCGATGGGGCGTCCGCTGCCCGGCTACGTGGTGACCCTGGTCGACCCGGTGACCGGCGAGCCCGGCGACGACGGGGAGGTGTGCCTGGACCTGGCGCACCGGCCGACCGCGCTGATGGTCGGCTACCAGGGGGACGACGAGCTGACCGGCACCGCGATGCGCGACGGCTACTACCACACCGGGGACATCGCCGCCCGGGACGCCGACGGCTACCTCACCTACGTCGGGCGTACCGACGACGTGTTCAAGGCGTCGGACTACCGGATCTCCCCGTTCGAGCTGGAGAGCGTGCTGCTGGAGCACGACGCGGTGGCCGAGGCGGCGGTGGTGCCGTCGCCCGACCCGGTGCGGCTGGCGGTGCCGAAGGCGTACGTGGTGCTCGCGCCAGGCTGGGAGGCGACGGCGGAGACGGCGGCGGCGATCTTCGCGCACTCGCGGGAGCGGTTGGCGCCGTACCTGCGGGTGCGGCGGTTGGAGTTCGCCGAGCTGCCGAAGACCATCTCCGGCAAGATCCGCCGGACCGAGCTGCGTGCCGCCGAGCGGGACAAGCACGCCGACTCCGAGGCGCGCCCGGCCGGCGAGTACCGCGAGGAGGACTTCCGATGAGCTTGCCCTCGTACGCCAGCGGGATCTCCGACACCCCGCTGCTCGGCGACACCATCGGCGCGAACCTGGCCCGCGCGGTCGAGGCGTACCCGGACCGGGAGGCCCTGGTCGACTGCCCGAGCGGCCGGCGGTGGTCGTACGCGGAACTGGGCGCCGCGGTGGACGAGCTGGCCCGCGGCCTGCTCGCGGCGGGCGTGGCCAAGGGTGACCGGGTCGGCATCTGGGCACCGAACTGCCCGGAGTGGGTGCTGGTCCAGTACGCGACGGCGGCGATCGGCGCGATCATGGTTAACATCAACCCGGCGTACCGGCGGCACGAGCTGGAGTACGTGCTCAACCAGTCCGGGGTGGGCGTGCTGGTCTCCTCGCCCGGCTACAAGAGCAGCGACTACCGCGGGATGATCGAGCAGGTCCGCGGTGACTGCCCGGGCCTGCGGACGGTGGTCTACATCGGCGAGTCGAGCTGGGACGACCTGGTGACCGGCGGGGCGTCGGTGCCGCCGGAGCGGCTGGCGGCGCGGGCGGCGGAGCTGAGCTGCGACGACCCGATCAACATTCAGTACACCTCGGGCACCACGGGCTTCCCGAAGGGCGCGACGCTGTCGCACCACAACATCCTCAACAACGGCTTCTTCGTCGGTGAGCTGGTCCGCTACACCGAACAGGACCGGGTCTGCCTGCCGGTGCCGTTCTACCACTGCTTCGGCATGGTGATGGGCAACCTGGGCGCGACCAGTCACGGCGCGTGCATCATCATCCCGGCGCCGACCTTCGACCCGGCCGCGACGTTGCGCGCGGTCGCGGCCGAGCGGGCCACGTCGCTGTACGGGGTGCCGACCATGTTCATCGCCGAGCTGGGCCTGCCCGACTTCGCCGACTACGACCTCTCCTCGCTGCGCACCGGCATCATGGCCGGCTCGCCCTGCCCGGTGGAGGTGATGAAGCGGGTCATCGCCGAGATGAACATGGCCGAGGTCGCGATCTGCTACGGCATGACGGAGACCTCCCCGGTGTCGACGCAGACCCGCCACGACGACGACCTGGACCGGAGGACCGCCACGGTGGGGCGGGTGATGCCGCACGTGGAGGTGAAGGTGGTCGACCCCGCCACCGGGGTGACCGTGCCGCGGGGCGAGCCGGGAGAGCTGTGCACCCGGGGGTACTCGGTGATGCTCGGCTACTGGCAGGAGCCGGAGAAGACCGCCGAGGCGATCGACCCGGCGCGGTGGATGCACACCGGCGACCTGGCGGTGATGCGGGAGGACGGCTACCTGACCATCGTCGGCCGGATCAAGGACATGATCATCCGGGGTGGCGAGAACGTCTACCCGCGTGAGATCGAGGAGTTCCTGTACCGGCATCCGAAGATCTCCGACGTGCAGGTGGTTGGTGTCCCGGACGAGCGCTACGGCGAGGAGATCCTGGCCTGCGTGATCCTGCGGGACGGGCACGACACCCTGACCGTCGAGGAGGTGGCGGAGTTCTGCCGGGACCGGCTGGCGCACTACAAGATCCCCCGCTACATGCGGGTGCTGGACGCCTTCCCGATGACGGTCAGCGGCAAGGTGCGCAAGGTGGAGCTGCGCCGCGCCGGCGTCGACGGGTGACCGGACGGCCCGGCCCGTCATTCCCCGGTTCGTCCGTCGATCAGCTCGCGGACGATGTCCAGGTGGCCGGCGTGCCGGGCGTACTCCTGCAGGACGTGGAACAGGATCGCGGCCAGGGTGGGCCGGCTCGCCGCATCGGTGAACCGGCCGCCCAGCGCCGCGGGGGTGTCCAGCGTGGTCGAGGCGACGATGTCGCGGGTCCGCCCCCCGCCCGCACGCAGCGCGTCCACTACGTCGGCCACGGTCTCGTCCGGCCCGACGTGCCACCGGCCGTCGGGCCGGTCGCCCCACGGGTCCGGCACCTGCTCGCCGAGAAACCCCCACACCAGCCACCGCCGCTCCATGAACGTCAGGTGCTTGACCAGCTCGATCGGCGTCCAGCCGGAGGGCACCTGGGTGGTGCGTGCCTGCGCGTCGGTCAGCCCGGCGATCCGGTCGGCGATCGTCTCCCGGTAGAAGTCGAGGTAGGTGAGGAAGAGGGCGGGTACGTCCGAGGACGGGCCGGGCTCCGGGAAGGCGACGGTCATGGCCGGCAGTATGCCCGGCGACCCTCCGATCCCGCACGACTAATCGCCGCCGCCGTGCTGCCGGTCGTCGGGCGCCCGCCAGAACTGGCGCGGCGCGTACCCGTCGCGGCGCAGCCAGTGTTCCGTGTAGACGATCCGCTCGGCGGGCACCACGACCAGCGGCCCGGTGGGGGGCTCGTCCAGAGAGCGGGACCGTTCCACCTGGTCGGACTGCCAGCGGTAGGCCGGCCAGTAGTGGTCGAAGTCCGGATCGGCCGAGGTGAGCACCCGGGGCCGGCCGAAGACCTGCGCGCCCCGGCTGCTGGCCTGGCCGACCAGCGGCGCGAAGACGCCGATGGAGATCCGGGGATCGGCGGCGATGTTGCGTGGTGGGGCAGCGCTACCGCGAGCGCTACCTCCCCGGCCAGGACCTGTACCGGGCGGAAGCTCGACCGGTCGAACGGGCGGACATCGTGCTCGGTATGGACGACCCGCTCGACCCGGTCGTGCTGCGCTGGTTGAAGTGACTCAATCCCAGCGGCGGGCCTGCAGGGTGTAGGTCTGCGCCAGCCGCCAGGGCCGGTCCGCCAACCGCCACTCGCCGTCCCCGTCGCGGATGGTCTGCCCGGGCAGGGCGTCCCAGGGCGCGCTGTCGTGCTCGGCGAGCATGGTCAGCTCCAGCCCCGCGTCGAGCAGGGCGGTGACGACCTCGCCGAGGCCGTGGTTCCACGAGTGCGTCACGCTGTGCTCGTAGGTCGCCTCGGTTCGCACGTACGTACCGGGGTCGTCCCACACCAGCGGCTCCGGGCGCTCGAAGTACGGGTACTCGACGGCGAGGGTGCCGTCGGGGCGGGGATCGTCGAGGGTCGAGAGCATCGGGTGCCCCTCGCGGAGGAACAGCCGCCCGCCGGGGCGGAGCAGGTCGGCTACGACTTTCGCCCAGCGTCGGACGTCCGGCAGCCAGCAGAGCGCGCCGATGCCGGTGTAGAGGAGGTCGAAGCGGCTCCGCCCCAGCACCTCCGGTGCGTCGTACACGTCGGCCTCGACGAACTCGACCGCCGCGCCGGTCCGCCCGGCGAGGCTGCGGGCCTGGGCGAGGGAGGCGCGGGAGAAGTCCAGGCCGGTCGTCCGCGCGCCGAGCCGGTGCAGCGAGACGGTGTCGGTGCCGATGTGGCACTGCAGGTGCACGGTGTCCAGACCGGCGACCGCGCCGAGCCGGGGCAGGTCGAAGCGGACCACGTCGCTCAGGTACGTCGGGTCGGCGAGGAAGCGGTCCACCGCATAGTCGGGGGAGGCTGCGTGTGCGGGCGCGCGCTCGTCCCAGTTCGCCCGGTTGATCGCGAGGTAGTCCATCACCGGCCGACCCTCGCACGTGCGGGCCGGCCCGCTCAACGGAGATTTCGCTGGTAGGTTCGCTCGCCATGACGGGGGCAGTGGAGGAACGGCTGGACGGGCGCTTCGCCCGGCTCTGGGCGGCGAGCACCATGTCGGCGCTGGGCAGCGGGATGGCCACCGTGGCCGCGCCGCTGTTCGTGGCGTCGCAGACGGACGACCCGCTGACCGTGTCGGCGGCCTCCGCCGTGGCATGGCTGCCGTGGCTGCTCTTCGCCCTCCCCGGCGGTGTCCTGGTCGACCGGGTCGACCGGCGCCGGCTGATGGTCCTCATCGACTGGGTACGGGTGGCCGCCCTCGCGACGCTCACCACGGCGATCAGCACCGGCCGGGCCGGCGTCGCGCTGCTGTACGCCGTGCTCTTCGTGGTGAACGCCGGCGAGGTGGTGTTCCGCGTGGCCGGTCAGGCGATGGTTCCGGCGCTCGTACCCCGGTCCAAGCTGGAACGCGCCAACGGCTGGCTGGGTGGCGGCACCACCCTGATGCAGGGCATGATCGCCGGCCCGCTCGGCGGGTTCCTCTTCGTGCTGGCGGCCAGCATCCCGTTCGGTGTCAACGCCGCCACGTACGCCCTCAGCGCCGTCCTGATCAGTCTGGTAGCCGGGTCGTATCGTGGTTCAACGCTGGAGGGCAGCGACCGCCGCTCGGTCCGCGCGGACGTCGTCGAGGGCTTCCGGTGGTTGATGTCGCAGCGGCTGCTGCGCACCATGACCCTGCTGATCGGGCTGCTCAACGTCACCCTCACCGCGGCCATCGCGGTGCTGGTGCTGCTCGCCACCGAGCGGCTGCACCTGGGCTCGATCGGCTACGGCGCTCTGTTCACCTGCATGGCGGTCGGCGGGCTGCTCGGTTCGGTCGTCGGGGACCGGATCGTCGCCCGGATCACCGCCACCTGGACCATCCGGATCGGGCTGCTGATCGAGGCGGGACTGCACCTGGCCCTGGCGGCTTCGCGCAGCGCCATCGTCATCGCCGGCGCGTTGTTCGCCTTCGGCGTGCACGGCGCACTGTGGAACATGGTGGCGAACTCGCTGCGGCAACGGCTGACCCCGGCCCCGTTGCAGGGCCGGGTGGGCAGCACCACCCTGTTCCTCGCGGCCGGCGGCAACTGCCTCGGCGCGCTGCTCGGCGGGGTGGTCGCCACCCGGTTCGGGCTGACCGCGCCGTACTGGGTGGGATTCGTCGTCGCCCTCGCCGTGACGGCGGTGACCTGGCGGGTCTTCGACCGGGCGGTGGTCGCCGCCGCGTACGCCGATCCCGCACCGCAGGTCGACGACACCACGGCGACCCCCGCCTAGGACTTGTCCTGTCGATCTTGCTCTTGTCGGTGGCGAAAATCTGTCGCGGAGCGGATAGGACGTAGCGGCGCAGAAGCTGTAGGCGGGCGTCGATTGACGGTCTTGACACTGGCTGCCAACCTGATCGCGATGGGCAGATTGCCCCGATGACCAGCGAGGGAGCGTGCACCATGGCCACACCGCACAGCAGATCGTCGGTGCGGTTCGAACCCCGGCGGGTTCTTCCGATCACGGGGGCCGTCCTGGCCGGAGCGGTCGTGCTCATCGTGGCCCTCACCGCTGTCATCGGAGGCTTCGACAAAACGGCCGGCGGCGAGGTCGGGGTGGTTCGCAACGGCGGCTGGTTCGACAACAACCGGGTGCGTCAGGTGATCTCGCCGGCCTCCGGTCTCACCTGGACAGGCACGTACTCCACCACCCACCGCTACCCCGCACAGCAGCGCTTCTACACGATCACGTCCGACACCAAGCGCGGCGACCGGACCGGCGTCGACGTGGTGAACACACCGTCGAGCGACGGGGTGGAAATGGGCATCGAGGGCACCATCTACTTCACCCTCAACCTCGACCCCGACACCCTGAAGGTGTTCGACACGAAGTTCGGCACCCGGCAGTTCCGCGGCGTCGACGGCGAGCTGCGCTACGCCTACGACGGAGACGAGGGCTGGAGCACCTTCCTCGACGCGATCGTCCGCCCGGTGATCGACAACGACCTGCGCATCCAGATCAACAGCTTCCGTTGCGCGGAGCTGGTCTCCAGTTGCGCGCTGGTTCAGAACGGCGCGCAGCGCACCGGAACACCGGCACCCGCCAATCCGGACACCGGAGGTCAGACCAACAACACGAACATCGCCAAGGTGCAGGAAGCCGTGAACAGCAGCCTCCCCAAGGACCTGGCCGAGATGCTGGGCGGAACCTTCTTCGAGGGCATCAAGTTCAACCTGGCCCGAGTCACCTTGCCGCAGACAGTGCAGGACGCGGTGAACAAAGCCCAGGCGGCGTACGCGCAGGTCAGCGAGGCCCAGGCGCGGGTGGCGCAGGCCAAGGCGGAAGCGGAGGCCAACAAGACCCGGCAGCAGGGGTACGACGCCTGCTCCGCGTGCGCCCAGATCGACATCATCAAGGCCCTGCCCCCCGGCGTGACGACGTACGCTCCCGGGGCCGGCGCCACCGTACCCCTGAAGTGAGGGGGAGGTCGCCGTGCGGGCCCTCGCCCTGCTGCTCGCCCTCGGCGTCACGTCGGTTGTCGCCGTCAGCTGCTACCTGCTGCTGACGGCCATCGCCGGGCGGCGCAGCCGACGGGCGGCCCGTGCGGCGCGCTGGCAGGTCCTGCACTACGGGCGGAATGGGCAGACGGTGGTCGCGGTCGGGCTCGTACCGCCGGATGGACGGGTGCTCGACGAGCACGTGGTCGATCGCATCGCCGATGGTGACCCGGAATGGAGCGACCGGTTTCTGCGGGCGCGCGAGAGCGCGGAGGAGCGGGCGTACCACCTCAACGGCGGTGGCACCCACCTCCCCGGCTAAGCGGTCAGGAGGCCCGATACCGTCAATTCCGCGGCGTCGGCGGGACGTGGACCACCGCTCCCTGCGTGGCGGACCGGTGCGCCAGCTCGATCAGCTCGACGGTGGTCAGCGCGTCCTCCGGGTCGACCGGCATCGGCGTGCCGTTGTGCAGCGCCGTCGCCACCTGCTGGTAGAAGTCCTGATAGCGGCCCGGTTCGGTGGCCACCGCGCGCAGGTCGCCGTCGGCGCCGAGCTGTCCGTACCGCTCGGGGGCGACCTCGCCCCAGCCCGGCGCGCCCGGGCGGGTCCCCTCGCGCAGCGCCGCCTCCTGCACGTCGAGCCCGTACGTGGTGTAGGCGGCGCGGTCGCCGAGGATCCGCAGCCGCGGCCCGAGCTGCGCGGTGACGGCGCTCAGCCACAGGTGGGAGCGGACGCCCGCGGCGTGGATCAGCGCCACGAACGCGTCGTCGTCGATCTCGGCCCCCGGCCGTCGACGGTCGACCTCCGCGTACACGCTGAGGACCGGACCGAAGAGCTGCACGGCCTGGTCGACGAGGTGCGCGCCGAGGTCCCACAGCGCGCCGCCGGCCTCGCCCGGGGCGCCGCTCTCCCGCCAGCCCGGCTTGATCGCGGGCCGCCACCGCTCGAACCGGGACTCGAAGCGGTGCACCCGGCCCAACTCGCCCGCGTCGATGAGCCGGCGGGCGGTGAGGAAGTCCCCGTCCCAGCGGCGGTTCTGGAAGACCGTCAGCGCCACCCCACGGCGGGTCGCCTCGTCGACCAGCGCACGCCCCTCGGCGGCGGTGGGCGCGAGCGGTTTGTCCACGACGACCGGCAGGCCGGCCGCCATCGCGGCCCGGGCCATCGGCACGTGCTGCCGGTTCGGGGTCGCCACGACCACCAGGTCCAGCGCGTCCGGTGAGCGCCACACCTCGTCGGCCGTGTCGACGAGGCGGGCCGCCGGGTGCTCCCGCCGCACCTGGTCGCGTCGCTGCGGGTCACGGGTGACGACGACGTCCAGCCGCAGGCCCGGCGTCGCGGCGATCAGCGGGGCGTGGAACACCCGGCCCGCGACCCCGTACCCCAGCAGACCGACCCGCAGCGGCGCCTGCGCCATCCTGTTCCCCCCGTCTCCCGGCCCGCTCCTGGTGATGCGGCTTCGGTGACACCGAATCTACGCGCCGTCCCGGCCCGGGCCCCGGCCCATGCCCGAGATGGCCGTGCGCCGCGGGCCTGGTGTGCGGGTGGCAGGATGCGTACGTGGGCGATGACGGGGACCTGCCACTCGCGGACAGAATCGCGCTCGGACAACTGGCCTACCTGCGGCAGCGTTCGCTCAGCAATCCTCGGTACCGGGACGCGCATTACGTCCGGCTCTACGTGACACCCCGCTACCTGCACTGGAGTCGGCCGTCGGTGTTCGATCCGCAGCTGGACGCGGTGCGGCGCAGCCTGGCCACCTTCGAGCGGCTCGCCAAACGGAAGGCTCCGGACGCCGGCGACGCCTGGCGGGATGTCCTCGATGCCGTCGATCAGGGTTTGGCCGAGGGCGCTCGTCGTCTCGGGCACCGCGTCCGGCCGAGGCGAATCTGATCAGCGTGTGCGGATCGGGAGATTCGTCGCGACGGCCCGGTGTGTGACAGCGTGACCCGGTGAACGAAACCCCGGTCGACGTCGCACTGGTGGGCGGTGGCGGCGCCGCGTCGCTCGTGCTGGCCGCCCTGGACCGGCACGGGCTCACCGGTTTGCGGTTGGCGGTGGTCGACCCGGTGCACAAGCGCGGCCAGGACCGCACCTGGGCGTTCTGGGACCGCCCCGGCAGCGACCTCGACCCGCTGCTCAGCGCCAGCTGGTCGCAGGTCGACGTGGTCACGCCCGCCGGCCATCGGGTCCTGGACCTCACCCCGATGCGGTACGCCATGCTGCGCTCGACCCCGGTCTACGACCGGGCTGCCGAGGCCGAGCGCCGCCTCGGTGCCACCCGGATCGGCGCGGCGGCCGGCGCCCTCGACGACGACGGGCACCAGGTGATCGTCCGGGACACCGACGGCGGGCAGCTGGTGCGGGCCGCCTGGGTGCTCGACTCCCGCCCCCGCCCGCCGGAGCGGCCGGGGCGGACGAACTGGTTGCAGCACTTCCGCGGCTGGTGGGTGGAGACCGACGCGCCCACGTTCGACCCCGCTCGGGCGGTGCTGATGGACTTCCGCACCCCGCAGCCCGCCCGGGGCGTCTCGTTCGGCTATGTGCTTCCGGTCAGCGACCGGTACGCCCTGATCGAGTACACCGAGTTCTCACCCGCCCTGCTCACCGACGACGCGTACGACGCGGCGCTGCGCGGGTACGTCCGCCTGCTCGGTCTCGACCCGGCGGCGCTGCGGATCCGGGAGGTGGAGAACGGGGTGATCCCGATGACGGACGGCCCGTTCGTCGCCCGACCCTCGCCCCGGGTGGTCCGCCTCGGCACGGCCGGCGGCGCGACCCGCCCCTCCACCGGGTTCACCTTCTCCGCCATGCACCGGCAGGCCGACGAGGTGGCCCGGGCCCTGGCCGCCGGCCGGCCGCCGGTGCCCCGGCCCGCGTACCCCCGGCGCCACCTGTGGATGGACGCGGTGGCGCTG
>NZ_QGGF01000491.1 GCF_003857015.1 Micromonospora globispora | reverse complement strand
GCCGGCGACACTCGTCGCGGTCGCGGTGATCGCCACCTTCGGCATGATGGTGATCAGCGGAGTCAGCGTCGTGCTCACCGCCCAGCACGGCCCCGCCGCGCCCGCCGCGCTCACCGAGGCCAACGCCGCCTGCGCCGGCATGGGCATCCTCGCCCCGCTGGTCATCGGCGCGACCGTGGACGCCGGCCTCGGCTGGCGGCCGGTGATGGCCGTCGAGGTCGGGCTGATCGCGCTGGTCGCCCTCGCCGCGCTGACCTTCCGCGTACGCCTGCCGAACGCCGCCCCCGCTGCCGCGGCTGCCGCCGACCCCGTCGGGGTGACCGCCGCGGCGATCGCGGAACGGGCGGACGCGCCACCTTCCAGCCCGGCCACCCGAGACGGGCAGGCCCTGACCGGCGGAACTACCGGCGGCAGGGTTGGAACCCGCGCGGCGGACCGGCTGCCCCCGGCGTACTGGATCGCCTGGGTGCTGATGGCGGTCACCGGCTCCATCGAAGTGTGCCTGTCGCTCTGGACCGCCGACGTGCTGCGGACGCACGCCGGGCTCAACGCCGGTGCCGCCTCGGCGGCGGTCGCCGCGATCGTCTGCGGCATGTTCGTCGGGCGGCTGGTCGGCGGCCGGTTCGCGCTGCGCTGGCCGCCGGTGCCGCTGCTGCTGGCCGCGCTGACCGTGTCGCTGGTCGGATTCGGCCTGTTCTGGTCCGCCCAGGTCGGATGGCTCGCCGTCACCGGGCTGGTCGTGCTCGGCCTGGGCAACGCGCTGCACTACCCGCTGGCGATCTCCATCGCCCTGGCCGTCGCCGGACCGGCCGCGGACAAGGCGGCCGGCTGGTCGTCGTACTCGATGGGGGTGGGCTTCGGGATCGCGCCGGTCGCGCTGGGGTGGGTGGCCGACGACGCCGGTCCGCACCTGGCCTTTCTGCTGCTGCCCGGATTCATCGCGGCCGCCATGCTGCTCGCCGGTCGTCTCGGCCGCGCCCTGCGGACCCCACGCCCGACCGAGGACCGGGCGCCGGTCACAGCCGGCGTCTGACCCGGACTTGATCGATTCCAGGTCGGCGACATGGCGGTGCCAGGGAGTTGGCGTGCCTCAGTGCACGCGGGCCAGGGTGAGGCCGTCGGCGACGGGGAGCATGACCAGGTCGACCCGGACGTCGGCCAGGATTTCGTCGTTGAACGCGGCGATCGCCCGATCGTCGGCGTTCTGCGGAGCGAGCACCCGGCCGCCGCGCAGCGTGTTGTCCACCGCGATGACCCCGCCCGGCCGCATCCGGGGAACCAGCTCGTCCCAGTAGACCGGGTAGCCGACCTTGTCCGCGTCGATGAACGCGAAGTCCAGGTACCGCTCTCGGGGCAGCTCGCGCAGCGTCTCGCTGGCCGGGCCGAGGCGCAGCTCGATCCGGTCCTCGACGCCGGCGCGGATCCAGTAGCGGCGGGCGATGCTCGTGTACTCCTCTGAGATGTCGAAGCAGGTCAGCCGGCCGCCGTCGGCCATGCCCCGGGCGATCGCCAGCGACGAGAGCCCGGTGAACGTGCCCACCTCCACCGCCTGCCGCGCGCCGAGCAGCCGGGCCAGGAAGGTCAGCAGGCTGGCCTGCTCCGGGGCCACCTGCATGCTCGCCTGGTCGGGCAGCGCAGCCCGGGTTTCCTCGGTCAGCTCACGGACGATCTCGTCCGGCGCGGACCCGTGCGCCACGAGGTACGCGTGCAGTTCCGGGGTGAGCGGCAGCGGCTTGGTGGTCATGACCTGACGTTAGTCGAGATGCTCGATCTCCTGGCCCCCTGGCGCGACCTTCGTCCACAGATCGGCGATGCTCAGGTCCAACTCGCCGAGGAGGTTGCGTAGCAGCGGCAGGCTGAGCCCGACCACCGTGCCCGGATCCCCCTCGATCCCCGTCAGGAACGGGCCGCCCAACCCGTCGATGGTGAACGCTCCGGCCACCGCCAGCGGCTCGCCCGTCGCCACGTACGCCGCGATCTCCTCGTCACTGATGTCCGCGAAATGCACGGTCGTCGACGCCACCGCCTCCGCCCGCGCCTCGTGCGTCACGTCGATCAGGCAGTGCCCGGTGTGCAGCACCCCGCTCCGCCCGCGCATCCGCTCCCAACGCCGGGTGGCGTCGGCCGCGTCGGCCGGCTTGCCCAGGATCTCGCCGTCGAACGCCAGCACCGAGTCGCAGCCCAGCACCAGCGTCCGCTCGTCCGGAGTCGCCCGCAGCCGGCTCAGCACCGCCTGCGCCTTGAGCCGGGCCAACTCCAGGCAGAGCTCCTCGGCCCGGTCACTCACCACCTGCGACTCGTCCACCCCGCTCACCAGCACGTCAGGTTCGATCCCGGCGGCCTGGAGCAGCTTGCGACGGGCGGGACTCTGGGAGGCGAGCACGAGGCGCAGCGGCACGGAGTTCAACACCTGATCGACGCTACCGGCTGACCCGGGGCGGCGGGTCGTCGGCACGTCGACGTCGCCGGACGAGCAGGTACCCGCCACCGGCCGCGACCAGCACGCCGAGGGTGGCCAGCCCGCGCGCGGTCGCGCCGTCATCCCCGCCGCCGTCCGCCGGCTCTGCCGCGGCCGTCGTTGCGGCGCTCGCCGTCGCCGATTCAAAACCCAGTGGGGGTACGTCAGCGGTCAGCGCTGCGACCAGGTCGATGACGCCGTAGCCGTACTCGTCGTCCCGGCCTGGTGGGCCCTTGTCGATCGCGGTGGCGGTGAGCCGGTGCGCGACCTCCTGGGCGGGAAGCTCCGGGTACTTGGACCGGATCAGCGCGGCAGCTCCGGCCACGATCGCAGTGGCGTCAGACGTACCGGTTGCCTTCGAGTATTTGCCGTCAAAGCTGGTGCTGAAAATATTCACCGCTGGGGCAACAACATCGACCTCGGGGCCCGCGACCGATATAGAGGCATGTTCGCCCGTCTCATCGACCCCGCCAACGCCTATGACGCCCGGATGGCTTGCGGGATAGCCGACTATCTGGTCGCGCGGGCGGTTGCCAGCCCCGGCGACAACGATAATGTTCGCGCTGAGGGCGCTGTCTATGGCCGCGGTGAGTCGCGAACTGCGTCCACCAACAGACGAAATGCTAATCACATCGGCGCCCTGCGCTATGGCGTATTCGACGGCTTCCGCCAGGGCATCGGGATCACCATCACCGTGTGGAGGGGAGTCGAAGATCGGAAGGATTTTTGCCTTCGGGGCAATGCCGAGAGCCCCTCTGCCGCCGCCTCGGCCATGAGCGGCGATCAGCCCAGCCATGGCGGTGCCATGGCTGTCCCGGTCCTGGCGGCCGTCGCCGCTGCCACCGGGAATGATGTCGGTACCGGGAAGCAGGTTGCCTTCGAGGTCAGGGTGCCGATCTACACCAGTGTCTGGTACTGCGACCGTGACTCCCTCGCCTTCGCTGAGTCGATTCGCCTCGTCGACCTTTAGATAACGAAGGTGCCATTGATCTGCTCGGATTCGATCTGGCCCAGACGGCTGCAAATTGGCTGGGGCAGGTGTGATTGGAAGCAGGGCTGTCGCTGGTAGGAGCAGAACGGCCAAGGCTGCCCGGTTGCCGGACAACTTCACCGGTCGAAGCCGATGGCAGGGCCGGGATCGATGGGCCCGTCGGCTTCGGGCGGGCGCATTACCGGATTCACCCCCTCGTCTATCTCCCAAGGCTCCTCTGGGTTCCAACAGCGTGATTCGGAATCGCTGTGCTCCTGGCGGTGTGCCCCTGGTGATGGACTGCTGGCACCTGAGGTGATGCTGGAGCCGGGTGCGCCGCCGATAGGCGGCACGCCGTGCATCCCGTTGAATTGCGAAGCCCGCCTCGCGCTCGGACGGGAGCCGGCCCCACCCGTTGGCGCGGTGCCCGCTCCGCCACCTCCGATCAATCCGCTAATGGGGTTGACCCGACGCGGCGTGGCCTCGCGCGGTTGACCGAGCCCCATCCCCGGGGTGCCGCCGATCAGGCCACCGGGCGGCATCGGTCTAGGTGGGGCGGGGTGGGGTGACCGGTTCAAGCCATCGCCGACCAAGCGCCCTACCGGTCCAGGTTGTTTCCCTAGCTTGCTGGGCGTGCCGCGCAGGATCGGTGAACCAGAAACGCCTGGCAGTGTCGGCGTGAGGCCCATTCCGGGCGGCGGCGTCGGTGGCACAGTTGGATTGGGGCCGTGAACGATGGGGTTGACTGGCGCCTGTGCCAGCCCGATGACAGCCCCGCCGAGCACTGAACCGGTCCCTTGGGCTGCTGGTGTGGGTACCGGCGGCGCCGTCGTCGCAGACCGGCTCACCGACCCCGCACTGGCGAAAGTGGCCACCGGAACCGGCACTATGGGAGGGATGACTGGAGCCGTGGCACTGCTTCCGCCGTAGACGTCCGGATCACCCGAGTGAACTGGAGGTCGCATTGCTGGCGGCTTCTGCAGCATTACTTGGGCTTGTTGGAGTTCGCCGCTCAGGCCCGTCATCAGGCTCCGGGCCTGGACGTTTAGCTGTTCCAGGTCGGCATCCGTCACCGGTGGCTGCTCCGGCAGTCGGCTCCCGGCCGCCGCCTTCGGATCGGCCACCACCGCCTCGTACGCCCGCTTCTGTTGAAGCTTGACCGCGTACTCCTCGTAGATCGGCTTGAGGTCGGCGCGGGTGCTGCTGAGGGCGCGGGTCGCGGCGGCGAGCGCGTCGTAGTTCGCGGCGGCCGCGTCGTGGGTGTGTTGCACCTTCTCGATGAGCTGGTCCAGCTCGCCGATATAGGCGCGGGCGGCGGCGTTGGACTCCGGTGGCCACGCTTCGGCGAGGCCGCGCCGGTACTCCTGAAGTCGGCTCAGGTGGGCCAGGGCGAGGTCGCAGACCTTGCGCCAGCCGGCGACCTGCTTCCAGTGGCCCGTGGTGTCCTGATCCTGAAGGCAGGCCCACATGCTGAGCGCGTCCATCAGGCGCCAGTCGGTGAGGCCGGAGGTGCGGCCGCTGCCCCGTTCGATCACGGCAGCACCACCTGCCCGTTCTCCGGCCCGGTGGGTTCGGGGAGCACGGGCAGGGGGCGCGAGGTCGACGGGGAAGGACCTGCCAGGGCCCGCTCGACGTCGGTGACCCGGGCGGAGGAGAACGCGTCGGAGCCGGCGTACCGGTCGGCGACCTGGCCCGCGGCGCCGGCCAGGTGGCCGGTGGCGCCGGCGACGCCCCAGACCACTTCGGCGGTGGCCTGCTGGGTTTCCCGGTGCGCTTCGAGGAATTGCACCAGCTCGACGAAGGCGTCGGCGGGGTGGGGGATCGGCGCTTTCATGTCGTCGGCGATATACGACAGGTGGGGGGCGTAGTTCCGCTCGACCTCGGCTTGGAGCCGGTCGGCGAACTCGCGCATCTGTCGGATGTCGGCCTCGATGCCGCCGTAGCCACGCAGCCAACCCGCTGGCCGGTTCTCCTCGGGGATCATCGACCCTCCCTGCCTGTCACCGGACCGTTTCCCTGAGTGAGGTTAATGGCTGCGCGGCGATCTGGGCAGCCCCGAGGATCAAGCCCCAGCTCAGGCCCGCCGTACCGGCGGAACGGTCAGCGGGGAAGGCCGGAGGCGCGCCACGCGCCCGGCCGTGCGGCGAGCCCCGCGCTTGCCGGACGGGCGCTGCGGGCCCACTGGGAGACGGCTACCGGTGCGGGGGCGGCGGTCGGGCGGGTCCGGACGACGATCGCACCGACCAGCGCGGCCAGCTCCTCGGCGGTCGGCACGCCTCGGACGACCCGGAACAGCGGCTCTTCGGCAGACATGACGTCAGGTTACGCGTCCGGAAGTTGACCTTCGCCGCACAGTGGCGTGCCGACGGTGTGACGATCAAGACTGCCGGGTACGGTCTCACCGATGTCGAACACGCTTCCCCAACTCGTCGCCGACCGGTACCGGCTCATCTCGCCGCTCGGCCAGGGCGGCATGGGTCGGGTGTGGAAGGCGCGCGACGAGGTCCTGCACCGGGACGTTGCCATCAAGGAACTCGTCCCGCCGCCCAGCCTCACCCCCGAAGAGCGCCGCGAGATGCGGGAACGCTCGCTGCGGGAGGCGCGGGCCATCGCCCGGCTGAACCACATCAACGTGGTCCGCATCTTCGACGTGCTGCGTACCGATGGCGATCCGTGGATCGTCATGGAGTACGTGCCGTCCAAGTCGCTGCAGGACACCATCACCGAGGACGGTCCGGTGTCGCCGGCCAAGGCGGTCGAGATCGGCCTCGGCGTGCTGGCCGCGCTGAAGGCGGCGCACAAGGCCGGCGTGATGCACCGGGACATCAAGCCGGGCAACGTGCTGCTCGGCGACGACGGCCGCGTCGTCCTCACCGACTTCGGTCTGGCCACCATCCCCGGCGACCCGAACGTCACCCGTACCGGCATGGTGCTCGGCTCGCCCGCGTACATCGCGCCCGAGCGGGCGCGTGACGGCACGGCCGGGCCGGAGGCCGACCTCTGGTCGCTGGGCGCGACGCTCTACGCGGCCGTCGAGGGCAAGTCACCGTACGCCCGGCCGTCGGCGATGGCCACCCTGGCCGCGCTGGCCACCGAGCCGCTGCCGACGCCGAAGAACGCCGGGCCGCTCAAGCCGGTGCTCCAGGGGCTGCTGCGCAAGGACCCGGCCGAGCGGATCACCGCAGAGGTGGCCGAGCGGCTGCTGCGCCGCGCCGGGGGCAAGCGGGCCAAGGGGATCTCGCTGCTGGACGGTGTGCGCCGTCCCGGACCGAACGGTCCCCGCGTACCGCGACCGCCGCTGGTGCCCGCGCCCCGCCCCGCCGAGGAGCCGTCGGACGGGCAGGTCGCCGCGCGCAAGCCTGACGTCGGTGCGGGCGCCGCCGCCGCCGCGGGTGCTGTTGCCGGTGCGGCCGCCGCGGGCAACGGGCCCGCGGAGTCGGATGCACCCACCGCCAAGGTCGCGCCCCCAGCATCCACTGCGGATGACGGTCCGACCGCGAAGGTCGCGCCGCCGGAGCCCGCTTTCGACGAGACCCGGGTCGACGCCCCGGCCGTCGACGACGCCCCGGCCGACGCGCCGCCGCCGCGCAAGCCACCGAACCCGACCTCGGTCATGCCGGCGCCGGTCAGTCCGGCGCCGTCGACCGGCCGGGCCACGGTCGTTCCCGGCACGAAGCCGGATCACAAGCGGCGCAATCTGCTGATCGGCGCGCTGGTCGCGCTCCTGCTGCTCGGGCTCGCGGTGGCCGTCCCGCTGCTCAACGGCGGTGACGAACCCAAGGACGACGGCGGAGGCCAGCAGGCCGGCACCACCACCACCACCACCGCCGCCGCCTCGGCCGAGCCGTCGGCGGAGCCGTCGAACTCGGAGCCGGCCGCACCGGCGCCCAGCAGCGCCGCCCCGCGTCCGACCCGCTCGGCGACACCCGCCGCCACCGCCGGCGCGCTGCCCGCTGGTTGGCGCTACTACCGGGGTCCGAACGGCTTCGAGGTCCCGCTGCCGGACGGCTGGCGGAGCAGCACCGGCAACAACTCGGTCACGTTCCGCGAGCCCGGCGGCCTCCGCGAGCTGTACGTCCAGTGGACCGACACGCCGGAGCAGGACGCGTTCGCCGACTGGAAGAGCAAAGAGCCCTACCGGCACAACTACGTCAACAACTACGAGTACCTGAGCATCACCCGCTGCGACGCCTACCGGACCTGTGCGGACTGGGACTGGCTGGAGACGCGGGACGGAGCCCGGATCCACGTTCGCAACCGCGGCATGGCCACCGCCAGCAACCGGGGCTACGCCCTCCGGTGGGAGGTGCCTGCCGGCGACTGGGAGGCCAACCTCCCCAACTGGGCCGTGATCACCAAGGGCTTCAAGCCCGACCGGGTCAACTGACTCGGGGCTTCCCGCCGGTCCGAAAGTGATCGGCATGTCCTTTCGTCGTACGGGGTACTTGCTTCCTCGACGACGGAAGGAGGTACGACATGGGTTACCGACGCAAGGACGGCCGGCCCCGGCTGGCACTGTGGATGCTGGTCGCGCTCGGGGACGTCGTCCTGCTGCTGGTGAGCGCCGGCGTTCCCGCGCTGGTCGCGCTGATCGGTGTCGTGGCCGTCACCGTCGCGGGGGTGGCAGCCTGGCGGCTGAGCCGGCGGACCGCCCTGGCCGGGGAGGGCAGGATGCCCGTGCCGGTCGCCGCGCGACGGCGGGCCTGACGCAGACACGACGGTGGCGGCAGCCGGACCAGCTATCGACCTGAGGTGATAGCCGATCCCGCTGCCGCCGACCTGTCTGCGGGCGGATCAGGCGGTGTTGTTGGCCAGCGCGAGCAGCCGACTCCGGTCGCCGTTCCAGTAGTCACGGTCGACGCTGCCGCTGATTCCCGAGACCGTGCCGCTGCTGGTGTACTGCCAGAAGCTCCAGACCGAGGCGCCGGCCGGCAGGGTGCCGGGCGAGGTGGACCAGCGCGCGATCCAGAGCGGGTGGTTGGTCCACGGCCCCGTCCAGCTGCCGGTGCACTGGTTCCACCAGCTGGTGGTGTTGTAGATGACCGCGTACCGGGTGGTGCGGTACTTGTAGCGGTTGAGGAAGTCGCTGATCCAGGTGCGCATGCCCGAGGTGGTCTTGCCGTAGCAGTAGCCGCCGCTGTACGGGTTGGCTTCCAGGTCGAGCGCGGCGGGCAGGGTGCGGTTGTCCGCCGACCAGGCGCCGCCGTTGCTGGCCAGGTAGTCGGCCTGGGCCGCGTCGCCGGAGATGTTCGGCCGGGCGAAGTGGTACGCCCCCCGGATCACCCCTGCATAGTAGGCGTTGGTGTAGTTGCTGTTGAAGTTCGAGTCCTTGTAGCTCGTACCCTCGGTGGTGACTGTCATCATCGAGGTGACGCGCCAGCGGGGTGCTGACCCGATCAGCGCCGACCGGTAGGCTCGCGCCCCATGCCCCTGATCGACGGCCTCACCACCCTCTGGGACAAGCTCTTCAGCGCGCAGCCCGACCCGCCGCCGCTGCTGGTCCTGCTCACCGCCGTCGTCGCGCTGGTGGTCGTCTCCACCCGGCTGACCTGGCGGATCACCCGCAACGCCGTCACCATCGCGCACGAAGGCGGGCACGCCCTGATGGCGCTGCTGACCGGCCGGAAGCTGCGCGGCATCCGGCTGCACTCCGACACCTCCGGCCTGACCCTCTCGGCGGGACGCCCCAGCGGGCCCGGGATGATCCTCACCCTGCTCGCCGGGTACATCGCCCCCTCGCTGGTCGGCCTGGCCGGCGCCTGGCTGCTCGGCGGCAACCGGATCACCCTGCTGCTCTGGGTGGCCGTGGCGCTGCTGCTGGCCATGCTGGTGATGATCCGCAACGTCTTCGGCGTGCTCTCGCTGCTGGTCACCGGCGGTGTGGTGCTCGCCGTGTCCTGGTACGCCTCGCCGGAGGTGCAGGCCGCCTTCGCCTGGACCTCCGTCTGGTTCCTGCTCCTCGGCGGCGTACGGCCGGTGGTGGAGCTGCAGCGGCTGCGCAGCCGGGGCCGGATGCCGGAGTCCGACGCGGACCAGCTCGCCCGGCTGACGCCGTTCCCGGCCCTGTTCTGGGTGACGGTCTTCGCCCTGGTCAACCTGGCCGTGCTGGTCGGCGGCGCGCTGCTGCTCGCCGGCCCGATCCTCACCGACGCGGGCCTCACCCTCTGACGGGCCCCGCCGAGCCGGCCCCGCGGCTAGGCTGCGCGGCCATGGATGAGGTGATCACCCGCAACCGGGCCGCGTACGACCGGATCGCCGAGGACTTCGCCGCCCGCAACCCCGAGGTGCCCGACACGTACCTGGCGATGGCCGACGAGTTCCAGCGGCGGACCGCCGGGCCGGTGCTCGACCTGGGCTGCGGACCGGGCCGGGACCTGGCCTTCTGGACCCGCCGGGGAACTCGTGCGGTCGGGCTCGACCTGTCCGCCGCCATGCTGCGGGCCGCCCGTCGGCGGGTGGCCGCCCCGCTGGTCCAGGGTGACCTGCTGCGACTGCCGTTCCAGGCGGGCGCTTTCGGCGGGGTCTGGTGCTCCGCCTCGCTGCTGCACCTGCCCAAGGCGTCCGCGCCGGCCGCGCTGGCCGGCATCCGGCGCGTGCTGCGGCCGGGCGCGCCGCTGCTGCTCAGCGTCAAGGAGGGGGAGGGGGAGACCTGGGAGCGGTGGCCCGGGGAGCCGGCCGACCGCTTCTTCGCCTGGTATCGGGCCGAGGAGATCGAGGGACTGCTGGGCGCGGCGGGACTCACTCTGCTGCGGATGGCCCGGGACGTCTCGACCATCGGCCAGGGGTGGTTGTGCCACCTCGCCGTCGCGGCATAGGTCGGCGAGGGCAGAATCGGGCAGATGCGATACGTGATCATCGGGGCGGGCGCGGTCGGCGGCACCATCGGCGTACGGCTGGCGGAGGCCGGCCGCGACGTCACGCTGGTGGCCCGCGGCGCCCACCTGGACGCCATCCGCGAGCGCGGGCTGACCCTGCACACCCCGGACGGTACGGTTACCGCCCGGCTGCCCGCCGCGGGCGGACCGGACGACCGGCCGCTGCCCGCCGACACCGCACTGGTGCTCACGGTCAAGTCGCAGGACACCGAGGCGGCACTGGCCACCTGGGTGGACGCGCCGGTCGACGGCGGCGGCACCGCCGGGGAGCGGCTGCCGCTGTTCCTGGCCCAGAACGGGGTGGACAACGAGCGGGCCGCGCTGCGGCTTTTCGCCCAGGTGCACCCGGTCTGCGTCTGGCTGCCCGCCACCCACCTGGAACCCGGCGTGGTCGTCGCCAACGGCCACCCGCACCCGGGCATGCTGCACCTGGGCCGCTACCCGTCCGGTGCGGACGACACCAGCCGGGCGGTGGCGGCCGACCTGACCGCGGCCGGGTTCGTCGCTCCGGTCCGGGACGACGTGATGCGCTGGAAGTACGGCAAGCTGCTCAGCAACCTCGGCAACGGCCTGGAGGCGCTGCTCGGCCGGGACATACCGGATGCGCTCGCCGAGCGGGTGCGGGCGGAGGGCGTTGCGGTGCTCGCCGCCGCCGGGATCGCCCACACCACGCCCGAGGAGGAGGCGGCCGAGCGCGGCGACAAGGTGCGGCATCGGCCGGTCGGCGGCGCGGAGCGGGCCGGCGGCTCCACCTGGCAGAGCCTGGCCCGGGGCACCGGCAGCGCCGAGGCCGACCATCTCAACGGGGAGATCGTGCTGCTCGGGCGGCTGCACGGCGTACCGACGCCGGCGAACGCGGCGGTCCAGATCGCCGTCCGCCGGGTGGCCCGGGAGCGGATCCCGGCCGGCGGCTTCCCCCTCGCCGAGCTGGAGAAAATGATCGGCTGACCGGCAACCGGGAGCACGATGCCAGGCGTGTCCCCTTGCGACCGCCACGGGGAGGTAGCAGGTGCCGGACGTCGACGGGTTCGACGAGTTCTACCGGGGCAGCCGACAACGGTTGCTCGGCTTCGTCTACGTGCTGACCGGCAACCTCGCCGAGGCGCAGGATGCCGTCCAGGAGGCGTACATCCGGGCCTGGCAGCGCTGGTCGACGGTCAGCAGGTACGACGACCCGGAGGCGTGGCTGCGGGTGGTGGCGAGCCGGATCGCGGTCAGCCGGTGGCGCAGCCTGCGCAGCCGGGCCCGGGCGTACCTGCGGCACGGGGCCGAGGAGAGCATTCCCGCCCCGAGCACCGACACCGTCGAGGTGGTGGCGGCGCTGCGCCGGCTCCCCGAGGAGCAGCGCGTCGCCATCGCCCTGTACTACCTGCTCGGCATGCCGGTCGCCGAGGTGGCCCGGGAGACCGACGCGCCCGTCGGCACGGTCAAGGCCCGGCTCTCCCGCGGCCGGGCCGCGCTCGCCGGGCTGCTCGCCGTCTCTGACCTGGAGGAGGCCTGATGTTCGAGGACCTGAGCTTGGTCGACCGGTTGCACCGGGACATGGCCTTGGTCCGCTGGGCCGAGCCGGAGGAGATCCGGGCCCGGGCGCGCCGCCGCAGCCGGCGTACGGCGGTGCTGGCGGCCACCGCCGTGCTCGCCGTGCTGTCGGGCTCCGCGTACGCGACGGCCGGGCGGCCGACCACCCCGGCACCGCCGATCGCCGCCACGCCCGGGTCGACGGCGACCGCCACTCCCGCGTCGACGGTGACCGCCACCCCCGCTCCGACGGTGCCCGCCGCGCCGGCCGAGATCCCGCAGCAGACCATGCTCACCGCGCGGGACGTGCCACTGAAGACCGGTACCCGGCTCAGCGAGAGCGGCCTGGGCGAGACGGTACGGGTCGACCCGGTCCTGGAGTCCTGTGGACGGGAGCGCGGCGTGCTGCCGACCGAACCCGCCTCCCGCTATTCGCGGTCGCAGACCCTGTTACGGGCGGCGGCCGACCGGACCGCGGCAAAGGGCCCGGTGCTCACCCAGGACGTCTACCGCCTGGATCCGGACCGGAGCCGGCTGCTCTTCGGTGCGGTCTCGCTGCTGGTCGACGCCTGCGCCGAGTGGCAGCACAGCGGATCCGTGGTGCTGGCCGGCCGAACGGTGCCGACGGTGACCACCCACCGGTGGGAGACGCCAATGACCGGCTTCGCCGGTGACGAGTCGGTGATGCTGCGGCACGTGTCGCTCGCGCCGGTCAGCCGCGCCGGCGGGAAGGCGGTGGCCCCGACACCGCCGATCGAGGTCACCATGGTGGTGCGGGTCGGCGACCTGGTGACCGTGATCGCGACCGGCCCGGACACGCTCGAGGAGACGGTGGACGGCGTCCGACCCGGCCCCAGCCTGAGCTACGTCGAGCTGCGGGCGCTGGGCAAGACCGCCGCGCGTCGGATGTGCGCGGCGGCGAAACCGCCGTGCTGAGCGGAGGTGCCCGCGTCCATCGCGGGCGCGGGCACCTCTCCTCGGGCTCCTACAGCGGGATGTTGCCGTGCTTCTTCGGGGGCAGGGTCTCCCGCTTGGTGCGCAGCACGCGCAGCGCCCGGACAACCTGGGTACGCGTCTCGTGCGGCGGGATCACCGAGTCGACGTAGCCCCGCTCGGCGGCGATGTACGGGTTGGCCAGGGTGTCCTCGTACTCGGCGATCTTCTCGGCCCGGACCGCGGCCGGGTCCTCGGCGTTCGCCAGGTCCTGCCGGTAGAGGATGTTCACCGCGCCCTGCGCGCCCATCACCGCGATCTGGGCGGTCGGCCAGGCGAAGTTCAGGTCCGCGCCGAGGTGCTTGGAACCCATCACGTCGTACGCGCCGCCGTACGCCTTGCGGGTGATGACCGTGACCTTCGGGACGGTGGCCTCGGCGTACGCGTAGATGAGCTTCGCGCCGCGGCGGATGATGCCGTCCCACTCCTGCCCGGTGCCGGGCAGGAAGCCGGGAACGTCCACGAAGGTCAGCACCGGGATGTTGAAGGCGTCGCAGGTGCGCACGAACCGGGCCGCCTTCTCCGACGCGGCGATGTCCAGCGTGCCGGCGAAGTGCATCGGCTGGTTCGCCACCACGCCGACCGGCCGCCCCTCGACCCGGCCGAAGCCGACCACCAGGTTCTGCGCGTAGAGCGGCTGGACCTCCAGGAACTCCCCGTCGTCCAGGACGTGTTCGATGACCTGGTGCATGTCGTACGGCTGGTTGGCGGAGTCCGGGATCAGCGTGTCCAGCTCCCGATCCTCGTCGGTGATGCTGAGCTCGGCCGGCGCCTCGAAGACCGGCGGCTCGTCCAGGTTGTTCGACGGCAGGTACGACAGCAGTGCCTTGACGTACTCGATCGCGTCTTCCTCGTCGCTGCCCATGTAGTGGGCGTTGCCGCTGCGCGAGTTGTGGGTACGGGCGCCGCCGAGCTCCTCCATCGCCACGTCCTCGCCGGTGACCGTCTTGATCACGTCGGGGCCGGTGATGAACATGTGCGAGGTCTGGTCGACCATCACGGTGAAGTCGGTGACCGCCGGGGAGTAGACCGCGCCGCCCGCGCACGGGCCCATGATCAGCGAGATCTGCGGGATGACGCCGCTGGCCCGCACGTTGCGGAAGAAGATCTCGCCGTAGAGGCCGAGCGAGGCGACCCCCTCCTGGATCCGGGCGCCGCCGGAGTCGTTGATGCCGACGACCGGGCAGCCGATCTTCATGGCCAGGTCCATTACCTTGACGATCTTCTCGCCGAAGACCTCGCCGAGGGAGCCGCCGAAGACCGTGAAGTCCTGCGCGAAGACGCAGACCTGCCGGCCGTCCACCGTGCCGTAGCCGGTCACCACGCCGTCGCCGTACGGGCGGGTCTTCTCCAGCCCGAAGTTGGTGGACCGGTGCCGGGCGAACTCGTCCATCTCGACGAAGGAGCCCTCGTCGAGCAGCATCTCGATCCGCTCCCGGGCGGTCTTCTTGCCCCGCGCGTGCTGCTTCTCGACCGCCCGCGCCGACCCGGCGTGCACCGCCTCGTCGAGCCGACGTTCCAGGTCCGCCAGCCTGCCGGCGGTCGTGTGGATGTTGATCCCGGTCTCGGTAGTCACCCAGGGAATATAACGATGGTTCAGGTGACCGCCGCTGTGCAGTTCGCCTCAGTGTTCATCGGCGACCGGCGGAAGCGGCCTCCACGTACGCCGTAGGCTGGCGGGATGCGCGGCTCGCCGTACACGGATCTGGACCGCCCGCCGCTGTCGGCGGCCCGGCTGCGGCGCGCGCTGGTCGCCCCGCACGGCCCGTGGCACCGGCTGGAGCTGCGCGCGGAGACCGGCTCCACCAACGCCGACGTGGTGGAGGCCGCACAGGCGGGTGAGCCGGAGGGTCTGGTGGTGGTCGCCGAGCGGCAGACCGCCGGCCGGGGCCGCCGCGGCCGGATCTGGCAGTCGCCGCCCCGCGCCGGCATCGCGACCAGCGTGCTGCTCCGGCCCGGCGAGGCCGTCCCGGAGCGCGGC
>NZ_QGGF01000290.1 GCF_003857015.1 Micromonospora globispora | reverse complement strand
GGGCACGGGCAGCACCGGACGGGCCAACCGGGCCAGGTCGATCAGCGGGAGCCGGCGGCTGATCCGGGCCATCCGGATGGACTGCCCGGCGCCCCGCCAGAGGGTGAGCGCGACCAGCAGCATCAGCGGCAGCGCCAGCGGCACGAGCGCCCGCCGCAGGGTGAGCAGGACGACCAGGGCCACGGTGCCGACGGCGACCGCCCGGCCCACCCAGCCGGCCACCTCGGTGCCCCGGTGCCGGTCCCCGGTGACCGCCCAGACGGCGGCCCGCAGCGCCCGCCCGCCGTCGAGCGGGAGCCCCGGCAGGCTGTTGAAGATCGCCACGATCACGTTGCTCACCGCGAGCTGGAAGGCGAGCTGGTCGACCAGCGTGCCGTCGGGGAGCGCGAGGGTGGCCGCCACGGCGACCGCGCCGAGCACCGCCGACACCGCCGGGCCGGCGAGGGAGACCAGCAGGTCGACCCGCGGGCTGGGCGCGTCCCGGTCCATCTCGGTGTACCCGCCGAGCAGTTCCAGGGTGATCCCGCGCACACCGATGCCGTAACGGCGGGCGGTCAGGGCGTGGCCCAGCTCGTGCAGCAGCACCGAGCCAAGCAGCGACACGACGAAACCGGCGCCGATCAGCCACCCGCCGAGGTGGCCGACCGCGAGCTGACGGCGGGCGAACTCCGCGTACACCACGGTCACCAGCACGGTGAGCAGGAGCATCGAGGCGTCGACGTGCAGCGGTACCCCGAACACCCGGCCGACGGTCAGGCCGGGACGGCGTCCGGGCCGACGTGGTGGTCGGGGCGTCTGCTCCACCGGGCCGATGCTACGCGTCGCGGATCATGCACCGGTGCGGCGACGGCCGGCCTGTCACACCGGTGTCCTAACCTTCCGGACATGACGGCGGAACCGGTGATCGACGCGCAGGACATCCTCGCCACCGCGGTGGTGCCGCCCACGGTTCGGGCGTCGCTGTCGCCGTCGCGGGCGGCGGATTTCAAGACCTGCCCACTGCTCTACCGGTTCCGCAGCATCGACCGGCTGCCCGAGCGCCCGACCGTGGAGCAGGCCCGGGGCACCCTGGTGCACGCCGTGCTGGAGCGGCTGTTCGACCTGCCGGCGGGGGCCCGCACCCCGCAGTCCGCGGGCGACCTGGTGGCCCCGCAGTGGGACCGGCTGGTCACCGAGCAGCCGGAGCTGGCCGGCCTCTTCGCCGACGGTGACGCCGCCGGCACCGCCGAGTTCCTCCGGTCGGCCACGGCGCTGCTCAAGGGCTACTTCGCGGTGGAGGACCCACGCCGGTTGGAGCCCGCCGAGCGGGAGGCGTTGATCTCCGCGGTGGTCGACGAGGAGCTGCTGATCCGGGGCTACCTGGACCGGCTCGACGTCGCTCCCGACGGGGCGCTGCGGGTGGTCGACTACAAGACCGGCGGGGCGCCGCGGGAGGCGTTCGAGGCGCGGGCGCTGTTCCAGCTGAAGTTCTACGCGCTGGTGCTGTGGCGGACCCGAGGCGTGGTGCCGCGGGTGCTGCGGCTGCTCTACCTGAAGGACGCCGAGGTCTGCGACTACACCCCGGACGCCGAGGAGCTGGTCCGTTTCGAGCGCACGGTGGTCGCGCTCTGGCAGGCGATCGAGCAGGCCACCGAGCGGCAGGATTTCCGTCCCCGGCCCAGCCGGCTCTGCGACTGGTGCAGCCACCAGGCGCTCTGCCCGAGCTTCGGCGGCACCCCGCCGCCGTTCCCGGTGAGCGGTGCGGGCGATCCGCTGCGGGACGCCCGGTCCGGCCCGGTCGCGCCGGGCGCGGACGAGTGAGTCTCCTTCCCGGGGAGGAGGCCAGGTTCGGCGTCGGTGACGAGGGGTCGGGCGGGACGGCGGCTACGGTTTTCCCATGATCGAGCGGCTGAGGGCGTGGGCCCCGCGACGTCCGCTGGCCACCGACGCGCTCTTCGCGTCCGCCCTGGTGCTGCTGGAGGTCGTGTTCCTTCTGCTCACCCCCCGGGAGCTGCGGCCCGGGCAGTTCCCGGGCGCGCTGGGCTGGAGCGTGCTCTGCGCCGTACCGGTGGCCCTGCGTCGGGTCGCACCCTGGCCGGCGGTCGGCGTCGCGGTGGCCACCCTGGCCGTGCCGGCGCTGCTCCGGCAGGCCCCGGCGACGCAGGGTCTCGCCTTCGTGGTGCTCACCTACACGATGGCCGCGCACCGGCCGCTGCGTCCGTCTGCGCTGGCCGCGCTGCTGCTCTGGGTGCCGGTGCTGCTGGTGAACATGGTGGCGCCGCTGCGGGGCGTGCTCGACATGGGCCCCGGCTACCTGGTGCTCAACAACCTGCTCACCGCGTCGGTGGCGTACGCGGTGGGGCGGGCCGTGCATGCGCGGCGACAGTCGACACAGATGCTGCGCGAACGGGCCCGGATCGCCGAGGCCACCCAGCGCTCCCTGGCCGAGCAGGCGGTCGCCGACGAGCGGCGCCGCATCGCCCGCGAGCTGCACGACGTGGTCGCCCACCACGTCAGCGTGATGGGGGTGCTGGCCACCGGCGCGCGGCGGGTGCTGCGCCGCGACCCGGACGCCGCCGACGAGGCGATCGCCACCATCGAGGAGACCAGCCGGGCCACCCTGCGGGAGCTGCGCCGACTGCTGGACGTGCTGCGCACTGATGCCGAGCCGGCCGCCGAGCTCGCCCCGCAGCCGGGGCTGACCGGCATAGAGGCGCTGGTCGAGCAGGTCCGGGAGGCGGGCCTGCCGGTGACGCTGCGGGTCGACGGGACGCCCGGGCCGATGGAGCAGGGCGTGGCGCTGACCGTCTACCGGATCGTGCAGGAGGCGTTGACCAACGCGCTCAAGCACGCCGGCGCCGCGACCGCGGTGGTGCGATTGACCTTCACCGACGCCTTCCTGGCGGTGGAGGTCACCGACACCGGCCGCGGCCCGGGCCCGCGGCCGGACCGGATCGGGCACGGACTGGTCGGCATGCGGGAGCGGGTGGCCCTCTACGGTGGGATCCTGCGGACCGGTCCGCGGCCCGGCGGCGGCTTCCGGGTGTACGCGAGGATCCCGGTCGAGTCCGCCCGCGCGGTGCCGGCGTGACCGATCGACGGTACGACGACGGGGAGACGATGACGGACAGCGCGGCGCGGCCACGGCCGGTACGGATCCTGCTGGCCGACGATCAGCCGCTGCTGCGGACCGGCTTCCGGATGGTGCTCGGCACCGAGGACGACCTGGACATCGTCGGCGAGGCCGGGGACGGCCTGGAGGCGGTGGAGCTGTCCCGCCGGCTGCTGCCGGACGTGGTGCTGATGGACATCCGGATGCCGAGGATGGACGGGGTCGCGGCGACCCGGGCCATCGTCGACGCCCGGCTGCCGGTACGGGTGCTGATCCTGACCACCTTCGACCTCGACGAGTACGTGGTCGGCGCGCTGCGGGCCGGGGCCAGTGGCTTCCTGGCCAAGGACGTACCGGCCGAGGACCTGGTCACCGCCATCCGCACGGTCGCCGCCGGGGAGGCCGTGGTGGCCCCGCGGATCCTCAAGCGGTTGCTGGACCGGTTCGCCGACGTGCTGCCCGACCCGGCGGCCAGCCCGCCGAAGGTGCTCAGCGTGCTGACCGAGCGGGAACGGGAGGTGCTCGTGCAGATGGCGCGCGGGTTGTCCAACGCGGAGATCGCCCGGGCGTTATCGGTCAGCGAGACCACCATCAAGACGCACGTCGGGCACGTGCTGACCAAGCTGGGGCTGCGCGACCGGGTGCAGGCGGTGGTGCTGGCCTACGAGACAGGCCTGGTACGCCCGCGACGGTGACCCTTCGCCCCGGCAGGTCACCAGGGCGGGGCGGCCCACGTCGCCGGGCTCATCGGCCGGCCGTCTGCTGTGTTCGCTGATCCACGCTTCCCATGGCGTCGACGCGGCCCCAGCGCCCCGGGATGTCGAGCAGTTCGACGCGGCCGAAGCGCTCGGGCAGCGCCGGCTCGACCACCAAATCGTCCCCGTAGGGCTCGAGGCCGAGCAGAGTGCGCACCAACAGAAGGGGCGCTCCGGTGGCCGAGGCCTGCGGGCTGTTCGCTGCCGGGTACGGGACGGGCCCCGTGACCACCTTGCGGTCGTAGCCGCCGAAGGCCTCCGGCAGCCTGCCCTGGAAAAAATCGGCGGCATCGATGATCTTCTCGGCGATGTGTCCCGCTTCGTGGGTGAAGCCGTAGCGACGCAGGCCCCAGGCGATGAACGCGTTGTCGAACGGGAAGACGGTGCCGACGTGGTACCCGAGCGGGTTGTAGCGCCCCTCCCCCTCGGCCAGGCTGCGTACCCCCCAGCCGCAGAAGAGTCGGGGACCGAGCAGGTGTTCGGCGATCTTCGCGGCGCGGGATTCCTCCACGATCCCGCTCCACAGCAGGTGCCCGATGTTGGAGGAGAGGGCGTCGACCTGGCGGCCGTCACCGTCGAGGGCGAGCGCGTAGTACTCGCCGTCGGCCACCCAGAAGTCGCGGTTGAAACGCTGCTTGAGCTCGGCCGCCTCCCGTTCCAGCCGGTCGGCGTACGCGGGGTCGTTCCAGAACTGCCGGGCCAGCCGGGCGCCGCGGATCTTGGCGTCGTAGGCGTAGCCCTGCAACTCGCAGGTCGCGCGGGGCAGGCCGGGCAGGCTGCCGTCCCGGAAGGAGATCGCGTGGCCGGACTCCTTCCAGCACTGGTTCTCCAACCCTGTCTTCTCGTTGCGGCGCTGGTACCAGACGTAGCCGTCGCCCATGATGTCGCCGTACTCGTCGATCCAGTGCAGGGCCGCCCGCGCCTCGTCCTCGAACTCCCGCACCACGGCGGCGTTCCCGGTCCATCGCTCGTACTCGTCGAGCAGGATCACGTAGAGCGGGGTGGTGTCGGCGGCACCGTAGTACGGACACTGTGGGCGTTCCTCGAACGCGACCAGTTCCCCGTAGCGGAACTCCCTCAGGATCTTGCCCGGCTCCTCGTCCCGGAAGTCGTCGAGCACGGCGCCCTGGTCGATGCCGAGCATCCGCAGGGTGGCGACGGCGAGGTCCGACGCGAACGGCAACGCCTGCAGGCTGGTGAAGATGGAGTCACGGCCGGTGAGCGTCGCGTTCCACGGCAGACCCGCCGCGGGCATCGCCTCGGCCGGTAGCGTCAGCGGCGAAAACCGCAGCGCGGCAAGATCGACCATGCAGCGTCGGTACGTCCGCTCCAGTGGCTCCCAGTCGCACGTCAGCTGCGGAGCCTTACCGAGCCACTGCTGGAGGTCCCCTTGAAGCCGGGACCTGTTGCGCCGGTGGCGGCCCGGATAGACATGCTCCCGCACATCCTGACCGTCCGGGCGCAGCACCAGGCCTCGGACGTGCAGCGTCGTGGTCCACCGTCCGTGGGGCCCGATCCGGATGTGGTACGTCAGCCCGCGTTCGTCCACCTGCGCGGGCTCGGTCGTGGAGATGACCGTCTCGCGCCGGAACGTGTCCCGCTCGTAGCCGAAATGCAGGCGCCCGTTCTCGACGCGCTTGTACAGCCGGCCCCGTGGCGTATGCGGCTGTCCGACCACGATCAGCGGAAAGAAGTCAGAGTCCGCGTCCAGCCGGACGATCAGGTCGGCAGGTTCCCCGGAGTGGTTGAACACCGTCAACTGCTCCTCGAAACTACCGGCCACCGACCGCTCCCGGATGACCGACACCTTGGCGTCGACGTAGTGGGTGGGGGCGCCCGGCACCAGGAAGAAACGCACCTCGAAATACGACGGGTCGTCCCTGGCCAGCGCGCTCATCCGTTCACCGTTGACGGTCAGCCGCCACACCGACAGGAACCGGGTGTCGAACGAGAAGAACCCGCACGGGACGGACGGCTTCGCCTCCATGTCGCCACTGCCGTCGCTCAACACGAAGATGTTGCCGTCGAGGATCCTGATGAGGTCCGTCTTCATCTGCGCCCCCCAGGGTCACGGGCCAGGGCCCGCGGATGTCGCGCGCCGGGCGGAGGTGCGAATAGCCGCTCCAGCAGGACGATGAACCGGAATTGCCCTTCGCTCGTTATCTCGTTCCTCAGCCACGCCGGAAGCGGTTTGGCTTCGCCACGGACCATGCGGTCGAAGAAGGCACTGTCGGCACGAATGACGGCGTCGGCGTCGCTGTTCCGTTGCGACACCCGGACAGCACCCCCGCAGATCTCCACGAACCAGTGGTCGACCTCGTGGTCGTGCTCGAGGTCGAACCGTATGGTGCCGTTCGTCTTCTTCAGCACACGTTCGTGGCCGTGGCGTTCGAGCGCGTCGAAGAACTTCCGGGTTGTCTCCGACATGGCACCCACCCCCGCAGGAATCCGCCGATCACAAGGCAGCATGACCCGGATCGCGGTGCCGTGACCTCACCCGAAAGGGATGAGATCTGCGGGCGACCGCGGAAGGCGCACGAAGTTCACCCGATCCGGGTGATGCGGCGTCGCCTCGCTCCCGGTCATGGTGAGTTCGCGGCTCATCCAGCGGCTCGGGACCTGGCGACAGGGAGGCTCATGTCCGATCCCACGGCGGACTTCTTCGAGGCGATCGGCCGTCGCGGGCATGAACGCCACCTCGAGGAGGCCACCGGCACCATACGCTTCGACCTCGAACACGACCACGAGGTCGAGCGGTGGCTTCTGGTGATCGACCGCGGCGACGTCCGTGTCTCGCGGGAGGAGGGCCCGGCCGACTGTGTCGTGAGGAGCAGCCGAGCCGCCTTCGACCGGATCGTCACCGGCAGGTCGCACATATACGCCACGTGGGCGCGTAACGAGCTCCGGCTGGAAGGTGACGCGCGGCTGGCCCGTCTCTTCCAGCGGTTGATGCCCGGGCCGCCCGGCGCGCACCATCCTCGGGACTTCGCCCAGGAGCGGAGACGACCGGCATGAGCGACGGACTCGTCCGACTGCTGGACGGCAACACCTTCGTGGTCAGCGAGGAGACCGGCGACATCGACGCGTCTCCCGCCATTCCGACCGGTCTCTTCTCGTTCGACACCCGATTCCTGTCGAAATGGATCCTGTCCATCAACGGCGAACGCGTCAACGCGCTCAGCATCGAGGAGATCGAATACTTCGAGACCCGCTTCTTCGTCATCCCGACCGTCCCGACTCCGCTCGTCGACATCAGCGTTTCGGCCCTTCGCGAACGCACAATCGGCGGAAACTTCGCCGAACGGCTGACGGTGATCAACCACGAACCCGAGCCGGTCGACCTGCGGATCCGGATCGACATCGAAAGCGACTTCGCCGACCTTTTCGAGATCAAGGACGTGCGCAACAAGACGGGCAGGTACTACACCCGGATCGAAGACGGGTGCCTGCGTCTGGGATACCAGCGGGGGATGTTTTGCCGGGAGACCCTGATCTCCTCCACCGCGACGGCCCAGGTCGACGAGCGGGGAATGACGTACGACGTCCGGATCGAACCGCACGGCCAGTGGGCCACCGAAATGCAGGTGAAAGCCCTGGGCGTGGACGGACGTGACCTTCGGGAGAGCCTTCAGGGCAGACCCGGTCGGGCCAGGATGCAGCTGCGGGAGGACCTGGACCGCTGGCTGGCGGAGTCGCCCCGCCTGACCTGCGACTCCGCAACGTTGGCGATGACCTACCGGCGCAGCCTGACCGATCTCGCCGCGCTGCGGTTCATGCCGTTGACCGACGGCGGACGGGCCCTGCCCGCCGCCGGCCTGCCGTGGTTCATGGCCATCTTCGGTCGGGACAGCATCCTCACCAGCCTGCAGGCGCTGCCCTTCGCGCCCAGCCTCGCGGCCACGACGGTGCGCCTGCTGGCGCTGCTGCAGGGCGTCGTCCTCGATGACTTCCGCGAGGAGGAGCCGGGGAAGATCCTCCACGAACTGCGGTACGGGGAGACGATCGGGTTCGAGGAGCAACCCCACTCGCCCTACTACGGCAGCGCCGACTCCACCGCGCTCTGGGTGATCCTGCTCGACGAGTACGAGCGGTGGACGGGTGACGCCACCACGGTGCGGCGCCTCGAGCGGTCCGCCAGAGCGGCTCTGCACTGGATCGACGAGTACGGCGACATCATGGGCGACGGCTACGTCTGGTACCAGCGCCGCAACGAGAAGAACGGGCTGGAGAACCAGTGCTGGAAGGATTCCTGGGACGCGATCTGCTTCCGCGACGGGCGGCTGCCCGCCCTGCCCCGCGCGACCTGCGAGTTGCAGGGCTACGCCTACGACGCCAAGATCCGCGGCGCCCGGCTGGCCCGCGAGTTCTGGAACGACCCGCAGTACGCCGACCGCCTCGAACGGGAGGCCGCCGAGCTCAAGGAGCGCTTCAACCGCGACTTCTGGGTCGCCGACGGCGAGTACTACGCCCTCGCGCTGGACGGCGACGGCCGCCAGGTCGACGCCCTCTCCTCCAACATCGGACACCTGCTGTGGAGCGGCATCGTCGACGAGTCCCGCGCCGCGAAGATCGCCGAACATCTCCTCGGCCCCCGCCTCTTCTCCGGCTGGGGCGTGCGGACCCTCGCCACCGAGGAGGGCCGGTACAACCCCATCGGTTACCACGTCGGCACGGTCTGGCCGTTCGACAACTCGTTCATCGCCTGGGGACTGCGCCGCTACGGCTTCACCCACGAGGCGGGCCGCATCGCCGAAGGGATCATCGACGCCGCCGAGTTCTTCCACGGGCGGCTGCCGGAGGCCTTCGGCGGATACGACCGGGAGTTGACCCGCTATCCCGTGCTGTACCCCACGGCGTGCAGCCCGCAGGCGTGGTCCACGGGCACCCCCCTGTTGTTGCTGCGGACCATGCTCGGCATGGAGCCCCGCGGGAACCACCTGGTGACCAGGCCAGCCGTGCCCCCGAGCCTTGGCCGCATCGAGCTGCTCCACATCCCCGGACGGTGGGGCCGGGCCGGCGCCCTCGGGCGCGCCCACCCGGCGCTGACCTCTCGGAGGTGACCAGGGGTCACCGGCCGCGCCCTCCGTCCGGTGGCTCGCCCAGCGCGACGCCACGGCGTACCTGGCTCCCCCACGTCCACCACGAGCACGCTGTCGGCGTCCCCCTTCCGCACCGCCGTGAGGTGGCGCGGCCGGTACCTCACCCCGCGGGGGCGACGGCGCTGTTGCGGTCGTCACCTACCGTGACCAAGGGCACCCCGGCGTGGTTGACCATGACGCGACGTGAGGTTCTAGCGTCGGCGGCGACGGTGTCCCGGCGGCCGGGAAGTCGATGGACCGGCCGGCGGGTCAGGGGCAACCCTGAGCCGGCATCGGGGCCGACCCGCAGCGCGATTTCCGGCGCCGATACGTCCGGGGGTGGACGGAACGGCCGCCCGCAGCGCCGAGGATGGGAACGGCCGCACCGACCAGCGGGGGCGGTGCGGACAGAGCAGGCAGACGGAAGAGGTAGATGACGTGACCGCGACGGTGGGCCCGCAGGTGCAGGCCGCGGCCCGGGCCAGCGACGTGTGGAAGGTGTACGGCAGCGGCGAGGCGCAGGTCGTCGCGCTGGGGGGGGTGACCGCCGAGTTCGAACGGGGCCGGTTCACGGCGATCATGGGGCCGTCCGGCTCGGGTAAGTCGACGCTGATGCACTGCCTGGCGGGCCTGGACTCGGTCACCCGGGGCACGGTGTCGATCGGCGACACGATGGTGACCGGGCTCGGCGACGCGGGGCTGACCCGGCTGCGCCGGGACAAGGTCGGCTTCATTTTCCAGCAGTTCAACCTGCTGCCGACGCTGACCGCTCAGGAGAACATCCTGCTGCCGATGTCGATCGCCGGCCGCAAGCCCGACCCGGCCTGGTACGACACGGTGATCGACACGGTGGGTCTGCGGGACCGGCTGCGGCACCGGCCGGCGCAGCTCTCCGGCGGCCAGCAGCAGCGGGTCGCCTGCGCGCGGGCGCTGGTGGCCCGCCCCGACGTGATCTTCGCCGACGAACCGACCGGCAACCTGGACTCGCGCTCCGGCGCCGAGGTGCTGAACTTCCTGCGCAACTCGGTACGCGAGCACGGCCAGACCATCGTGATGGTCACCCACGACCCGACCGCCGCCGCGTACGCCGACCGGGTGATCTTCCTCGCCGACGGCCAGATCGTCTCGGAGCTGGTCGAGCCGACCGCCGACACGGTGCTGGACACCATGAAGAAGCTGGACGCGCCGGCCGAGGTGGCGCACTGATGTTCCGCGCGACGTGGAAGAGTCTGCTGGCGCGCAAGGTGCGCCTCCTGCTGTCCGGCCTGGCGGTGGTGCTGGGCGTCATGTTCGTCTCCGGTGCGTTCGTGCTGACCGACACCCTCGGCCGGTCGTTCGACGCGGTCTTCGCCGACGGGTTCTCCGACATCGATGTCACCGTGACGGCGAAGCCGAAGGTCGCGGTCAGTGAGCACGAGGGCGAGCAGGTCGCCACGCCGGTGCCGGCGTCCCTGGTCGAGCAGGTGAAGCAGAAGGTGCCGGCCGCGGCGGACGCGAAGGGCGTGGTCAACGCCGACGGCGCCCGGCTGATCGGCAGCAACGGCAAGGTGGTGACGTCGTTCGGGCCGCCGCAGCTGGGTGAGAACTGGCTCGGCGAGAGCGACCTGGTCCAGCTCCGCGAGGGTACCCGCGCGCCGCGCGCCGACGACGAGATCGTGGTGAACGCGGCGCTGGCGGAGGCGGCGAAGGTCAAGGTCGGTGACCGGGTCGGCGTGCTGACCCTGGAGCCGAAGAAGGAGTTCACCCTCGTCGGCATCTTCGGCTACAGCGGCGGCCGCGACTCGATGGGCGGCGTGAACGAGGTCGCCTTCACCACCCCGGTGGCGCAGCGGCTGATGCTCGGTAAGCCGGACACGTTCAGCAGCATCACGGTGACGGCCGCCGACGGCGTCAGCCCGGAGAAGCTGCGCGACGACGTCGCCCGCGAGCTGGGCGGCAGCTACGAGGTGAAGACCGGCAAGCAGGCCGCGGCCGACCAGGCGGCCAGCCTCAAGGAAGGTCTCTCCTTCTTCAACAAGGTCCTGCTCGGCTTCGCCGCGGTGGCGCTGCTGGTGGGCACGTTCCTCATCCTCAACACGTTCTCGATCATCGTGGCGCAGCGCACCCGGGAACTGGCCCTGATGCGGGCGATCGGTGCCAGTGGGCGGCAGATCATCGGCTCGGTGGTGCTGGAGGCCGTCGTGATCGGCCTGATCGCCTCGGTGCTGGGGCTCGCGGCCGGCATCGGCGTCGGCGCGCTGCTGGCGTACCTGTTCGGGAAGCTGGCCGGCGGGCTCACCCTGGCCGGGCTCGGCGTGCCGCCGGCGGCGGTGATCGGCGCGTTCGCGGTCGGCCTGGTGATCACGGTGGTGGCGGCGCTGCTGCCGGCGCTGCGGGCGTCCCGGATCCCGCCGATCGCGGCGATGCAGGACGTGGCCACCCCGGACCGCCCGCTGACCCGGGTCACGGTGTCCGGCGCGATCGTCACCGCGATCGGCGCGGTGCTGCTCTTCCTCGGACTCGACGGTCACGCCGGCGACAACACCCTGGCCACCATCCTCGGCGGCGTGCTCTTCGCGTTCATCGGGGTGGCGCTGCTGACCCCGCTGATCAGCCGGCCGGTGGTCTCCCTGCTCGGCGCGCTGTTCGCCTGGTCGGTGCCGGGCAAGTTGGGGCGGCTCAACTCCGGGCGCAACCCACGCCGGACCGCGATCACCGCGGCCGCGCTGATGGTGGGCATCGCCCTGGTCACCGGCGTGACGGTGATCCTTGACTCGGCCAAGGGCAGCATCAGCGCCCTCGCCGAGGACACGATCAAGGCGGAGCTGGTGATCGCCGGGGCGCAGAGCGGCCCACGGCCGCCGAGCTTCGACCCGACGGTGCTGGAGAAGGCGGCGGCGATCCCGGGCGTGCAGCTGGTCGACGGCGAGTACGGCGACATGGCCACGGTCAACGGCACGCGCACCTGGGTGGCGGCGTCCAGCAACGTCGCCGCGCTGGAGCGGATCTTCGGCGGCAAGGCCACCGCCGGTGACATCAGCCGGCTCGGCCCGGATCAGATGCTGTTCAGTTCGGACGCCGCGAAGTCCCGCAAGGTGTCGGTCGGCGACCGGGTGACCGTGCAGCTGTCCCGGGGCGAGGCCCGCACGTACACGGTCAGCGGCATCTACCAGAGCTCGCAGCTGACCAACCCGGTGGTGCTGCCGCCGCAGGCGGCCCGCGACTTCGCCATCCCGCAGCCGATCCAGGGCTTCGTGCAGCTGGCCCCCGGTGCCCGGGTGGCCGACGTGCAGCCGCAGGTCGAGACGCTGCTCGCCGACAGCCCCGAGGTGTCGGTGGCCGACCGGGACGCGTTCATCAAGCAGCAGACCAGCCAGCTGGACACCCCGCTGCGGATGATCCAGATCCTGCTCGCGCTGGCCATCGTGATCGCGGTGCTCGGCATCATCAACACGCTCGCCCTGTCGGTGCTGGAGCGGACCCGCGAACTGGGTCTGCTGCGGGCGATCGGCCTGCGCCGAGCCCAGACCATGCGCATGATCACCGTCGAGGCCGTGGTGATCTCGATCTTCGGGGCGCTGCTCGGCGTGGTGGTCGGCACCGGCCTCGGCGCCGCGGTGGTCCAGGCGCTGAAGGACGAGGGCATCACCGACCTGGTCCTGCCCTGGGGCCAGATGGGGGTCTTCCTCGGGCTAGCCGCGATCATCGGGGTGGTCGCCGCGGTGCTGCCCGCGGTGCGGGCCGCGCGGATCAACGTGCTGGGCGCCATCGCCCACGACTGATCCCGCGATCACGGAGACGGGGCCCCGCCGGCTGGCGGGGCCCCGTCGCCGCTCAGGCGGGCGGCTCGCCGAGCAGCGCCGCCAGCAGTTCCAGGTCCGCCGCGGTCAGGCTCTCCAGCTGGTGTACGCCGGCGGTCTCGGCGATCGGCACCTCCGCCGGTACGGCCAGCACCGCCGCCCCGGCGGCCAGCGCGCTGGCCACCCCGGTGGGCGAATCCTCGATCGCCACGCAGCGGGCGATCGGCACGTCGAGCAGCCGGGCGGCGGTCAGGTACGGCTCGGGGTGCGGCTTGGCCGCGTCCACCTCGTCGCCGCAGACCACCGCGTCGAAGCTGTCCCGGCCGAGGGTGTCCAGGGCGACCTCGACCAGCGGCCGGGCGCTGGAGGTGACCAGCGCGGTCGGGATGTCCGCCGCGCGGACCGCCCGCAGCAGCGCCAGCGCCCCCGGTCGCCAGCGCAGGCCGGTGCGGAACAGCTCCAGTATCCGGGCGTTGATCCACGCGGCGCTGGCCTCCGAGTCCCGCTCCGGCTGGCCCAGGTCGTCGTGGAGGATCCGCATCGACGCCGCCATGCTGGTGCCGATCATCGCTCGGCGGGCGGTGTCGGAGAGGGTGCCGCCGTACACGGCCGCCAGCTCCTGCAGCGCGACGTCCCACAGCTTCTCGCTGTCGACCAGGGTGCCGTCCATGTCGAAGAGCACGGCGGCCGGGTGGTTGCTGCTCAGCGGAGCCTCCTCACGGGTGTGGACCTACCCGGGGATCCTCTCAGCCGGCCGCGCTCCGCCGCTCGCCGTACCGGGCGGGCGTGACCTGCGGCATGACCGCGGTCAGCTCAGTCCGCAGGCGTCCAGGGACTTCTCGTACCCGCGGAAGAAGGAGTCGGTGCGCTGCTCGGCGCTGCCGTGCGACCCCTCGGCGAACCACGGCTGGTTCGGGTCGTCGCCCACGGCGAGCAGGCCCTCCCGGAACTCCTCGAGGTCACCGTTGTCGAGCTTCAGCACCCCGGACCGCACGTTGTCCCCGATGTACGCCCCGGCCATGCAGTCGGCCTGCAGTTCCTGCTGGATGGTGAAGTTGTAGCGGATGCCGAGGCGTACCTGGACGCCGTGCGCGTACTCGTGGCCGAGCAGGTAGAACAGGAACGCGTCGCCGACCTGGCGGAACGCCGCGACGGACCAGTTGACGTCGTAGGCGATGAAGTCGCCGGCCGAGCAGTAGACCGCGTTGTTACGCGGCATCGGCTGCCCACCGCAGGAGACCTCCCCCTCCCGGGTGTACGGCACCACCCGCCGGACCGGCTGGAACCGCTGGCCCGAGGCCTTGAACTGGGCGGTCCAGTACTGCTCGGCGATGGTGACGGCGTCGGCGAAGTCCTCCTTGAACTCGGCGACGCTGGTGGTCCCGTCGGCCCGGGTGGTGTCCGCGCCCGGGGACGCCGGCTGCCCGGTCTGCTGCGGGCGGGGCTGCTGCGGCTCGCCCTGGTCCACCCCGCCGACCATGCAGCCGGCGGCCACCACCAGCGCCACCAGCAGACCGGCGAGCAGGCCCGGCTGCCGACGTCCAGCGCTCTCCCCCACGGTTGCCTCCCCGGCTCGATCCTGCCCCAGCAGTACCCCGACCTCGGGCCGGTAATGCCATCAGGTGATCACGCACCACCGCCCGGGATCGTTCAGCGGGTATTCCGACGAGGACGGTCAGCCGGTGGGTCGCCTCGCCGACCGGCCGCCACCCGAACGGCCGGGTTCAGGAGGACTGGCCGTGCTGGCCACGCTGCCAGGTGTCGCCCTGGGACCCGTGCCGCTCCGCCTCGTAGCGCTGCTGGCGGACCTGAGCGTCCCGCACGGCGGTGGCGTCCTCCGCGGAGGCCAGCCGCCGGCGGTCCCGTCGGGCCACGACTGCGTAGGCCGCCGCGACGAGCGCGGCCACCGCCCCGAGCACCACCAGCATCGTCGTCATGGCCCGACGGTAGAACCCGCACGCACGCCGGTCGGGGCACGGGGACCGGCGCGCGGCAACTAGGCTGCCGGCCATGATCATCACCGACTTCGACGCGCACGAGCGGGAACGCTGGACCGGGCGGGCCGCCGCGTACGAGCGCAGTTTCGGCCGGCTCTGCGCGTACCCGGCGGAAGCGCTGCTGGACGCGGCCGGCGTGCGGGCCGGACAG
>NZ_QGGF01000411.1 GCF_003857015.1 Micromonospora globispora | reverse complement strand
CAACTGATCCTCGCGCCGCCCACCCCGGGCGGCGCGAGGATCAGTTGGCCCGCGGAGGCCCGCCCCACCACCCGGTGGGGAGTCGCTCGCCCAGAAGGCGAGGATCCACAACACCCACCGGCACCCCGGTAGACGTTAGTGGACACCGCACTAGTTGGCGACGCCGACGGTCTGCCCGATCGACTCGGGCCGGTCGAGCAGGTGGAGCATCAGGTGGGCGACGTCGGCCCGGGAGACGGTGAGCCCGCCGCGGATGTTGCGCCCGTACGCCGTCCGGTAGCCGCCGGTCACCGGCTTGTCGGTCAGCCGGGGCGGGCGGACGACCGTCCAGTCGAGGCCACTGTCCCGCAGCATCTCCTCCATCAGCGCGAGGTCGGCGTAGTGCCGGCGGAGCACCCGCCTGATCGCGGGACCCATCAGGAAGCGCATCAGCGGCCCGTCGCCGGGGTCGCGCTTCGGCGGGTGCGGGCGCCCGGGGGAGGGCACGACGCCGACCGGCGCGGCGCTGACCACCACGATCCGTCGTACGCCGGAGCGGGTCATCGCCTCAACGATCTTCGCGGTGCCCCGGGCGGCGATGCCGAAGTCGGCCGCCGAGCGCGGCCCGAGGCCGGAGAGCACCGCGTCGGCCCCCGCGACCGCCGTACGCAGGGCGGTCGGATCGTCGGCCGCCAGGTCGGCACCGACCACCCGGACCGGGCGGTCAGCCAGCCGTTCCGGCCGGCGCACCACGGCGGTGACCTCGTGGCCGGCGGCGACGGCCTGGTCGACGAGGTGTCGGCCGATGCCCCCGGTGGCGGCGAAGACGGTGATTTTCATGGGTACGCCTCTCGTCGACGACCACCCCCGGCGGCCGCCCCTCGTAAGATATGGAAACCGTAACAGTTGATACGAGGCTCAAACAATATGGATTCCGTAGAACCTGGGGACGCCCGTCGCCGCCGCCGCACCGCCACGCGGGTCAAGGAGGCGATGCGCGAGCTGAACAACCAGCTCGCGCTCCTCAACCACCACGTCGGCGTACGGCTCTCGCTGCGCGACGTGGACCTGGACTGCCTCGACCTGATCGCCCGGCACGGGCCGATCAGCCCGGGCGCGCTGGCGCGCCGTGCCGGCCTGCACCCGGCCACCATGACCGGCATCCTCGACCGCCTCCAGCGCGGCGGCTGGATCGTGCGGGAGCGGGACCCGGACGCCGCCGACCGCCGCTCGGTGACCGTCCGGGCGCTGCGCGAGCGCAGCGCGGAGGTGTACGGCCTCTACGCGGGCATGAATGCGTCGATGGACGACATCTGCGCCGGGTACGACGAGAGCCAGCTCGAACTCATCGCCGACTTCCTGCACCGGGCCGGCGAGGCCGGGCGACGGGCCGCCGACGAGCTGGCCGAGGGCTGAACGGGCCGCCCGTCAGCTCTCCGCCGCGCCAACCTCCCAGCTCGGCACGGCGGCCGTCACCCCGCTGCGCGGGCCGGTGTACTCCATGAGCACCAGCGCGATGTCGTCGTCGAGCCGGCCGTGCACCCACTCCACCAGGGCGGTCTCCAGCGATGCCAGGCCGTCGGCGACCGTGCCGTGGCCCAGCAGCCGCCAGGCCCGGTCGGCGGTCGGAAAGAACTCCCCGTCCCGGCGGGCCTCGCCGAGCCCGTCGGTGAAGAGCAGCAGGCGGTCGCCCGGTTCGAGCCGTTCCACTCGGGGGCGGACCACCGGCATGAAGCCGAGCGGGGGCGCGGGGGCGGGCGGTTCGAGCGGGATCACCGCGCCGCGGCGCAGCAGCAGGGGCGGCGGGTGTCCACAGTTGACGATGGTGAGCGTCCCGCCGCGCTCCTCGACCAGCGCCGCGGTGACGAAGTCCTCGTCACCGACGTTGCGGGCCACCGCCCGGTCCAGGTCGGTGACCACCGCCCGCAGGTCCGCCCGCTCGTACGCGACGTGCCGGTAGGAGCCGAGGACGATGCTGGCCAGCCGGACCGCGTCCAGCCCCTTGCCCCGCACGTCCCCGATGATCATGCGCACCCCGTACGGGGTGTCGATCGCCTCGTACAGGTCCCCACCGATCTCCGCAGTGGCGGTGGAGGAGATGTAGCGCCCGGCCACCGAGAGGGTGCCGACCTGCGGGCCCAGTGGGCGGAGCACCGCCTGCTGGGCCACCGCGGCCAGCCTCGACAGCTCGGCGATCTGCTCGGCCTGGCGCTGGCGTACCGCGGCCACGGCGGCCGCGATCGCGGTGGCCAGCGCGATGCCGGCCACGTTGACCGCGGTCACCAGCGACATGGTCCGCTCGGCGAGGGCGAAGGCGGCCCCGATGACGGTGCCGAGACCGCCCACCCCGAGCACCACCCGCCAGGAGGCCAGCGCGGCGGCGAGGAACGGGGCGGCGACCATCAGCGCGACGTAGTGCGCCGACCGGCCGTCCGCCAGCTCCACTGCGGACACGAGTGCGAGCAGCACGAGGGCCGCGCCGAGGCCGGCGCGGGATCCGGGGCTCAGCGGGCCACGGCCCGACTGGAAGGTTTGCGTGGGTACACCGGACAGCATGCCTGATGGACGTGAACGGGTGAATGAACCTGACCCGTCGTCCGAGGAGGTTCTGCCCGGCCGGATCGCCCGGCTGGCCCGATCGCCGCCGGTCACCGGGTCAGCCGAGCACCTCGTACTTGACGGTCAGCTCGCCGAGGTCGAGGGAGGCGATCGCGGCGAACGCGGCCCGGGAGAGGTCCAGGCAACGGCCGTCGACGTACGGGCCGCGGTCGTTGATCCGGACGATGACCGACTTGCCGTTGTCCGGGTTGGTCACCCGGACCCGGGTGTTGAACGGCAGGGTCTTGTGGGCGGCGGTCAGCGCGTCCGGGTTGAACACCTCGCCGGTGGCCGTCATCTGGCCCTCGTCGTAGAAGGACGCGCCGCAGGTCCCGCTGTCGACCACCGTGGCGGCCGACGAGGTGGTCCGCGTCGCCGTGGGACTGGGCTTCGGGCTGGCGGTACGCGCCTTGCTCCGCGAGGCGGCCTGCGTGCGGGTCGCCGTCGGGCTTGGGGTCGCCTTCGGCGACGGGCTGAGGCTCGGCGAGAGCGACACGGTGGGCGACGCGGACGGCGAGGTGGGGGCGAGGGTGCTGGGCAGCGCCTCGGCCACGGTCGGCTCCGGGGCGGCTTCGCCGGAGGTGAGCTGGACCGCACCGACGGTGCCGCCGACGGCGAGTACCACGCCGACCGCCGCGGTGGCGGCGATGCCGGCCGGGGAGAACTTGCGGGTACGAAGGTGATGCCTACCAGCCACCGCCCGGTCCTTTCGTGATCTGAACAAACCGGCTCGGACCGTAACGAGAGAAGCACTTCCGAAGTCAACGTGATCATGGTGGTATGCCCGTATTTGCTCGCATACGTGTAGCCGATCGGTCATGACCGATCGCCCGAATGGAGGAAGGACCGCTGGCCGGAGCCGGTGTCGCAACTCCTGGGTCGGGTGGCCGAGGATGGGACGGTGCTGAGTGAACGCCTGGTCGAGCTGTTCCGCTGGGTCGACCCCGGCCCGGAGAGCGACCACCTGGTCAGTGACGTCTCCGGCTGGTGGCGTGACCCGGAGGTGCTGGCCGCGCTCGGTCCGGCCCTGGTCGCGCCGTTCCGGCCGGCCCGGCCGACGGTGGTCCTCGCGCCGGCGGTGACCGGGCTGCTGCTGGGCCCGCTGGCGGCCACCGCGCTCGGGGTGGGGTTCGTGCCGGCGTACAAGGCGGGGGACGGGCGACTGCCCGCCGGGGCGGTCACCTGGGCGCGCAGTACACCCGACTTTCGCGGGCGTCGGGTCACTCTCGGCGTCCGGGACCGGCATCTCGGCCCCGGCGACCGGGTCCTCGTCGTGGACGACTGGGTGGCGACGGGCGCCCAACTACGCGCGCTGTACGAGATCTGCGCCGCCCGGAAAGCCGAGGTGGTCGGCACCGCCGCCGTCGTCGCGGACTGCCCGCCCGAGGTCGGCACCGATCTGCGGGTACACGGTCTGATCGACGCCACCCGGTTGCAGGCTTGACCTGAAGCGTGGTTGAACTCCGAGGATCGCCGCATGGACGACGGAATCCTGGACGAGGCGTACCAGCGGCTGCACCGGACCGGCCCCGAGTTCGAGGGCTGGCTCTCCAACCATGGACCGATGGCGGTCGAGGCGCTGGTCCGGCACGGGCACGGCACGCGCGTACACCGCTGGCTGGACGACTACCTGCGCCGCCTCGACGAGCTGCCCCGCGGGCTCCGGCCCGTCGACGACTGGCGGGACGCGCTCGGCGACCCCAGGCGGGCCGGTGACTGGCTGGCCCACTTCGACCGCGAGCTGCGCGAGCATCCCTGGCGCGAGGTGCTCGGCACCTGGTGGCCCCGGCTGCTCCCGGGCATCGCGGCCGGCGCCACCCACGGGGTGATCCGGGTCGGGCACGCCGTCCGGGTCCTGCGCACCGACGGGGTGAACCCGGAGCGGCTGGCGGAACTGGGCCAGGCGCTGGGCTACTGGGCCGCCCGCTGGCAGCCGGTGCCGGGAGCCGGCCCGCTCACCGGTGACGCCGACGTGGTGACCGCACTGGCGGCGCTGCCCCGGATCCCCGAGCAGGCGGGGGGCATCCGGGAGCGGCTGGGCCGGCTGCCGGGCGTACCGGAGTGGACCGGGGCCGTCGCGGCGCTCCGCCGGTTGGACACCCCGGCGGAGGCGGAGCGGACGCTCACCCAACTGGTGCACCGCGCCGGGCTCGACTACCTCCGGTACGGGCACGGCAACCCGGTGATGCTGGTGCACGCGGTGACCGCGCCGACGGCGGTGCTGCGGACCCTGCCGGCCCTCGATCCGGCCCTGTGGGCGCCGAGCGTCGCTGCGGCCTGGTCGGCCACGGCGGCCGTGACCTCGGTGTACGCGCCCCCCGCGCCCGCCGCGCTGCCGACGGTGGCGCTCCGACAACTCCAGCTCGGCGCGTCTGACGCCGCGCCGCGAGCTGGAGCCGTCGCAGGCGACCCGGCGGAGGTTTTCGCCCGGGCCGCGCGGCACGGCGATGCGCACGTGGTGAAGCTGGCCGACGCGGTGCTCGACGCCCACGCGGCGACCGGCGACGAGCAGGTGCTGGCCGCCGCCGGCTACGCCGGTCAGCTCATCTGACGAAATCCTCCACGGCGGTGCAGACCTGACCGAGCACCTCGGCCGAACGGGCCAGCGGGCCGGGCACCAGCATCGAGTGGTCGGCGTCCGGGATCTCCAGCACGTGCGGGGTGAGCCGGCGGGCCAGCTCGCCGTCCCAGAGCGAATCCGCAGTGCCGCCGACCAGCAGGAACGGCGCGGTGGCCCGGCTCAGCGCCTCGACCACGTCGGGCTGGTTGAGCACCGGGGTCAGCCAGACCGCTGGCAGGCCGCGGTCGGCGGCGAGCCCGGTGGCGAAGGTGCCGAGGGACTTCCCGACGAGCAGCTCCCCGCCGTCGGTGAGGGCGGGCGCCACCTGCTCGCCCACCCAGGCCCGGGCCCGGTCTCCCGGCAGGTCGGGGGGCACCTGCCAGGTGATCTCGTGGGTGTCGTAGCCGAGCCGGCGCAGCGCCTCACCGACGTAGGCGAAGAGCGGGGCCCGGGTGTCGTACCACAAGCCCGGAATGAGCACGGCGCGTCGGTCCGCCATGGTCGCCTCTTTCCTCGTGCCTGCCATCCGCCGTCACGCTATCGCCCACCGGTCGACCGCGGAGGCCCGAAATGCCGCGCCGGCTCTTCGGCTGGGGGATAGCGTCGGCAGGATGTGGCCCCGGATCGGTGGACTGCGCTCGCTCGCCCTCGGCACGCCCGGCGAGCTGCGCACCACCCTCAACACCCTGGTGCTGGCCGGCGTGAAGACCGCGACCGCCGGCCTGATCTCCGAGTACGCCGAGGAGAACGAGGAGCTGGAGCACGTCGGCGAACGGCTGGCCCTCGTCGACGACCACGACGCGCTGGTCGGGGTCGTCGAGGTCACCGGGGTCGAGGTGGTCCCCTTCGCCGACGTCCCCTGGGATTTCGCTCGCTCCGAAGGAGAGGGGGACCGGTCCATCGAGGAGTGGCGGGGGGGCCACCGCGCCTACTGGGCCCGGCAGGGCACCCAGGTCGACGACGACACCCGGATCGTCTGCATCCGCTTCCGGCTGATCTCCGCGGGGGACGGCGGCATCAGTACCGGCGACCTCAGCACCTGATCGATCCCTCCTCAGGCGCGGCGCAACTCGAGCAGCAGGCCCGCCGCCTCCACCAACACCGCCTCGTCGCCGGCGTACCAGCTGCTGGCCCGGGGCCAGTGCGTCGCCACGTCGGTGAAGCCCAGCCGGGCGGCCCGGTCGACCTGTTCGGCGAAGAAGTCGGCGCTGCTCAGCGAGAACACCGGCGCCGAGTCGAGCGACAGGTAGCGGTCGAGGGTGGCCGGGTCACGCCCCGCCTCGCCGAGGGCCTTGTCCATGCGGGCGGAGAGCTCCGCGACCGAGGACCACCAGCTCTCCAGATCGTCGCCGCCGGCACCGGTCGTCACCCAGCCCTGGCCGAAGCGGGCCACCAGCCGCATCGAGCGCGGCCCGTTCGCGGCCAGCACGAACGGCACCCGCGGCTGCTGGACACAGCCGGGGTTGTTCCGCGCGTCCACAGCCGCGAACCAGTCGCCGCGCCAGGTCGTCCCGTCCTCCCGCAGGACCAGATCGAGCAGCTCGACGAACTCGCCGAACCGGTCCACCCGCTGCCGCGGCGGCAGCGTCTCCCCACCCAGCACGGTGGCGTCGAAGCCGATGCCGCCGGCACCGATGCCGAGCAACAGCCGGCCGCCGGAGACGTCGTCCACCGCGGTCACCTGCCGGGCGAAGGCCGCCGGGTGCCGGAAGTTGGGCGAGGCGACCAGCGTGCCGAGCCGGATCCGCGAGGTGACCGTCGCGGCGGCGGTCAACGTGGTCATCGAGTCGAACCACGGGCCGTCGACGAGGTCCCGCCAGCCCAGGTGGTCGTACGTCCAGGCGTGGTCGAAGCCCCACTCGTCCGCCTGCCGCCAGCGGCGCTGGGATTCCGTCCAGCGCTGATCGGGGAGGATCACGATGCCAATTCGCATGATCGTCAGCGTACGGGTCGGGTCGGACGGGTTGGCGTGATCGGCCCGTTGACGATGCATCGATCACTTATATATATTGCCGACGTGACCGCGATGCGCGAGCCGACATTCCTCATCCTCACCGCGCTGGCGGCCGGCCCCCGGCATGGCTATGGGATCACCCAGGACGTCGCCGACCTCTCCGAGCGGCGCGTCACCCTGCTCCCCGGCACCCTCTACACCGCGCTGGACCGACTGACCGCGCAAGGTCTCGTGCAGCCCGACCGGGAAGAGGTCGTGGACGGCCGGCTGCGCCGCTACTACCGGATCACCCCGGAGGGTGTGGACGCGCTGCACACCGAGACCGCCCGACTCCGCCAGCTCGCCACCGTCGCCGAAGCCCGGCTGCGCGGCCTGCGCCCCCGCACCGCCTGACCCCGCTCCGGCCCACCGCCGCGCTTGAAGATCGAAGGGGAGGCCATGCCGCCGACCGGCGACCCGCTCACCCGCCACTACCGGCGGCTGCTGCTCTGCTACCCCCGTTCCTACCGACGGGACCGTGGGGAGGAGATCCTCGGCCTGCTGCTCGACACCGCACCGGCCGGCCGGATCCGTCCCACCGTCCGGGAGGCGTTCGACGTGGTCCGCAACGGCCTGCGCTGCCGGCTCGGGCGCCCGACCAGTCGTACCGTCGGGGTGTGGGCCGTGCTCACCGCGGTGATCTGCGGGCTCTTCACCGCGGCGGCGGCCTCCCGGGTCGCCTGGGAGACCTCCCGCCCCCAGCCGGACCGGGCCGAGGCCGCGGCGATCTTCGCCGACGCCCTGCCGGGACGTTCGATCGGCCAGATCGAGACGGCCCCCGCGCTCTTCGTCTTCTACGGCGAGCCCTTCAGGTGGCAAGCGCTGGACGACATGCTGTTCGGTGACGGCGGCGAGTACCAGCCGGGCTTTGCCAGCGCATCAGCCACCGGCCTCCCGCCGGTACCCGTCGAGCAGACCCTCGCGGTGACCCGGCAGCACCTCCGGGCGAGCGGCTGGCGGATCTACGAGACGGTCAGCCGGGCCGACCGGGAGTGCGTGAGCGCATGCGATCCCCCGGTCGCGCTCACCGACACCACCCTGGTGGCCAGTCGGGGCGACACGGTCTTCCGGATGACGCTGTTCGCGGAGGGTGGGCCCAACCCCACGAACGCCGCCCTGGAGGTGCAGCGGGCGGCGCCACCGGCCGTCGTACCGGCCGCCGTGCTCGCCGGTCTGGTCGGCGGCGTGCTCGCCTGGCTGGTCTTCGGCTGGGCGAGTCGACGCACCGAGTACCGCCCCGGAGTGGCCCTCCCCTTCGGAATCACCATGTTCCTCTGGTGGCTGCCGGTCCTGCTGGCGATCCCGTCGCTGATCGGGCACCAGCGCGCCGAACCCCACCCGGACTGGCACCCGCTCTGGGAATGGCTCGGTCAGCCGACCGGCTCGCTCTTCTTCCTCATCGGTACGGTCTGCGCCTTGATCGTGCTCGGCTGCTCCGCCGTTCCGCGCCGCGACACCGCGCCGCTCCGCACGATCGCCACCGGCTGACGCCCGGGTCGGCGGCATCCGTCAGATGCGGCCGGCGGCGGGCACCTCGACGAGCTTGGCCATCATCGGGCCCATGTGCGGGTCGAGGGTCTCCGGACTCGCAGCAGCCACCTCCCGCGGTGCCCACCAGCGGACGCTCCGGAACTCGCCGAGGTCGGGGGTGAGCGCCTGGTCCCGACTGCCGGTGAGCAAGAACCAGAGGCTGACGTCGGTGTGCCGCTCCTCCGGCCGCCCCACGGTCTCGGTGACGGTGAGGAAGGCCGGACGCTCGCCGAACCGCGGCGAGAAGACGGCCGGCACGCCCAACTCCTCCACCACCTCCTGGCGTACGGTCTCGACGGGGTGCTCGCCCGGCTCGACGTGGCCGCCGCTCGGCAGCCACCTGCCGGCCTTGATGTGGTCCACGAGCAGCACGCTGCCGTCCGCCTCGTCCCGCAGCAGGAAGTACGCGACCAGGTGCGGCGAGGGGGTGCGGGGCTTCTCCCGACGGAAGATGTCGTCGGTCCCGGCCAGCCAGGCCAGGCAATCCGCCCGGTGCCGCGCCTCCAGGTCGTCGGCCGGCGTCAGCGCCTCGACCAGTGCCCGGATCTCGCTCTCCACCCGCATGGCGGGGATGCTGCCACCCCGGTGCGACACTCCGGGCGTCCGGCTGCGACCCTTTCCATCCTGCACTGTGACAGCGCCCCTGAGCGGATCTCCTCGTCCGGCAGCCGAGGCCGGATCGGCACCCAACTGCCGCGGGAAAGACGCCTGTAGCGGGCACGGCTGGCGCGAGAAGCGGTAGCAACGATCGAGGCCCCGGCCAGGAAATCTGTCCTGAGCTGGGGCCTCGCGCTGGAGCGGGTGACGGGAATCGAACCCGCACTGTCAGCTTGGGAATCGCACAAGATCGGCTGTCAGTGCGGCCTTACGCCTGTTCGGCGCGCTCTCACGTGGCCTGGGTTGGCATCCGGTGACACCACCTTATGGCCCGTGGATGACCACCCCGTATCGGGCTCGCTTCGTGGTGGCGGAAAGACGCGGCTCCCCCGCCGCGGTCGGACGGGGGAGCCGGTCGGAAGCTGCCGACGAGGTCAGTAGACCTTGAAGCTCCGCTGCGGGCTGAAGCCCGCGGCGTGGTCGGTGTCGGCGGGCTTGTAGACCCGGTAGTAGTACGTGCCCTTGCTGGTCGGCTTGATGGAGAACGCGTACGTGCTCGATGAGGAGAGCGTCCTGCTCGTGACGTTCTGCCACGACCCGCTGACCAGGCGCTGGAGGTAGACCGTCTGACCCGAATGGTTGGGCGACACCGAGCCGGAGAGGGTCACCGTGCCGCCGAGGGCGAACGAGGTCTTCGACAGCGTGGCGGTCACCAGCGTCGCCACCGTCACCGTCCGCAGGCTGCTGACGCTGCCGGTGTACGCGGTGGAACCCCGGTAGAGCCACTCGTAGCTGACGCCCTTGGCCGGCTTGTGGCTGTACGTGAGCGCCCCGTTGGTGCCGCTGGTCACCGTGGCGATCAGCGTGTACGAGGAGGTGCCCTTGTACTTGCCGTACAGCTGGACGGGCTGACCGGCCAGGCCGGCGCCGGTGTCCTTGCGGGTCAGCGCGCCGGTGATGGTCACCGTGCCGCCGTAGGTCAGCGCGGTGACATTGCTGGTGATGGTGGCGCCGGTGCCGAGCAGCTGCACCGTCGGGCCGGCGCTGTACAGGCCGGACCGGTCCCTCACCCACACCCGGAAGGTGTAGGTGGTGCCGGCGACCAGGCCAGTGGCGGTGACCGAGGTGCCGGTGCCCGCGTACACCGCGGTGCCGCTGGTGGCCGACGACGGCGCGGTGGTGCCGGCGGCGGACCGGACGATGACCTGGTCCAGGTCGGTGATGGCCGGCAGGGTCCAGGTCAGCGTGGCGGCCCGGAACGCGCCGACCGCCATCAGGTTGCCGACCGCCGGCGGCGCGAGGTCGACCGTTCGGAAGGTGGTGCTGAACTTCTCCGTCTGGGCGGCGCCCGAGCTGTCCTTGAGGCCGCTGACGGTGATCCGGTACGGCGTGTTGTCCTGCAGTGCCGCGGTCGGGGACACGGTCACCGTGTTGCCGCTGACCGACACGTCGGCCACCGCGGCCGCCCCGGTCTTCCCGTTGACCAGCCGCACCGTGGACGAGGTCACCGAGGCGGGGTCCACGTCCCGGGCGAAGGTCACGGTCGGCTTCGCCGCGATCGGCACGCCGGTGGCAAAGTCGGCCGGGGACACGTCCTGTACCCAGCCCTGCTCGCCCACCGGGCTCGGCTCGGCGCCGTTGTGCAGCACCACCAGGCCGTTGTTGTAGTCGGCGATGACCGCGTCGACCCTCTTGTCGCCGTCGATGTCGCCCAGCGCGAGGCCCTGCGGGTTGTAGTGCGAGGCGTACGGGATGGGCGAAACGGCGGGGGCGCCGAGCGAACCGTCCACCTGCTGCGGCAGCGTGCTGAGCGTGTTCCAGCCGCCGTGCGCGGCCACCACGTCCGTCCGGCCGTCGCCGTTGACGTCGGCCGCCTCGACCGGCTCGGGAATGTCCGCCACTGCGACCATCTGCGGCGCGTCGAGCCCGCCGGTGGTGTTCTGCCGGTAGACGGCGAGGAACGAGTTCGGGCGGTTGCCGCTGATGCTGGCGACGACGTCGGCCCGGCCGTCGCCGGAGACGTCGGCCACCTCGATGCCGTTGGTGCCCCAGATGGAGCCGGTCGGGTGCTCGGTGAGGTTCCAGCCGGCGTCCGTGTGATGCCAGACCCGCACCATGTTGCTGCCCAGACCGACCACGTCGGCGCGGCCGTCGCCGTCGACGTCACCGACTTCCAGTTCGCCGGTGTTGTCGCTGGTCACCGACGACACGGTGAAGGTGTGGTCCGTCTCCTGGGTGAGCAGCTTGATCCCGCCGGTGGCGCTGGCCACCAGGTCGCTGTCGCCGTCACCGTCCATGTCGCCCGCTGTGACCGCCTGGCTGCCGGAGGTACCGGCGACCGCACCGGTCGACTCCAGCGTGCCCGCGTCGGTCTGCCGGAAGATCTCCACGCCCGCCTTGGTGGCCAGCGCGACGTCAAGCTTGCCGTCGCCGGTCGCGTCGAGCAGGGTGAGCCCGGCGTTGTCCGAGTACTGGAGCCCGGTGGCGTACTTCACCGGCACGTCGAGAGTGCCGTCGGGCTTCTGGGCGTAGACGAAGAGCTTGTAGTCGTTGACCGCGTCGAAGTAGTAGCCGGTGGCCAAGACCACGTCGTTGCGGCCGTCACCCGTGACGTCGCCGATCGCCACGGTCTCCGGCCACGACCCGGTCCGGCTCGACTGGTACGCCCCGAACATCGGCGCCGGCGCAGTGGCCAGCGAAAGGGTGTAGGAGCGAGTGTCGGCGGCGCCGTTGTAGTTGCGCACCGAGACGTAGTAGGTGCCCGCTCCGATCTTCGCGGAGACCTTCTCGGCGCCGCCCGGTGGGGCCACGTCGGACTCGCCGACCAAACGCAGGTTGCTGTCGTAGACGGCGACCATCGCGTCGAGGTTCTGGTACCGGTTGCCGTCGTACGCTGGCGGGGTCACCGTGACGTCGACGGCCTTGAGGCCGTCCGTGGTGAACTTGAACCAGTCCACGTCGCCCTCGGCGCCGATGGTGCCGGTGGTGGAGCCGCTGAACGCGACGGCCCGGGCCGGCACGTCGTTGGGCTCGTTCGCGCCCAGCGACGGGGCCGGGAAGTCGGTCGTCCAGCTGCCGCCGACCGCGGCGTACGCGTCGAGGACGCCCCAGCCGTAGTACGGGTCGATGCCGCGCGGGCCGGCGTCCCGGGCCGTCTTGCAGATCACGGAGAGGACCTGCGACGGGGTCAGCGACGGGTAGAGCGTCCGGACCAGCGCAGCGGCGCCCGAGACGATCGGCGCGGAGAACGAGGTGCCGTCGCCGATGTAGTAGTCCGAGCCGAGGCCGGTGGAGACGATGCCGGTGCCGGGGGCGGCCACGTCGATCCAGTCGCCGTACGAGCTGAAGTCGGTGAGCTTGCCGGTGGCGTCGGTCGCGGCGACCGAGATGACCTCGGGGTACGACGCCGGATACTGGGCCCGCCCGTCGCCCTCGTTGCCCGCGGCCACCACGATCACGGCACCCTTGCCGGTCGCGTACACGACCGCGTCGTGCAGGACGCTGCTCTCGTCCGGACCGCCGAGCGACATGTTGATGATCTTGGCGCCGTGGTCGGCGGCCCAGACGATGCCCTCGGCGACGTCCGAGTCGTTCCCGCTGCCGTCGGCATCGAGGACCTTGACCGGCATGATCCGGGCGGTCCACGCGACGCCCGCGACGCCGATGCCGTTGTTGGTGTTGGCGGCGGCGATGCCGGCCACCATCGTGCCGTGGCCGTTGTCGTCGGCCGGCGAGGCACCCGGGGTGATGGCGTTGTAGCCAGCCACCGTCCGCCCGGTCAGGTCCGGGTGTGCGGTGTTCACGCCGGTGTCGACCACCGCGATGATCTGGCTGGTGGAGCCCTTGGTCCGGTCCCAGGCCTGGGGCAGCCGGACAGTGTTCAGGTAGGACTGGTCACCGTCGACGTACGCGGGATCGTTCGGCGCGACGGTGGCCTTGCGCTTGTAGTCGAGGCTGACGCTGGCGACCGCCGGGTCCTTGCGCAGACTGCGCGACAGGTCAACGGCGGAGCTCTCGCCGCGCACCTTGACCCAGCCGGTCCCGGCGACCTCGGACGAGGCACGGACGCCCCGGCGGGACAGGACGCGGTCCTTCGCCGACCTGGTGGCGTCGGGCTTGAAGCGGACCAGGACGGCGTTCGGGTCGAAGTCGCGTTCCTTCACGTCACGCGAGCGTTCCGGGCGCGGCAACTGCTTGGCACTGAACGTGTGGTCGGGTGACTGCGCGGCGTAGGCGAAGTACCCGCTGGGGACGATCGCCCCCGTGACGGCCAATGCGAGCGCAGCCACCGCCGAGCGGCGGAGTGGCAATGAAACCCCCGTTATCAAGGGATGCAGAAGACCGCAGCCGATGGCACCGGCCTGCGGGCGTTCGCAGTCTTCCAGAGGGGGAGCCGCGGCACCAGCCACAAACGGTTGTCCTCGAGCTGGCCGAAACGCCGGGGCGTAGGCGTCGAGTTGCTACCGTCATCGCCGTGACCGAGGAGCTGACGCAGGACTATCTCCAGGCGGTCGACCAGGCACTGCCCGGCTACGTGCGCGGCCTCTAGCTCGACCGGAAGCGTCTGGGCCAGCTGGGCGCCCGAGACGTTCGGCAATTCCTCGCCGCGCTTGCGGCTGAGGGCGCGGGCGAGCGGGCGGCGCAGCTGGCGGACGCGGTGCTGCGGGCGGCGCTGGAAGACGCCATGCGGGAGGAGATCATCCCGCGCAACGTCGCAAAGCTGGTCCGTGCGCAGCGGCCGGCGAAGCAGGAGCGTGAGCCGTTGACGGTCCAGCAGGTCCGGACGCTGCTGAACTCCACCCGAGATCACCGGCTGGCGGATCGGGCCATCGCCCAAGCGGTGACCAACGCGGTGAAGGCTGAGCGCAAGAAGGCCAAGAGGCCGGCGGCGGGTTCCTCGGACAAGGCCAAGGGCAAGAAGGAAGGCAAGAAGCGTGGCTAGTGGCCCGTGGGTGGCCCGTCGGGCGCCGCTGGCGACAGCAACGACTGAGGCCCCAGCCAGGAAACCTGTCCTGAGCTGGGGCCTCACGCTGGAACGGGTGACGGGAATCGAACCCGCACTGTCAGCTTGGGAATTGTCGATCTCTGGCAGGCCACCGGCTTGGCAGCCTGGTCTTCGCAGTCTCGCGTGGCCTCGGCTGACCCCCGTTGTCCTCGGCCAATGGCACGCTAATGGCACGCCGCGTGCTCGCCGGCGACCGCTGGCCGGATGCGATCGCCTGCTATCACGGCGGCAAGAGGTTGTGTTAGTGATCAGGTGGCGGCAGGATCAGTTGATGGATCTTCTTGCTTTGCTGCCCGCGTTCGTTGCGGCGGTACTGCTGATCTCCGCATCGCCCGGTCCGGCCATGGCGCTGATCTTCCGACGGGCGGCCTTGCATGGCCTGCGGGCGGCGGTGCCGACGGTACTGGGGCTGGAGGCCGGCCTGTACGTGTGGGCTCTGTGCGCTGGAGCGGGCTTGGCTGCGGTGGTGGCGGCCGATGGGCAGTGGGCCGGGGCAGAAGCGGGTTCGGGAGTATCGGGGTCAGATTCCTTCGCCGGGTCGACCGACGGTGGCGTGGCGTGAGGACCGGGTCAAGTTCTGGGCTGCGATCAGTCGCGGTGT
>NZ_QGGF01000683.1 GCF_003857015.1 Micromonospora globispora | reverse complement strand
GTCCGGTCCCCGCCGTAGCGGGCGCGGCCGCCGCGTCGGCGGCCGCGCCCGCTACGGCGGGGACCGGACCGGTCGGCGGACCGGTCAGGGTGTCGTCGGGACCGGCCGGCGAAGCGGCGAAGGTACCGCCCTGCTCGGTCGGATCGGCCGCGGCCGTCCGGCCGGCGCGCCAGGCCGGCAGGTAGAGCGGGGCCGCCAAGGCCAGCACCACCGCACCAACCAGCATGGCGAGGCTGATGCTGGTCCGGTCCGCCAGGGCGGTCAGCACGACCCCGCCCAGCGCACCGGCCGGCTGGGCCATCATCGAGTTCATCGAGAGCACGCTGGTCCGGTACGGCCCGTCCACCTGACGGTGCAGCAGCCCCTGGTGCAGCGGATTCGACGCGCCATGCACGGTGTAGCAGGCCAGATAGGCGATGAGCACGCCGACCGGGCCGGCGAGGAGACCCATCCCGACCACCGTCGCGCCCTGCAGGATCCGCAGCAGGGCGGCGCTGGGTGCGGCGCCCAGCCAGCGCAGCAGCAACGGGGTCAGCGCGGCACCGAGCGCGTTGGCCAGCCAGGCTGCCGAGGCGGCCGGCCCGAGCAGCGCCGCGGCCCGGTCGGCGTTCCCGATCACCTCGGCGAGGCGGACCGGCAGCAGTGCCTCGAAGGTGACCATGCCGAAGCCCCAGAACAGCTCAACGCAGACCAGGGCGAGCAGCACCCGGGAGCGGCGCAGCAGGCCGACCGCCTGCCCCACCATCCGGGGCGCCTCGGCGATCGACGAGCGCACCGCGGCCGCTCCCCTGGCCGGGCGGGTCTCCTTCAACAGGACCAGCAGCGCGACCAGCGCCACCGTTTGGAGGGCGATGGCCACCAGCACGGGCAGGGTCAGCGCGCTGACCGGCCCGACCGGGCCGAGCACGATCAGTCCACCGCCGAGCAGGGCGCCGGCGCCGATGGCCACGCCGATGACGGTGCCAGCGAAGCCAAGGCCGCGCTCGTACTCGGCGTCCGGGTCGGCGGCGAGGGTGGCGTCGACGTACCAGGACTCCAGCGGGCCGCTGTCCAGCGCCCGGTAGATGCCCTGCAACGCCCAGACCAGGAAGAAGAGCCAGAACGAGTCGGCCACCGCGAAGATGATCATCGAGATCAGGCAGACCACCCAGGCGGCGGCAAGCACCGGCTTGCGGCCGAGCGCGTCGGCGAGCCCGCCGGTGGGCAGCTCCAGCGCGAGGACGATCAGCCCTTGGGCGGTGCCGACCAGACCGATCTGGGAGAGCGACAGTCCGCGTTCCTGCATCAGCAGGATCATCACGGGAACCATCAGGCCGCTGGGCAGCCAACGCAGGCCGTAGAGGGTGAGGTAGCGGAACCGGACCTGGCGTACGGACAGGGTGCTCATCGCTTCTCCTCGGACGGCGGTGGACCGGCGAGCCGCTTGCCCGCCAACAGCGGGAAGGCGGCGAGGTAGATCTGCACCTGCTCGGCGCCGGGCTCGGTGGGGTCGGCCTCGTTCCGGTAGCGCTCGAGGATCTGCCACAGCTCCGCCTTCAGCGCCTCCAGTCGGGTCGACGGGATGGTCATGAAGATGTCGCCCATGCCGAACGCGTCCCGCCAGGCCGGCGACCACTCGTGGCGGACGGCGAACCAGTGTTCGGCGTGCTCCGCGAGGTACCGGACCTGGTCGCCCTCGATCCACTCGATCGCGGCCCGGGCGTCCGGGTCGTCGTCGAAGTCCGTGGGCTCCCAGTTGGTCACGTCGTGCGCGGCACGCCACCAGCGCTGTCGCCCCGTGCCCCGGTCCGGGTCCTCGGCAACCAGGCCGACCTCGGCGAGCTGGCGCAGGTGGTAGCTCGTCGCCCCGGTGTTGGTGCCCAGCAATTCGGCGAGGGTCGTGGCCGTGGCCGGCCCCTTCACCCGCAGCGCCCCGAGCAGTCGCGTCCGCAGTGGATGCGCCAGCACCCGCACCTGTCGATGGTCCAGCCGGACCGCGCGGGATTCACGCCGCCGCGGCGCCTCATCGTTCTCCATGCATGCACAATATCTGTGCACAGTTTCTATGCACAAGAGTTGTGCATAGAAACTGTGCATGATCCGACAGGTGATTCGGCGGTGCTCAGACCGCGAGGAGTTCGCTGATGCCGCGCAGCCGGGTCCGCAGCAGGCCGGCCGCCCGGGAGGAGTCGAGGCGTACCTCGGTGGGGCGGTGCAGGCCGGACGCCGCGCTGGTGGTCGTCTTCATCCCGGCCGGGTCGAGGCCGAGGCATCGGGCTACCAGCAGCCCCATCTCGGCCCGGCTGACCGCGTCCGGCCCGGCCACGTTGAGCGGGCCCGCGTAGTCCGACGGCACGAGTTCGAGGACGGCGGCGGCCACGTCGACCACGTCGACCGGGCAGCGGAGCTCGTCGGTGAACAGGGTGGCCCGACCGGCCAGCGCGTCGAGGCAGAGCTGGATCTGCTTGCTCCCCTCCCCCACGATCAGCGAGGTCCGCACCAGAGCCGCCCCCGGGTCGATCGCCCGCACCGCGGTCTCCGCCGCCGCCTTCGCCGCCCCATAGGGAAAGATCGGGGTGGGCGGCTCGTCGTCGAGGTAGGGCGACGGGCGGCCGCCGTGCACCGAGTCGCTGGACAGGTGCACCAGCCGGGCGCCCGCCTCGGCGGCGGCGATCGCGATGTGCGCCGCCCCGTCGGCGGTGACCACCCAGTCGGCGTACCGGTAGGGGGTGGCGACGACGGCGTCGGGGCGTACCGCCGCGACCAGCGCGCACACGGCGGCGCGGTCGGTGACGTCGAGCCGGCGCGCCTCGACGCCCGGCACCTCGACGGCGGCCGAGTGGTACGTGCCGACCACCCGCTCCCCCGCCGCGACCGCCTGCCGGCAGATCTCCGCGCCGAGAAAGCCGCTGGCCCCCACCACGAGCAGTGTCATCGCATCCCCGTTCCCTGAAAAAAGCCGAGAGGTCCGCGTCATCATGACGCGGACCTCTCGGTCAGGTGGGGACGGCTCAGGTGGGGTCGGCCACCGGGGCCACCGGGCCGGCGGTGCCGGCGTGCACCCCGGTCGGGGCCTTCGGCTTGGCGTCGATGCCCGCCTCGGCGCGCTGCTGCCCGGTGATCGGCGTCGGCGCGCCGGTCAGCGGGTCGAAGCCGCCCCGGGTCTTCGGGAAGGCGATCACCTCGCGGATCGAGTCCGCGCCGGCGAGCAGCATGCAGACCCGGTCCCAGCCGAAGGCGATGCCGCCGTGCGGCGGGGCGCCGTACTTGAACGCCTCCAGCAGGAAGCCGAACTTGTCCTGCGCCTCCTCGGGGCTGATGCCGAGCAGGTCGAAGACGCGCTGCTGCACGTCGCTGCGGTGGATACGGATCGAGCCGCCGCCGATCTCGTTGCCGTTGCAGACGATGTCGTACGCGTAGGCGAGCGCCCGGTCCGGCGCCTCCTCGAACGTGTCCACCCACTCGGCGTTCGGCGAGGTGAACGGGTGGTGCACGGCCGTCCAGCCGCCCTCGTCGGTGCGCTCGAACATCGGCGCGTCGACCACCCAGCAGAACGCCCACGCGCTCTCGTCGATCAGGTTGGCCCGCTTGGCGATCTCGATCCGGGCCGCGCCCAGCAGCTCCTGCGCCTCCCGGGTGTTCGCGCTGGCGGCGAAGAAGATCGCGTCGCCCGGCTTGGCGCCGACGGCGTCGGCGAGGCCGGCCAGGTGCTCGGCGGAGAGGTTCTTCGCCACCGGGCCGCGGGCCTCGCCGGTCTCGGCGTCGAGCACCACGTACGCCAGGCCGCGCGCGCCGCGCGCCTTGGCCCAGTCCTGCCAGCCGTCCAGCTCCTTGCGGCTCTGGCCGGCGCCGCCCGGCATGACCACCGCGCCGACGTACCCGCCGGCGTCGATCGCCCCGGCGAAGACCCGGAACTCGGTGCCGCGCAGGTAGTCGGTCAGCTCGGTCAGCTCGACGCCGTAGCGCAGGTCCGGCTTGTCGGAGCCGTACCGGGACATCGCGTCGTGCCAGGTGATCCGCGGGATCGGCCGGGGGATCTCGTAGCCGGCCAGGTCGGACCAGAGCGCGGCGACGATCGCCTCACCGAGGTCGATCACGTCGTCCTCGGTGACGAAGGACATCTCGATGTCGAGCTGGGTGAACTCCGGCTGCCGGTCGGCGCGGAAGTCCTCGTCCCGGTAGCAGCGGGCGATCTGGTAGTACCGCTCCATGCCGCCGACCATCAGCAGCTGCTTGAACAGCTGCGGCGACTGCGGCAGCGCGTACCAGCTGCCGGGCTGCAGGCGGACCGGGACCAGGAAGTCGCGGGCACCCTCCGGGGTGGACCGGGTCAGCGTCGGCGTCTCGATCTCCAGGAAGTCCCGCTCGTGCAGCACGCCGCGGGCGAGCTGGTTGGCCCGCGAGCGCAGCCGCATGGCCGTCGCCGGGCCGCTGCGACGCAGATCCAGGTAGCGGTACTTGAGCCGGATGTCGTCGCCGGCCTCGATCTGGTCGTCCACCGGCAGCGGCAGCGGCGCCGCCTCGGAGAGCACCTCCAGCTCGGTGGCGGTCACCTCGATCTCGCCGGTGGGCAGGTCCGGGTTCTCGTTGCCGGCCGGGCGGGGGGTCACCTCACCGGTGACCTTGACGCAGAACTCGTTGCGCAGCGCGTGCGCGTCCTCCTCGCGGAACACCACCTGGACCACGCCCGAGCCGTCGCGCAGGTCGACGAAGATGACGCCGCCGTGGTCGCGCCGGCGGGCCACCCACCCGGCGAGCGTCACCGTCGAGCCGGCGTCCGCGGCGCGCAGGCTTCCGGCATTGTGGGTACGGATCACGGCAGGCGTCTCCTCATCGTGGAACAGTCGTCACCCCGCATTCTGTCAGCCCCGCCCGCCGCGTCCGGCGGGCACCCGACAGCCCGACCTGATCCGGGGCGGCCTCCGGTCGACGACCCGCCGACCGCCGACGCGCCGGGGCAGCCCCTGCAACGGACCGTCCCGGGGACGATCGACGGTCGCGACGGTTACCGTGGCGAGGTGCGCGCCGTACCGGGCTGGGCCGTGGCCATCGCCGCGGCCGCGCCCGTCCTGCTGCTCGGCGGTACGACCGTCGCGGGCGCTCGACAGCCGGCCGGCTACGACCCCGTCCGCGACACGATCAGCGAACTCGCCGGACCGGGCGCGACGGACTCCTGGATCATGGTCGGCTGCTTCCTGCTGCTCGGCGCGTGTCACCTGGCCACCGCGGCCGTCCTGCACGCCGCTGGTCTGCCCAGCCGGTTCCTGCTCGCCGTCGGCGGAGCGGCCACCGTCGCGTTGATCGCCTTCCCGCGGCCCAAGGTGGGCGGCTCGCTCGGCCACGGCACGGTCGCGGCGGTCGCCGTCCTGGCGCTGGCGCTCTGGCCGGCCGGGTCGGCGCTGCTGCTGCCCCGTGGCCCGGACCCCGGCCACCCGGCCCGGCCGGTGCTGCCGTGGGCGTTCCGGCGGCCGGTGGCGCTCACCGTGACGGCGCTGCTGCTGGTCCTCTTCGGCTGGTTCGTCTTCGAGGTGACCAGCGGTCACCGCGCCGGGCTCGCCGAGCGGGCGACGGCGCTGGGTGTCGGGCTCTGGCCCCCGCTGGCGGTGCTCTCGGCCCGGCGGACGCACCGGCGCCGGCACGCCGGTTCCGGGGCGCTCAGTTCTCCGGGTCCGCCGGGAGCAGATGGGTCACCTCCGGCTCCCCCTCGACCAGCGCCCGGGCCCGTTCCTCCGCCGCCTGGTCGGCCCCGGTGAGCCGGCCGCCGTGCTGGCGCAGATGCTCCTCCCAGGACGGCACCTGGTAGACCTCGACGAAGCTGTGCTCCCGCTCCCCCGCCCGGAACAGCCCCCAGCGCATCGCCCCGGTACGCCGACGGGACCGGCCGACCGCCCGCATCGCCGCGACAAAGGACTCCTGCCGCTCGGGCGGCACGGTGTACCCGATGGTGATCACCACCGGTCCGGAACGGGGATGCGGCTCCAGGGCGAGGTGCGGCTCGGGCCAGTAGATGGCCGGCTCCCGGCTCACGCCCCGGGTCTCGACCAGCGGCCAGATCAGCACGGTGAGCGCGGCGACGAGCATCACCGCGCCGGCCGCGGCGAGGGCGACGACGAGGCTGGTCACCTCGCCGAGCGCACCCCAGGCGACCGCCCCGAGGGCCTGACCGCCGGCGAAGACCATCTGGTAGACGGACAGGCCGCGGGCGCGTACCCAGCCGGGGAGGAAGAGCTGCATCGCGGCGTTGACGCTGGAGAGCACGGTCATCCAGGCCAGACCGGCGGGGATCAGGGCCAGGGTCACCAGCACCGGTGACGGCACCAGGGCGAGCACCAGCAGGACCCCGCCGTAGAGCAGCCCGGCCGCCAGCAGCAGCTGGCTGCTGCTGAGCGCCCGACGGACCCGGGGCAGGACGAGCGCGCCGGCCACCGCACCGATGCCGAGGGCGGCGAGCAGCACGCCGTAGCCGCTGGCGCCCATGCCGAGACGGTGGCTGGCGACCAGCGGCAGCAGCGCCCAGAGCGCGCTGCCCGGCACCACGAAGAGCGCGGCGCGCAGCAGGATCCGGCGGACGACCGGCGAGTGCCGGACGTACCGGCCGCCGGCGCGGAGCGCCGCGGCGAACCGCTCCGGCTCGGGTTCGGATTCCGGCCGGTCGGGCCGCCAGCGGAACAGGGCGAAGGCGAAGATCGCGAACGAGGTGGCGTTGACCGCGAAGACGACCGCCACCCCGGCCTTGGCGACCAGCACACCGGCCACGGCCGGCCCGACCGAACGGGCCAGGTTGACGCTGATCGAGCCGAGCGCCGCGGCAGAGACGAGCTGAGCTCGGGGCACCAGCTCCGGGATCACCGCCTGCCAGGCGGGCAGGGTCAGCGCCTGGCCGACGCCGAGCGCGAAGGTGAGGGTGAGCAGCAGGGCCGGCGGCATCCGGCCGACCGCGGTCAGCGCGGTGAGCAGCACCCCCACCGCCGCCAGGAAGCACTGCACGCCGATCAGCAGCCGGCGCCGGTCGAACGTGTCGGCGAGTGCGCCGGCGGGCAGCGCGAGCAGCAGGACGGGCAGCATGCTGGCGGTCTGCACGAGGGAGACCAGGGTCGCGGCGTTGGGCTGGTCGACCAGCAGCCACTGCGCGCCGACGGTCTGCATCCAGGTGCCGACGTTGCTGGCCAGCACCGCTAGCCAGAGGCTGCGGAACGCGGCGACCCGCAGCGGGGCCCAGGCGGAGGCGGGCACGTCAACGGTCGGGGTCACGGGGGCGCTCACCGGGCGGAACGTACCCCGCCGCGCGGCGGCCAGTCCGATGATCCGCAAAGCGCGCCCGGTGGCACGGCGGGCACGCGGAAACGGGCCGCCGGTCGCCCGGCGGCCCGTTCCCGAAGGGTGGATCAGTAGACGCTCACGCCGTAGACGCTCAGCGCCTCGGTGACCGGCTGGAAGTAGGTGGTGCCGCCGGTGGTGCAGTTGCCGCTGCCGCCGGAGGTCATCCCCAGGGCGGTGCTGCCGGCGAAGAGCGAGCCGCCGCTGTCGCCACCCTCGGCGCAGACGTTGGTCTTGATCAGGCCGTAGACGCTGCCCTCGGCGTAGTTCACGGTCGCGTTGGTGGCGGAGACGCTGCCGCTGTGCACGCCGGTGGTGCTGCCGCTGCGCTTGACCGCCTGGCCGACGTACGCGTTGCCGGCGCCGGTGATGTCCTGCGAGCTGCCGTTGTAGAGGTAGACCGTGCCGGGGTGCGCCAGGGCGGTGTTGCTGTACCGGACGATGCCGTAGTCGTTGCCCGGGAAGCTGGTGCCGGCCCGCGGACCGATGTAGGTCGACTGGCTGGAGTTGGTGTACCAACTGGACGACAGGTTGGTGCAGTGCCCGGCGGTGAGGAAGTAGTACGTGCCCGCGCTGTTGCGCACGTTGAAGCCGAGCGAGCAGCGGTAACCCCCGCCGTAGATGGCCTGGCCACCGTTGATCCGCGGGCTGAGTACGCCGGCTTCGGACTCGATGCGGACGGCGCCGTTGAGCCGGGCCGCCGCGGCCCGGACCTGGTCGAGCTTGGCACCGGTGACGGTGCTGTCGACGGAGACGACGACCTGGTTGGTGGCGGGGTCGGTCCACCAGGCGGTGCCGGCGACCTTCGCCGTCCGCTCCAGCTCGGCGGTGGCGCGGTTCAGCTCGGCGGCGCCACGGGCGACGAGCTTCGGGGTCGCGCCGGCGGCCCGCACCTCGCGGGCGGCGGCGGCGTCGGTCACGGTGACGACCATCGTGCCGCTGGCGTCGGCGTACGTGCCGGCGGACCGGTCGCCGAGCCGCTGGACCAGGCTGGCGGCGGCGTCGGGGGAAGCGGGCGAGGCGGGTGCCGCCTGCACGGGCGAGGCGAGGAGCGAGCCGGCTACCAGGGTGCCGGCGGCGGCGAGGGTGACGGCGCGACGGAGCGATGACCTCGTGGGTCGCATGAACAGCCTCCCGGATGGGGTGGGGGCCCGACTCGTGGTGCGGGCCCTGGGCCGACCCGGCCGAGCCTGGGGGAACCGGCCGAGCTGAGTGGAAGTATTCACATATTTAAGATCGTAAGCAAGACCACGGTTTGCCCGAATTCACCCAACGGCCACACGTAACGGCCCGGCAACATTGTGGACACAGAGGGTCATCTATACGATCCGGTAACCATCGCATTCCCGGCACCCGCGATCCGGAGGCCACGATGACCCTCACCCGACGCGTGCTGGCCATCCTCGCCAGCCTCACCGCTCTCGTCCTGCTCGCCGCCAGCCCGGCCACCGCCGCCACCACCCCACCGCCCAACTCGATGGCCAGCATGGGCGACTCCATCACCCGCGGCTTCAACGCCTGCGGCTGGTACGTCGACTGCACCTCGCGCTCGTTCAGCACCGGTGACTACTCCACGGTGAACAGTCACTACCTGCGGATCCGCGCGGTCAACCCGAACATCCAGGGCCGCAACTACAACGACGCCCGCAGCGGCGCCAAGTCCGCCGACATGTACGGCCAGGCCGGCACCGCGGTCAGCCAGGGCGTCGAGTACGTCACCATGCTGATCGGCGCCAACGACGCCTGCACCAGCTCGGAATCCACCATGACCTCGGTGACCACCTACCGGGCCAACATCGACAGCGCCCTCAACCGGCTCAAGGCCGGCCTGCCCAACGCCCGGGTCGCGGTGGTCAGCGTGCCGGACATCTACCGGCTCTGGTACATCGGCCGGAACAACCTCAGCGCGCTGACCGCCTGGTCGTCCTTCGGCATCTGCCAGTCGATGCTGGCCAACGCCACCTCCACCGCGCAGGCGGACGTCGACCGGCGGGCCCGGGTACGCCAGCGGGTGATCGACTACAACACCCAGCTCGCCCAGGCCTGCACCGCGTACGGCGCCAACTGCGACTTCGACGACAACGCCGTGTTCAACTACCCGTTCGTGCTGAGCCAGGTCTCCACCTGGGACTACTTCCACCCGAACACCAGCGGGCAGGCGGTGCTCGCCAGCGTCACGTACGCCAACGGTTTCGGCTGGTAGCCGTTCCCCGCGCGGCGCGCGGACGGTCCGCCGTCCGCGCGGCGTCGGGCTCAGGTGCGGCGACGCGCGCCCGGGCCCGGACGCGGGACCACGTCGCGAGGGCTGGTCAGCTCGTGCCCGGCCGCGCAGCGCAGCTCGACGTGGACCTCTGCGCCGCAGTCGCGGTGCCCGACGCCGAGCGGGGAGCCCTCCGGGTCGGCGAGGTAGCGGTCGCCCCAGCCGAGCACCGCCACCAGTACCGGCCAGAGGTCGAGGCCCTTCTCGGTCAGCCGGTACTCGTGGCGCACCCGGCTGCCCGGCTCGCGGTACGGCTCGCGGCGCAGCACGCCCTGCTCGACCAGGGTGGCCAGCCGGTTGGTGAGGACCTGCCGGGGGATGCCGGTCCGGATCCGCATGTCGTCGAAGCGGCGGATGCCGTTGAACACCTCGCGAAGCACGACGAGGGTCCACCGCTCGCCGAGGATCGCCATCGCCCGGGCGATGGTGCAGTTCTCCACCGACCAGTCCAGTGCCGCGGGTCTCATGCCCACCAGGCTAGGTCTCATTGACAGACTCAGCAACGCGCTGCAGGCTGAGTCCATGACACAGACGCAGGACCGCAGCCGTACGTTCTCCTGGTCCGACCCGGCGGCGGGCGCGGCGCACATCGGTCGACGCAGCGGCCTGGAGCTGCTCCGGGCGATGATCGACGGGGAGCTGGCCGCCCCGCCGGTGATGCACCTGATCGACATGGCCCGGATGGAGGCCGACGAGGGCCGGGTCGCGGTGGAGCTGGTGCCGCAGGAGTTCCACTACAACCCGCTCGGCACGGTGCACGGCGGGGTCATCTCCACCCTGCTGGACACCGCCGCCGCCTGCGCCGTGCACACCACCCTGCCGGCCGGCGTCGGATACACCTCGCTCGACCTGAACGTGAAGTTCCTCCGCCCGGTCACCGTGGCCAGCGGCACCCTCCGCTGCGAGGGCACCGTCCTGCAGCGCGGCCGCCGCACCGCCCTGGCCGAGGCGAGACTGACCGACACCCGCGGCCGTCTCATCGCCCACGCCACCTCCAGCTGCCTCCTGTTCCCCCTCGACGCCCCCGCCTGACCACTCCGGGGCCGATCATGGAGTCGTGGCGCCCGATGTGCCGGTTGTGCATCGGCTTGTTACCGGCCACAACTCCATGATCGACAGGAGTGGGGGCGGCGGGTCAGCGGGTTGCGGTGAGGCGGGCGGCGCGGGCGGCGCGCTTCTCCTCGAACCGGGACGCGTGGCGTTCGAGGCCGTCCAGGTGGGCGGCGATCTCCTCGCGGGCCGCCTCGCCGTCGGCGTCCAGGCCGGTCACCTCGAAGACGTCCCACTGACGCAGCACGGGGACGACCACGTCGTCGCGGTGCTGCCGCAGGTCGTAGATGCCGGCCAGCGCGATCGCCACCGACTTGCGGGCGAAGCCCTCGATGCCGACGCCGGGCATCTGGAAGTCGGCCACCACGTCGGCGACGGCCCGCATCGCCTGGCTCGGGGCCAGCTCGAAGGCCGCGGCGAGCAGGTTGCGGTAGAAGACCATGTGCAGGTTCTCGTCGGCGGCCACCCGGGCCAGCAGCGCCTCACAGGCCGGGTCGCCGGTCACCTTGCCGGTGTTGCGGTGCGAGATGCGGGTGGCCAGTTCCTGGAACGACACGTACGCCAGGGAGTGCAGCACCTCGTCGCCGTGCGCGTTGACGTAGCCGGCCGACATGTGGGTCATCCGGGCTCGTTCCAGCGCCACCGGGTCGACCGCCCGGGTCACCGTCAGGTAGTCCCGGATGGCGGTGCCGTGCCGACCCTCCTCGGCGGTCCACCGGTGCACCCAGTTCCCCCAGGCGCCGTCCCGGCCGAAGAGGGTGGCGATCTCGTGGTGGTACGAGGGCAGGTTGTCCTCGGTGAGCAGGTTGACGATCAGCGCGGTCCGGGCCACGTCGGGGATGGTCGAGTCCGTCTCCGACCACGGCTCGCCGCCGAGCGGGCCGTCGAAGGTGCGGCCCTCGCTCCACGGGACGTACTCGTGCGGGAACCACTCCTTCGCCATCGACAGATGGCGGTCGAGGTTCTTCTCCACCACGGATTCGAGCTCGAGGAGCAGGGCGGTCTGGCTGAGTACGGTCACGACGATCTCCCTACGGTGGCGTAACTTACGCTACCGTAGGTCCGATCGTCCGTACGCGCTAGTCGGGAACTCAGCTCACCAGCGGCTTCAGGTCCTCCCGCGGCGGCGTCCACTCCCCCGCCGCGGCGGCCACCTGCTCACCCGAGCGGATGTCCTTCACCTCGTCGCCCTCGGCCCCGGGGAACCAGACGTACGGGATGCCCCGCCGCTCGGCGTACCGGATCTGCTTGCCGAACTTGGCGGCGCTCGGGGACACCTCGGTCGGGATGCCCCGGGAGCGCAGCGCCTCGGCCACCTTGTTGCTGGCCGGGCGCTCGTCCTCGTTGGTGACGGCGACCAGCACGCAGGTCGGCACGCTCCGGGACACCGACAGCTCGTCCGCGCCGAAGAGCAGGCCGAGCAGCCGGGTCACCCCGATCGAGATGCCCACCCCCGGGAAGCGGACGTTCCCGGCGCTGGCCAGGTTGTCGTACCGGCCGCCGGAGCAGATCGAGCCGAACCGCTCGTACCCCACCAGCTGCGTCTCGTAGACGGTGCCGGTGTAGTAGTCGAGGCCGCGGGCGATCCGCAGATCGGCGACGCAGAGGCCGGGCGAGTGGTCGGCGGCGGTCTCCACCACCGAGGTCAGCTCCTCGATGCCCTCGTCGAGCAGCGGGTCGCTGACCCCGAGGGCCCGGACCGCGTCGGCGAAGGAGCCGTCCGGCGCGGAGATCTCCGCCAGGGCCAGGCACGCCTTCGCCTGCGCCTCGCTCGCCCCGGCCGTCTCGGCCAGCAGCTCGGCCACCTTCGCCGGGCCGATCTTGTCGAGCTTGTCCACCGCGCGCAGCGCCGCCTCCGGGTCGGTCAGCCCGATGCCCCGGTAGAAGCCCTCGCAGATCTTGCGGTTGTTGACCTGGATCTTCACGGCCGGAATCGGCAGCGACCGCAGCGCGTCGCCGATCACCAGCGGCATCTCCGCCTCGTAGTGGGCCGGCAGGGTGTCCCGGTCCACGATGTCGATGTCGGCCTGGAGGAACTCGCGGTAGCGCCCCTCCTGCGGGCGCTCACCCCGCCACACCTTCTGAATCTGATAGCGGCGGAACGGGAACTGCAGCTTGCCCGCGTTCTCCAGCACGTAGCGGGCGAACGGCACGGTCAGGTCGAAGTGCAGACCGAGCGCGTCGTCACCGGTCGGGCCGTCGGTGTCGGCCTGCAGCCGGCGCAGCACATAGACCTCCTTGGAGGTCTCCCCCTTGCGCAGCAGCTGGTCCAGCGGCTCGACCGAACGGGTCTCCAGCGGGGCGAAGCCGTACAGCTCGAAGGTGCCGCGGATCCGGTCGAGGACGAACTGCTCGATCATCCGCTGCGCGGGCGTCCACTCCGGGAAGCCGGAGATGGGCGTGGGCTTGCTCATGGCGTACTCCTTGCATCCCGCGCGGACCGCGCGGGGAGTCGTGGTCGCGGCGACTACAGGCCGCGGGTGGGCGCGGCCGGGCGCGCGTCGCCGGTCCCCGCCACCTCGAGGAGGTACGGGTTGGTCGCGCGCTCGCGGCCGATGGTGGTCGCTGGGCCGTGGCCGGGCAGGACGACGGTGTCGTCGGCCAGCGGGAGAACCTTCTCCCGCAGGCTGGTCAGCATCCGGGGCATGCTGCCGCCCGGCAGGTCGGTGCGGCCGATCGAGCCGGCGAAGAGCACGTCACCGGAGAGGCAGATCTGCTCGGCCTCCCAGGGCGAGCCGGCGCCGGGCAGCCGGAACAGCACCGACCCGCCGGTATGGCCGGGGGCGTGGTCGACGGTGATCTCCAACCCGGCCAGGGCGAGGGTCGCGCCGTCGGTCAGCTCGGCGACGTCCTCCGGCTCGGCGTACGGGAGGCGGCCACCGAAGAGCTGCGTGAGGTCCGTGGAGAGCGCCTTGGACGGGTCGGCCAGCAGCTCCCGGTCGTCCGGGTGGACGTACGCGGGGATGCCGCGCGCACCGCAGACCGGCGCCACGGAGAAGGTGTGGTCGAGGTGGCCGTGGGTGAGCAGCACGGCGGCCGGGTGCAGGCGGTGCTCGGCGAGCACGGCGTCGAGCCGGTCGAGGACCCCGATGCCGGGGTCGACCACCACGCACTGCTCCCCCGGCGCGGTCGCCACCACGTAGCAGTTGGTGCCGAAGGCGTCGGCGGGAAAGCCGGCCACGAGCACGTCCGCTCCCCTTCCGTCGAGTCGTCGTCCCCGTCGCCAGCCTAGCCGCCCGGGCGAGCGGGTTTCGCCGGCCCAGCAGTCCCGGTGGCCCCACCCGGCACAGTGACGCCTCCCGATAAACCGGGGTCCGACCTCGTACACCACTTTCCCAGCCGGTACCCGTACACTCTGGCGGGCGTGTGGCGTGGCGCACCTGCCGCCCGACGGGCGGACAGCGCCCGAGCGCCGGCGAGGACCAGGTTAGAGGAAGGACAGCACGGGTGGCTTCCAGCAGGGACCGGCAGCGCAAACTGGCGCGGGCCAAGCTCGACCGGCAGCTCGCCCGCCGGGCCGCCGCGGCGAAGCGCCGCCGGCAGATCCAGGCGGCCGTCGGCGCCGCCCTGGTGATCGTGCTGATCGGGTTCGGGACCGCCTGGGCGCTGGGCGCCTTCGACTCGAAGCCGGAGAAGAAGGCCGCCGAGGACGTCTGCGTCTGGACCCCGCAGGACGCCAGCGGCAACACCAACCTCAAGGACGTCGGCACCCCGCCCACCACCGGCCTGCCGACCTCCGGCACCCGGGCGATGACCATCACCACGAACCAGGGCGCGCCGATCACCGCCGAGCTCGACCTGGCCTCGGCGCCGTGCGGCGGCGCGAGCATCTCGTACCTGGCCGGCAAGTCGTTCTTCGACAACACCAAGTGCCACGAGATCACCACCGAGGGCGCGCTCCGCTGCGGCGACCCGAGCGGCACCGGGATCGGCGGCCCCGCCTACTCGTTCTACGACGAGAACGTCCCCACCCCGGCGCCGAGCCCGTCCGGCAAGCCGGCCGCCGGCCAGGCCCCGGCGTACCCGAAGGGCACGATCGCCATGATCGCGAACCCGCCGGGCGCCAACGGCAGCCAGTTCCTCATCTTCTTCAAGGACTTCAACCCGACCAAGCCGGTCTACCCGATCATCGGCAAGGTCACCGGCGGCCTCGACGTCGTGGACAAGATCGGTGCCCTGCCGACCGTGGACAATGGGAGCGGGGCCAAGGTCAAGCCGAAGACGGACGTGGTGATCCAGAGCCTCACCGTCGGCGAGCCGACCACGGCACCGGCCTCCACCGGCGCGCCGGCCACCAGCCCCAGCGCCGGCTGACCC
>NZ_QGGF01000408.1 GCF_003857015.1 Micromonospora globispora | reverse complement strand
GGATGTGTTCGGCCACGGTCAGGGTCGGGTCGGGTTCGTGCACGCCGCCGACCTGGCCGAGCGCGGCGGGGCCGCGGCGGCGCAGCTCTCCCTCGGTGTGCGGGAACCGGCCGGCCAGGGCGAGCAGGAGCGAGGTGCGGCCGCTGCCGGGCGGGCCGGTCACCGCGTGCAGCTCCCCCGCCTCGGCCGTCAGGTCGACGTCCCGGTAGACCCAGCCTCGCCGGGTCCGTAGACCCAGCCCGCTGGCCTCGACGATCTTCATGCACATCCCGACTTGATTGAACTGACCAGTCAGTACAAAAACATGGTCAGCATAGCGCCGTACGTCCGGTTCAGCGCAATTCAGCGGGACGTGATCCCGGCCATGCCGGTCAGAAGAGGACGGTGGCGAGCGTGCCGACCGGCCGGAAGCCGCACCGCTCGTAGACCCGCCGCGCCGGCAGGTTGAAGTCGTTGACGTAGAGGCTCACCGTCGGAGCGACCCGGACCAGGGCATCGCGGACCACCGCCGCCATGGCCGCCGTGGCGATCCCCCGGCCGCGCCATTCCGGCGCCACCCAGACCCCCTGAACCTGGGCGGTCCGCCGGGTCACCACGGCCAACTCGGCCTTGAAGATCACCTTGCCGTCGTCGAACCGGGCGTAGGCGCGGCCGGCGCGCACCAGGTCGGCGACCCGCCGGCGGTAGCCGCGGCCACCATCCTCGGCCAGCGGCGAGACCCCGACCTCCTCGGTGTACATGGCCACCGCCGCCGGGAAGAGCCGGTCGACCTCACCGCTGCGCACCCGCCGCACCTCGGGGTCGGCTGCCACCGTGGGCAGCGCGTCCGTGGCCAGCAGCGGCTGATTGGGGCGCACGTCCCGGGCGGGCCCCCAGTACGCCGAGAGGCGGTCCCAGAGCCCCAGCACCGCGTCGGCCCGGCCCACGATCGACGAGCAGATCCGCTCCTCGGTGACGAGCTGCTCCGCGAAGGCGGCGATGGCCGGCTCCGTGGCGAGCACCGGGGTCAGGTTCCCGCCCAACCAGCAGATCGACTCGAGGTTGCGGCGGCCGCCGTAGCCCAGAATGCGCCCCTCGGCCCGCCACCAGGCCAGCCCGCGGGCGGCCACCCGCTCGGCGACCTGCGCGCCCGCGAACGGGTCGAGGTCGAGCAGCCGCTCGACCGCACGGCGCTCCGACTCCCCCAGTTGGCGTACCGGCACCGTCAGCACGGCTACCAGCCTGCCAGATCGGGCGGGGAGCGCGCCGGTCGACCTGACGACCCGGTCGGACGCGTTCACCCCACCGGGACCGGCGCGGTGGCCGCTTCCGCCGGACGGGACCGCTCGGCCCACCGCACCACCGGCGGCACGAGCGCTCCGAGCAGCAGGAACAGTCCCCCCAGCAGCAGCCAGCCGGGCACTCCCCAGCCGATCGCCAGGCTGGTCACCACGACCGGCGCGACCATGCCGCCGAGCTGCATGCCCATCCCGTACGCGCCCTGGTACTGGCCCTGCGCGTGCGCCGGGGCCAGCCCGAAGGAGATGCCCCAACCGGCGGCCGCGTGCCACAGCTCACCGATCACGTGCACGAACGAGCCGGCCAGCAGCAGCGTGACGGCGGCCGGCGTCGACACGCCCCCACTGGCGGCGAAGAGCACGCAGGCGACCGCGATCACCGCACCGGCCCGCCGGGCGGCCCGGCCCGCCCCGGCCAGCTCCTCCGTGCCACGCGAGGCACGCACCTGGAAGAGCACCACGATGACCGTGTTGACCAGCATGCAGGCCGAGATGAGCCAGTGCGGCGCGGCGGTGTGGTCGGCGATCCACAGCGGCAGGGCGATGTTGAGCAGCCCGAAATGCATCGACATCAGCCCGTCGAGCACGGTGAAGGCGAGGAACGGGCGGTCCCGCAGCGCGATGAGGCGTGGGCCGTGTGCCGGGGCCGGGACGGGCGGGACCGATGCCAGCCGCAGCAGGATCGCGGCGGCGCCGAGGTAGGTGACGCAGTCGAGCAGGATCAGCGCGACGTACGCCGCCCGGGTGTCCGCGGCGAGGCCCACACCGGCCACCACGGCACCGACCGAGATCCCGACGTTGGTGACGGCGCGCAGGTAGGCGCGGGTGCGTACCCGCTGGTCGGCGGGGACCGCACCGGCGATGAGGGCGCCCCGGGCACCCCGGCTGGCCGCGTCGGCCACCGCCATCAGCACGCCGACCACGAGGAACGTCGGGAACGACCGGACGGCGACCAGGGCGGCGGTGAGGACGCCGGAGGCGAGCAGCGCGGTGAGCTGGATGCCACGCGGCCCCAGCCGATCGGCCAGGTAGCCCATCGGGGTGCTGGCGACCAGGCTGACCAGCGCGGTGATGGTGAGGCCGAGGCCCACCTGGGCCACCGACAGTCCCACCGAGCGGGTCAGGAAGAGCGCGCTCGCAGTCAGCCAGGTGCCCCGGCCGACCGTGTTGACCAGGGTGGAGAGGGCGAGGGTCCGGGCCGGGCCCGGTTCGGGAAGCAGCGGCACCCAGCCACCCTAGCAGTACGTACGTACGGTTTGTTGACCCTCCTCATAAACGTCTTGTCGGCGATGCATCGCCGATATATCGTGGATGCATCAGCGACAGAACGATGAGGAGAGTCCGATGGGTTTCCACCGAATGCACGCCATGCACGAGGCCCGGATGCGCGGCTTCGGCTTCCCGCCCTTCCCGCCCGGCCCGCCGTTCCCACCCGGACCGCACGGTCACGGCGGCCGGGGTGGCGGCCGGGGACGAGGCCGGGGGCGGCGACCGAACGTCCGCGCCGCGGTGCTGGCCCTGCTCACCGAGCGGGCGATGCACGGCTACGAGATGATCCAGGAGATCGACTCCCGCACCGGCGGGGCCTGGCGGCCCAGCCCCGGGTCGATCTACCCCACCCTGCAACTGCTGGAGGACGAGGGCGTTATCGCCGCCACCGACGGGTCCGGCGGGGGGCGGAAGCGGTTCGCCCTCACCGAGGAGGGCCGCACGGAGGCCGCCGAGGCGGCACAGACCCCGCCCTGGGCGGAGCTCGCCGAGAACACGGTCAACAGCTGGCACGACATCCGGGACGCGGGCGCGCAGGCGATGAACGCGCTCCGGCAGGTGATGATGACCGGCACCGACGACCAGCGCGAGCGCGCCGCTCAGGTCCTCGACGAGACCCGGCGCAAGCTCTACGCCATCCTCGCCGAGACCGAGTGACCCGGCCCGGGCCGGCACAGAGCCCCCTCGTACACGGAAAGAGTGGCCATTCCCGCGGGAACGGCCACTCTTTCCGTTGAATCTGCGCCCGTGAAGCGCGGGCGGGGTGGGTCAGTGGACGGTGACGCGGGGGCCGGGGACGAGGTCGCGGAGTTCCTCGGGGATCTCGGCGCCCATCTCGTCGGCGATGCGCAGCGCCTCCTCGATCAGCGTCTCCACGATCTGCGCCTCGGGCACGGTCTTGACGACCTGGCCCTTGACGAAGATCTGCCCCTTGCCGTTGCCGGAGGCGACACCGAGGTCCGCCTCGCGGGCCTCGCCGGGACCGTTCACCACGCAGCCCATCACGGCGACCCGCAGCGGCACCGGCAGCCCCTCCAGGCCGGCGGTGACCTCCTCGGCCAGCTTGTAGACGTCGACCTGGGCCCGGCCGCAGGACGGGCAGGAGACGATCTCCAGGCCGCGCTCCCGCAGGCCCAGCGACTCCAGGATGGCGGTGCCGACCTTGATCTCCTCCACCGGCGGGGCGGAGAGTGAGACCCGGATGGTGTCACCGATCCCCTCGGCCAGCAGGGCGCCGAAGGCGACCGCCGACTTGATGGTGCCCTGGAAGGCCGGGCCGGCCTCGGTGACGCCCAGGTGCAGCGGGTAGTCGCACTTCTCGGCGAGCTGCCGGTACGCGCGGATCATCACCACCGGGTCGTTGTGCTTCACCGAGATCTTGATGTCCCGGAAGCCGTGCTCCTCGAAGAGCGAGCACTCCCAGAGGGCCGACTCGACCAGCGCCTCGGCGGTCGCCTTGCCGTACTTGGCGAGGAGGCGCTTGTCCAGCGAGCCGGCGTTCACGCCGATCCGGATCGGCACCCCGGCGTCGCCGGCGGCCTTGGCGATCTCCTTGACCTTGTCGTCGAACTGCCGGATGTTGCCCGGGTTCACCCGGACGGCGGCGCAGCCGGCGTCGATCGCGGCGAAGACGTACTTCGGCTGGAAGTGGATGTCGGCGATCACCGGGATCTGCGACTTCTTCGCGATCGCCGGCAGCGCCTCCACGTCGTCCTGGGACGGCACGGCCACCCGGACGATCTGGCAGCCGGCCGCGGTCAGCTCGGCGATCTGCTGGAGCGTGGCGTTGACGTCGGCGGTGAGGGTGGTGGTCATCGACTGCACCGAGACCGGCGCACCCCCACCGACCGGCACGGAGCCGACCATGATCTGGCGGCTGGCCCGACGCGGGGCGAGCGGCGGCGGCGGTACGGGGGGCATACCGAGACTGACAGCGGTCACTTCAGGCACTCACCTTGAGAAGAGCGTGATCGGGTTGACGACGTCCGCGGTGACGGTCAGCAGCGTGAACGCGCCACCGATCAGGATCACCGCGTACGTGATGGGCATGAGCTTGAGGTAGTCGACGCGGCCCGGGTCCGGGCGGCCCAGCCGGGCGAACAGCCAGGACCGGGCCCGCTCGAACCAGGCGATGGCGATGTGCCCTCCGTCCAGCGGCAGCAGCGGCAGCAGGTTGAACACGCCGATGAAGAAGTTCAGCGAGACGAAGAGCATGAAGAACCCGTACCAGGCGTCGTTCGCCACGAACTCGCCACCGAGCCGGCTCGCGCCGACCACGCTGATCGGGGTGTCCATGTCCCGCTCTCCGCCGGTGATCGCGGTCCACAGGGCGGGGACCTTCTGCGGGATGCGCTGCATGGCGTGCGCCGTCTGCACCGCCATCATGCCGGTGAAGTCGGCGGTGGCGCCGAAGGCGCCGACCGGGCCGTACTCGATTCGCTGCGGGGTGGTGGGTCGGAGCGCGACGCCCATCGCGGAGACCGCCGAGGTGGCGCCCTTCGGGTCGCCCAGCGGCGGGCGCTGCACGGCGGCCAGGTCGACGGTGGCCTTCGCCGACGCGCCGTCGCGGACGTACTCGACGGTCGCCGAGCCGGGCTTGGTGCCGCGGACCACGTCGAGCATGTCGCCCCAGGCGGAGACGGGCTTCCCGTTGACGGCGGTGATCCGGTCACCGTCGCGGAGCTGGGCCTTGGCGGCCGGGCTGGCCGGGTCGCCGGCCTGGCAGGCACGGTTGGCGTTCTCCACCACCACGCACGGGGCCAGGGCGATCACGGCCGGCTCGGCCTTGAAGCCCTCCTCGGTGCTCGGGAACTTCGGGTTGGGCAGGCCGACCGAGACTGCCATGATCCAGAGCGCGCCCAGGGCCAGGGCGAAGTGGGTGATGGAGCCGGCGGACATCACGATCGTCCGCTTCCAGACCGGGTACCGCCACATGGCGCGGTGCTCGTCGGCCGGGTCGACGTCGTCGTCCTGCGGGGTCATCCCGACGATCTTGCAGAAGCCGCCGAGCGGGATGCCCTTGACGCCGTACTCGGTCTCGCCCCGCTTGAACGACCACAGCGTCGGGCCGAAGCCGACGAAGTAGCGGGTGACCTTCATCCGGAACGCCTTGGCGGTGAGCATGTGCCCTGCCTCGTGCAGGCTGACCGAGACGAGGATGAAAACGGCGAAGAGCGCCACCCCGAGCAGGTTTGCCATCAGGCTCCTTCCCCCGACCCGACGATGATCTCCTGGGCGTGCGCCCGTGCCCACGACTCGGCGGCGAGCACGTCCTCGACGGTACCTGGTTCGGCGAAGTCGGGAGCGTCCTCCAGCACGCGCTGGAGGGTGTCGACGATGCCGAGGAACGGCAGCCGTCCGGCGACGAACGCGGCGACGCACTCCTCGTTCGCCGCGTTGTAGATCGCCGGCCGGCAGCGTCCCGCCTCGCCCGCGGCCTTGGCCAGGGCCACCGCCGGGAACGCGGCGTCGTCCAGCGGGAAGAACTCCCAGGTGTGGCTCTTCGTCCAGTCCACCGCGGCGGCGGCCTCCGGGACCCGGTCCGGCCAGCCCAGGCCGAGCGCGATGGGCAGCCGCATGTCCGGCGGGCTGGCCTGAGCCAGCGTCGAGCCGTCGGTGAACTCGACCATCGAGTGGATCACCGACTGCGGGTGCACCATCACCTCGATGTCGGCGTAGGGCACGTCGAACAGCTCGTGCGCCTCGATCACCTCGAGCGCTTTGTTGACCATGGTCGCCGAGTTGATGGTGACCACGGGGCCCATGTTCCAGGTGGGGTGGGCCAACGCCTGCTCGGGTGTGACCTCGGTCAACTCGTCGCGCCGCCGGCCGCGGAACGGGCCGCCGCTGGCGGTGACCACGAGCCGCCGCACCTCGCTCCGCGTGCCGCCGCGCAGGCACTGCGCCAGCGCCGAGTGCTCCGAATCGACCGGGACGATCTGCCCCGGCCGCGTCACCGCGGCCTTCACCAGCGGGCCGCCGGCCACGAGCGACTCCTTGTTCGCCAGGGCGAGGGTACGACCGGCGCGCAGCGCGGCCAGGGTCGGCGCCAGCCCCAGCGAGCCGACCACCCCGTTGAGCACCACGTCACACGGCCACCCGGCCAGCTCCGTCATCGCGTCCGGCCCGGCCACGATCTTCGGCAGCTTGAAGTCCCCGGTGGCCCAGCCGCGCCGGCTCGCCTCGGCGTAGAAGGCGAGCTGGAGGTCCTGCGCGGCCGACGCCTTGGCCACCCCGACCGCCTCGACGCCGAGCTCGAGGGCCTGGGCGGCGAGCAGCTCGACGTTGCCGCCGCCGGCGCCGAGCGCGACCACCCGGAACCGGTCCGGGTTGCGCCGGACGATGTCGATGGCCTGGGTACCGATCGAGCCGGTCGAGCCGAGCAGGACGAGGTCGCGGGGAGAGGTCACCCGGCCATTCTTCCCCAGGGGTCCTGGACGCCCGCTGGGAGCCTCACTCCCCGGTGTCCGGTTCCTCCGCCGGAGCCTCCTCGTCGAGCAGATCAGCCGGGTCGACGGAGAACTCGAAGGGCTGGTTCATGACGAAGGTGGTGCCCGCGGCGGCGGCGGCCAGCGGGCGATACTCCCCGTCGACCAGCTCGTAGAGGCCCATGGCGGGGACCCGGTTGCGCAGGTCGACCCGGAGAAAGAACGGGACGCCGGCTGCCGCGTACTCGCGGGGACGGTCGATCACGCCGATGCGCCGACTGGCCACCGAGACGATCTCGCCGAGCAGGACCACGGTTCCCACGTCCAATGCCGTCTGGCCGCCACCGCGAGTCCGCAGCACCGCGAGATCTGGGATGAAGAGATCGTCACCGGACACCACGTTGACCGACTGGTACGCCCAGAGGCATGCCGGTTTCGCAGCACGCAGAACCCGGTAGGCAAGCTCACGCTGGACCACCCGCCGGTCGTGACAATTCCCTGGCGACACCACAACGCACCCGCGGAGGACCTCGATTCTCGGGCCGTTGTTCTCCGGCAGCAGGTCCAGCGCGGACTGCCCGCTCCATGCCTCGTCCCGTCGAGCCAACACGTCGAACGACCGCTCGGCGGGCTGCGGCGCCTGCTCCGGCGCGAAAGCGGCCTCGGCCATCCGGCTCCCCCCCTCGGCGGGGACATCGTGCTACCGACCACCCTAGTCGCGCCGCCCCGAGTCGGACCGGATCGCACACCGGGTGCGCCGCAGAGCGGTAGGCGAACGAATGCCTACCGGTCGGAGCCGCCCTCGGAGGAGCTCTGATCATTCGATGCGGCCAGGGTCGGTCGGCCGCTGAACAGGCCGCGCTCCTGGATGAAGCCCATCAACTCGTCGCGTTGCTCAGCCGACAGGCCCACCAGCGGTACGGCAATCATGCGACCCACGCCAAGCCAGAGGAGCAACTGGTCCGGTAGCCACTCGACCCTCGTCACGGCCGTCCATCGGATCAGACTCTCGCCCCGCTCGTCGGCGCAGCGCAGCCCGTCCTCGCTGATCTCCCAGCTGCTGGGGATCCCGCCGCCGTACCGCCAGGCGTTCGTCACCAGCCGGTGGAGCAGCAGCGCGGGCGAAAAGAAGATGAACAGGACTCCGGTGCCGGCGAGGATCGGCGCGACGTACGCCGGGTCCGGGACCAGCGCGACGACAGCGAGCAGGCAGAGAAGGACTCCAGTGCCCTGGTACGGCCGAAAGAAGCCCCGAAAAAGCCGGCGATACGCAGCAGTCATGCGGACGCGGTCCGATGTGGCGTCGAAGCGGATCAACACGAGCAGACGATACGGGCCACCCGCTTTGGATGATCTCCACCGAACGGTCAGCCCGTGGCGCGGAGGACGAAGGTCTCCAGTTCCTCGCCGCCGTACCAGTCGGTGCGGATGCCGACGTGCGTCATGCCCAGCCGGCGGGCCACCGCCATCGAGGCGTCGTTGCCCGGCATGACCACGGCGAACACCTGCTCGGTGCCGGTTTCGAACTCCCGCTCGACGACGGCCCGGGCCGCCTCGGTGGCGTAGCCGTGTCCCCACGAGTCCGGGTGCAGGTGCCAGCCGACCTCGATGTCGTCGGCGGGCGTGACGCCGTCCGGGCCCGGCAGCGGCTTGAGCAGGACGCTGCCCGCCCGCCTGACCGGTTGCGCGCGGCTCGATGGCCCAGAGGCCGTACCGGCCGGCGTACGGGGCGTACCGGTCCCGCCAGGTCTGCAGCCGCTCCTGCGCCTGCTCCGGATCGGTCAGCAGCCCCGATCCCCCGCCCAGCCAGCGCATCACCTCGTCACGCGAGTAGATGTCGAAGATCCGTGCCAGGTCGGCCGGTTCCCCGGTCCACTCACGCACCACCAGGCGGTCGGTCGAGACGATCGTCATGCCGCCGGATCGTAATGCGTGCCGGGTCGCCCCGCGGGGAAGGAGATCGCGATGGGGAGGCGATGGCAGGGGACCCGGCGGGTCGTCAACGCGGCGTTCCGACCGGTACGCGGCCGGGACCTCTCGCTGCACGCCGCCGCGATCACGTTCTACGGGGCGATCGCCGTGGCGCCGGTGGCGCTGCTCGCGATCTGGCTGACCGGGCTGATCGCCGGGGACGACCGGGTCCGCCGGCTCACGTCGTACGCGATCACCACGCTGCCCACCGACATCGGCGCGAACCGGGCGGTGGCCGCGCTGGTCGAGGCCGGTCTGGGGTTGACCCCGCTGGCGGCGCTGGCCTCGCTGCTGCCGGCGTCGCTGTACGGCGAGGGGATGCGCCGGGCGTTCGTCTCGGTCGCCACCCCGCCCGGCCAGGCCGAGGCCCTGGTCGGCTGGCGGGGTCGGTTGCTGCTGCTCCCGCTGCTCGCCCCCGCCCCGGCCCTGCTGCTGTCGATCCTGATGGCGCTGCCGCTCACCACCCACCTGGTCCGCCAGGGCGGCTGGGTCGGCGCGCTCGGGGTCGTGCTGTCGTTCCTCGGGACGTGGCTGGCCCTCACCCCGGTGCTGATGTGGATCTTCCGGGTGGTCGGGGCCGCCTCGCCGGACTGGCTGTCGACGCTCGGGGTGGGCTCGTTCACCGCGGCGAACCTCTCCGGTTTCCTGCACGGGTTCGTGCTGTTCTGCTCCCTCCCGCTCGACCTGGGTGTGCCGTTCGGCGGCTTCGACGAGATCGGCGGCGGGGTGGCGGTGTTGCTCTGGCTCTACCTGTTCCACGTGATCGTGCTGGCCGGGTACTCGGCCACCCTTGCCCTGAGCAGGTGGCGGGCCGCCCGGGCCCGATGACCTCCCGCCAGAGCCGTCGCCGCACTAGGCTGCCCGGGCATGAGCGAAGCGAGTGAGCTGCCGTCCCGCGCCGACGTCGTGATCGTCGGGTCGGGGCACAACGGTCTGGTCTCGGCGATCCTGTTGGCCCGCGCCGACCTCGACGTGCTGGTGCTGGAGGCGGCCGACGTGATCGGCGGCGCCACCCGCACCGAGAACCCGTTCCCGAAGGTGCCCGAGCTGCGCCACTCCACCGGGTCGTACCTGCTCGGGCTGATGCCGCCGGAGCTGCTCGCCACGCTCGACGTGAAGATCCCGGTGCTGCGCCGCGACCCGCACTACTTCCTGCCCACCCCGGGCGGCCTCGGCTCGCCGTACCTGCTGATGGGGAGCGACCACGCGGCGACCCGGCGGCAGCTCGCGGAGTTCTTCTCCCCCGCCGACGTGGCCGCCGACGACGCCATGCAGGCCGAGCTGGCCGCACTGCGCGAGGACCTGGCGCCGGCCTGGCTGGCCGAGCCGCTGCCGGTGGAGGAGACCGCCGAACGGTACGTCCGGCCGGCGCTGCGGCAGGTCTTTGCCGATCTGGTCCGCGGCTCGGTCGCCGACTACCTGGCCCGCTTCGAGTTCCGCTCCGAGCTGCTGGTCAGCATGTACGCGGTCACCGACGGCCTCTCCGGCCTGAACGCCGGCCCGGACGACCCGGGCACCGGGCACAACTTCCTGGTGCACAACATGTGCCGGCTGCCCGGCGCGGACGGCACCTGGATGATCGCGCGGGGCGGCATGGGCACCGTCTCCCGGACCTTCGCGGAGGCCGCCCGCGCCGCCGGGGCGACCATCCTGACCGGTACGCCGGTCAGCGCCGTCACCCTGGACGGTGGCGCGGCGAGCGGGGTCACCCTGGCCGACGGTCGGCACGTGGCCGCCTCGATGGTGCTGGGGGCCTGTGACCCGTACCGGCTGATGGATCTGCTCCCCGACGGCGCGCTCCCGGCGCCGCTCGGCGAGCGGATGGCGGCCGTCCGCCGCCCCGGCACCACGCTGAAGCTCAACCTGGCCCTGACCGGGCTGCCCCGCTTCTCCTGCCTGCCGCCGGACGCGCCGAGCCCGTTCGGCTCCACCATCCATTTGCTGCCCGGCTCGGCGTCGCTGGTCGGCGCCGGCGGGGAGTCGCCGATGGCCGCGCTGCGCGGGATGTGGGCCGACGTGCAGGCCGGGCGGCTGCCCGAGGAGCCGACCATCGAGTGGTACCTGCACACCACCGTCGACCCGTCGCTGTCCGACCCGGCCGGACACCACTCGTCGGCGCTCTTCGTCCAGTCGGTCCCGTACGAGCTGGCCGGCACCACCTGGGACGCGGCGCTCCCGGGATACGTCGACAGGCTGATCGCCATCTGCGAGCGGTACGCCCCCGGCACCGGCGACCTGATCGCCGACGCGGTGCCGCTGACCCCGCCCGGCATCGAAACCCACTTCGGCATCACCGGCGGGCACATCCACCACGTCGACAACACCGTCTCGTTCACCGACCGGATGCCGTACGCCACCGGCATCGACGGCGTGTACGCGGGCAGCGCCGGCTGCCACCCCGCGGGCAGCGTCATCGGCGCCGCCGGCCACAACGCCGCCCGGCGGATCCTCAGCGACCTCGGTCGCTGACCTCACCGCCGGCCTCGGCGGGGAAACGGGGCAGGTCGCCGGGGCGGTGGATGAGGGAGAGGCCGACGAGCAGCAGGTAGAGGACCAGGCTGAGGATCGGGTCGACGAAGACGAAGGCGAAGGCGACCAGATAGAGCACTGGGCGCACCAGCAATCGCCGCGAGACCGCCCGGGCCAGCTGGGGATCCAGGTCGGGGTGGAGCAGCCGCCGCCGCCGAGCCCACCACCAGCTCAGGTTGAAGAAGAGCGACTCGCCGAGCACGGTGCCGAGGTAGAGGGCGGCGGTCAGCCGCTGCTCGGTCGCACTGCCGCGCAGGTTGTCCGACAGCAGGTCGGCGGTGAACGGGATCGCGGCCACGAAGAGCAGCACGAGCAGGTTGAACACCACCAGCAGCTGGTCGACCCGCACCACGTACCGCCACATGTTGTGATGGCCGAGCCAGATCTGGCCGGCGATCCCGAAGGTGATCACGTATGCCAGGTAGGACGGCCAGGCGTGGGCGAGGGCGTCGGGAAGCTCCCTCCCGCCGGCCCTGGCCGGGCCGTTCTGAAGCAGTTCGACGGCCATCACCGTCAGCACGACCGCGAAGACGCCGTCGGTGAACGTCTCCACCCGGGAGGCGTCCCGGGCCATCTCCCGGTCGCGCCTGAACCGGTACGCGCTCTTCCCCACGTCGTCGGCCACGCCGCCCCCTTCCCGACCTGATGGTCGCCCGGCGGGGACGGCGTGCGCGGCGAAACTAGCTGAGCGCCTCCCCGGCGGGGGCGGGGGTTTCGGCGTCTACGCGATGGGCGCGGATCTTGTGGCCCACGCTCGTGAGGCAGCGGCCGCTGGACAGGTCGAACCGCCAGCCGTGCAGCTGGCAGGTGAGCTGCTCGCCCTCGACGATGCCGAACCGGCTCAGGTCGGCCTTCAGGTGCGGGCAGCGGCGCTGCACCACCCAGCCGTCCAGCGTGATGTCCTCGGCGTCGACGGCCCGCTCGTGCTCGTCGTACCAGCCCTCGGCGTACTGGAGGCGCTCCTCGGAGAGGCACTTGAAGAAGGCGTAGACGAACTCGTTGTACTGGCCGATGCGGGCCGCCGAGAAGCGGCAGGAGAGGAAGAGCGAGTTGACCCAGTCCACCTCGCCGATGTGCAGCAGGTGCTCGATCAGCGCCCGCTCGGTACGGAACCGGTAGCGCACCTTCTCGTCCGCGTACGGCCGGACCTCCTTGCCCGGGAAGTCCACCACGATGGATTCAATCGTCTCCCCGCCCGAGTCGTCAGTCCCGACCAGGTCGAAGCGGACGGGGCCGCCCACGCCCTTGGCCAGGTATATCGACTCGTCAAGCAGCGGCTCGATCCGGCGCTTCATCTCGCCGAGCACGTCCACCTCGGGGTGCCGCCAGGACTTCTTCTCCGCCTCGATGATCGGGCGCTTGCGCTCCCGCATCTCCTCCAGGTGGGCGACCTTGTCGGCGAAGAACTCCTCCACCGGCACCGGGTGGGTGGTGGTCGCGCCCTCGGTGGTGATCTCGGTGACGCTGCCGGGCAGCAGCACGATGCCGTTGGTGCCGCCGACCTTGGCGTACTCGGCGAGGAAGACCGACTGGTCGGGGAAGATGTTGCCCTCGTCGCCGTGGATGTCGTTGAACTGCCACAGCGCGTCGTCGAGGAAGCAGGGCGGGCCGGCGATCGGGAAGACGTGGTCGGCCTTCAGGTCGTTGATGTACCGCCAGGTGCGGTCGAACTGCCGCTCCCGCTTCTGCTTGCCGAACGCGGTCTTCGCCGCCTGCGGCAGCTCGTAGACCATCGGGTACCAGATCGCGCCGGAGAACTGCAGCATGTGCGCGTGCACGTGGCCCAGCTCGGCGAAGACGGTCAGGTCGGTGGGGCGGGCGTCGTTCTGGTTGAGCAGCCGGACGCCCTCGTACTCCACCCAGAGCGAGGAGTCACCGATCGGCCCGTCGGTCGGGCTGGTCAGCGCCTGGATCATGACCTTCAGGCCGCCGGGCAGCTCCACGACCTGCTCGTTCGGCGCCTTGAGGAACTTGGTGAAGCCCAGCTCCCGCAGCTCGTCCTCCATCTCGGAGGTGGGGAACTCGGGAAGCAGGACGGTGGCGTCCTTGGAGACGAAGTCGCGCAGGTGCTTCGCGTCGAAGTGGTCCCGGTGCAGGTGCGAGACGTACAGGTAGTCGACCTGGCCGAGGGTCTCCCAGTCGAGGTGGGAGTTGTCCGGGAAGGGGAACCAGGAGGCGAAGTAGGCCGGATTGACCCACGGGTCGCACAGGATGCTGCCCGCGGCCGTGTCGATCCGCATGCTCGCATGTCCCGTACCGGTCACTCGCACCGCAGTCCCCCTCAAACAGGCAATCAAGGTGTACGTCAAGACGCTACCGGAGGCAGTGTGGTCGCCGTTCCGCGACGCCGGTAGTGCCCTTCCGCCCTGCCGAAGACAGGCCCAACGGCCCGGGCGTGCGGGAGGTGTCCCCGATCCGGGTATCCCGATCAGGTCGGACCCTGCGCCGGGCCCGGCACGGGGCGTGCCAGACTAACCGGAGATCCGATCGCGAGGGAAGGACCGACAGTGGCAGGAAGCGAGCCGGTAACCGCGCCAGATCAGCACAAGCCCGGGCACCGGAAGTCCGGACGGATCGGCGCGGTGCTCACCGCGCTGGTGCTGCTGGCGATGCTGTGCGGCAACCACCAGGGCAGGGTCGAGGACATCTGGCTGATCGGGATCGCCGTGCTGCTGCTGGCCATCGTCATCGGCGACGTGGTGCTGCGCCGCAACGGCCTGCGGTCCTGACCCGGCCGGCGTCCGGCACGCCGACCACACACGCACGAGGGCCCGCCCCCGATCGGGGGCGGGCCCTCGTCGTCGTACCGGCTCAGCGGCCGAAGAGGATGTCCTGCACGTCCTTGAGAGCGGCGTCGACCTCGGCCTCGAAGTAGCCGCCCTGCACCAGGCCGAAGCGGAGCGTGTCCAGGTCCTTCGGGTTCACCGGCATCGGGTTGCGCCCCTGCATGCCGCCCAGCAGGCTCTCGAAGAACCGGTCCACCTGGTCCGGGTCGTAGCCACTGCCGAAGCGGCGCACCTGGAAGCTGCGGCGGATCTGGTCGACCCGGTAGAGGTCGCTGCCGGGCGGACCGGCCATCGGCGGGCCGACCATCGGGGGGCCGCCGACGGGCGGACCGGCCATCGGCGGGCCAGCCATCGCGGGACCACCGCCCATGCCCTGCTGCGGCACCGGCGGCGGGCCGGCCGGGCCACGGCCACGCGGGTCGCGATCCGGCATCCGGATCTCGGCGGTCATGTCCGGCCGGCCGTGCCGACCGGCCTCGAAGCCGTCGAAGCGCTGCTCGTCCGGGCCGTAACCACCGGGGCCGTCCGGGCCGTAACCACCGGGGCCGTCCGGGCCGTAACCACCGGGGCCGTCCGGGCCGTAACCACCGGGGCCGTCCGGGCCGTAACCGCCGGGACCGTCCGGGCCGTACCCGCCGGGGCCCGGCGGCAGGCCACGCGAGGGCGGGCCACCGTGCCCCATCGG